>NZ_JBFODG010000012.1:0-98706 GCF_040908215.1 Aeromonas sp. R5-4 | reverse complement strand
TGAGGAGGCGCATATTACGCTTCTCACTTCGAAAGTCAAGCAATTGTTTTCGCTTTTCTTTCGGCGCCCACTTCGCTAGGAAGCTGGCTCATCAGTTCGGCGTGTTCCGCCGTGCTGGTAGGGGCGCATTATAGGGAGCCACGCCGGGATGACAAGGGCTTTTTGCAAAAATGCGTTCGTTTGCTGAAAAAGCGAACTGAACGCCCCAAAACAACCCCTTGGCATCTCTTTTATGCCGCTTTTTTGCTCAATTCTTCGCGTTGTGCCCAGATATAGTTGACCCAGCTGGTTGCCTTCTGCTGCCAGTTATCCTGTTGCTGCAGCTCACGGGCCAGTTCCAGCGCCTGGGCATACTGCTCCTTATTAAGGTGTGCCTGCACCAGCAACGCTTTGGCGCGATTGCCTTGCTCGCCCTTCACCGACTTGATGGCAGCGAGCTGGGTCATGGCAGCATCAGTCTTGCCCTGTTGCAGCAGCAGTTCGGCGGCGCGCATGGCGGCTTTGGGCTGACCGTGCTGGTTGGCGAGCAGCTGCCAGCTATCGACCGCTTGTGACCACTCCCGGGCACCTTCCCACAATTGGGCAAGCAGTTGGCGGTTTTCAGCACTTTGCTTCATCTGTCCCTTGGCCATGGCCGCTTCCAGCAGACGGGCACCACGATAAGGCAGCCCTTGCCAGGCATAGAGGCGGATCAGCTGATTGCGGGCAGACGCATCACCCATCAGTTTTCTGTCGATAGCTGTTTGCAACAGAGCCAACGCCTGATCGCCGCGTTTGGCGGAGAGGTTGAGCGACACCGCCTGCTGCCACCATTTGCTCTCTTTGGGTTCGTGGCTGATCAACTCGGCCGCCTGATCGGCAGCCACGCCATAACGTTGCTGAGCGGTGAGGGCGGAGAGACGAATAATGGCGGCCTGCTTCTGCCAACCCTTCTTCAACAACTGTTCGCTCTGGCTGGCGGCGTCACCGTACTGCTTGTTGTGGTAATAGAGGCCGGCCAGACGCAGGCGCAGCCCATCGTCTTGCTTGAGTGCCAGTGCCGCCTTGTAGCTGGCGATGGCACCAGACCAGTTAGATTGCTGGGCCTGAATATCGCCGCGCAGTCGCAGCAGCTGGAGCTGTTGCTGCTCGGGCCACTCTTTATAGGCAAGGGCCTGTTCGACATAACGGCTCGCCTGGGCGGTCTGTTGCAGATTGGCCGCCAGCGAGGCTTGCAACTGCGCCAGCCAGGCACGCTCGGCATCGCTATTTGGCTTGAGGCCGGATGCCTTGCTCTGGGCTTGTTGCCACTGACCGGACTGATAGAGCTTCATCACGGGTTCAAGCTGACGGGAGAAGTGAGGGCTGACCTCCATCGCCAGACAGGCTTGGCCGACCAGGGCCAGCAGACAGATCCAGATCCGCAACATAGTTATGACTCCAGTTTGAATTTGAGCGTGATGACTTGCACCAGCTTGTCGGTGGCGCCCGGTCTCGGCTGATAGCGCCACTTGTTGATCGCCTGAATGGCCGCCCGCTCGAACTGACGCTTGGGTTTGGCTTCGACCACTTCCACATCCTGCACGCCACCTTCGGCATTCACGCTAAAGCGCAGGGTGACGAATCCTTCGATCCCTGACTGCTGGGCACGATAGGGGTAGACCGGCTCGATCCGTTGCAGCGGCATCAGCATGTCACCGGCGCCGATACCCGCCCCTTGCTGCTGGCCGTGGTAGTTGCCACTCAATACCGGTGCAGTACTGGTCGCCACACCGGGGGCATAGACCTGCACCGCGCTGAGGCTGGAGACCAGATCCAGACTCGGCTCAACGGCCGCCAAGGGAGCCGCTGCGGGCATCGGCAGCGGTGTCGATGCCAATGCCGCGGGAGGCTCTGGCAGAGGCTCGGGCTCCTGCGGCACCGGACGCTCGCGTACCTGCACCTCGGTCACCTCGTTCTGCATATTGATGACGATGGACTTCTGTTCGCTCGCCACCTTTTCGCCCCGGGGCGGTTCAACCAGCGTGGCCATGAACAGCAGGATACCCAGACTGAGGGCGATCCCCAGCCCCAGGCTCATCAGCTTGTATTTCATTTCGGCGCCACCGCCACGGCGATATTGGCGATACCCGCCGCCTTGGCCTCATCCATCACCCGCACCACCTTGCCGTGGGGCACCCGCTCGTCGGCCTGGATCACCAGACTGGCATCGGGTTGCTCCGCCAGCAGACGGGCAATGGTGGCCTGCACCCGCTCCACATCGACCTGCTTGCGGTCGAGGAAGATCTGACCCTGAGCCCCGATCGCCAGCATGATGCTGGAAGATTTCTGCGCCTTGGCCTGACTAGCCTGAGGTCTGTGTACCTCAAGCCCGGCTTCGCGCACGAAGGAGGTGGTGACAATAAAGAAGATCAGCATGATGAACACGATATCCAGCATGGGGGTCATGTCGATCTGCACTTCGTCACGCTGGCGTTTGGATTGCCGTCTCATTGCATTACCTTCTCTTCTCGCAGGCCGTCCCGGGTCTTGGCAAGCGCACGCTTGGCCTGACTCTCGAGCCGACTGAGTAACAACACGCCGGAGAGCGCCACCACCATGCCTGCCATGGTGGGGATAGTGGCGCGGGAGATCCCGCCCGCCATGCTCTCCGGGTTAAAGCGGTTGGCCGCGGCCAACGCATCGAATACGCCGATCATGCCGGTCACAGTGCCCAGCAACCCCAGCATAGGACAGAGCACCACCAGGGTGCGGATGAAGATCAGATGACGGTTCAGTTCCAGCTCCGCCTGCGCCAGCCAGCGGCTGCGGATCGCCCGGGCGTGCCAGCTGTGGCGCTCGCTGCGGGCCTGCCAGCGGCCGAGCAGCTGTTGCTGCAAGGGGCCAAAACCCAGATTGAGGTAGAGCAGCCGCTCGATCATCAAAATCCACATCAGCACCAGCAGGGCCAGAATGACCCAGAGCACAGGGCCGCCACGGCCCATGAAACTCTGCAGCTGTTGCCAGATGTCGAGCATCATGCTGCTCGCTCCATCCCGCCGTTATTGCTCTCGGCGCGCTCGGCCAGAATGCCGGCTACTTGCTGCTCCAGTACATTGGAAAGCTCGGTGAAGCGTGATTGCAGCAGGCTGTGGGCCAGGATCAGCGGAATGGCCGCAACCAGACCCTGTACCGTGGTGACCAGCGCCATGGAGATGCCGCCCGCCATGATCTTGGGATCGCCGGTGCCAAACTGGGTGATGGCCTGGAAGGTGCCGATCATCCCGGTTACGGTACCGAGCAGACCCAGCATGGGGGCGATGGCCGCGATCACCTTGACCATGCCGATGCCGCGCTCCATGCGAGGAGTCTCCTGCAGGATCGCCTCATCAAGACGCAGCTCGAGGGTCTCCATGCTCAGCTCGGGGTGTTTGTCTGCCACCGTCAGCACCCGGCCGAGGGCGTTGTCGGCGTGATACTCGCCGCTCTTGAGCTGGCAGCGCACCCGACCCAGTTCGCGGGAGAGGCTCCACAGCCGTACCGCAGCGATACCCAAACCGATGGCGGCCAACAGCACGATAATGGCGCCGACCTGACCACCTTGTTGTACCTGCTGCCAGAAGGTGGGCGCCTGTGCCAGCATCGCCAGCAGAGTGCCATGCGAAGGATCCAGCGGCAGCGCTTCCCCTTCCTGACCCTGATAAGCCGCAACGGCAGAGAGCACGCTACCGGGCAGACCCAGTACCGGGCTCAAGCCTTCGGCGGTCGGTTGCAGGAAGCCTTCGCTCCCCAGCAGGGCAAAACTGCCAACCCGGGTCAGCGACTGCTCGCTGGCAGCCCCCTGGGCATTGAGCACCTTGCCGTTGAACTGAGCAATCCGGCCAGATTCACGGATCTCCTGCAGCAGAGTGGCGGGTAGCAGGGCGAGGGCGGCGCGATCCGGCACCTGTTTATCCTGTGCCATGGCTTTCAGCGGGGCGAGACGCTCCGGGTACTGGCCCTCGACGGCGGATTCGCTCAGCAGCTTGACCGCATCGCTGGCGCCCTGACGGGTGACCGCGAATATCTCGTTCATATCGCCGGAGGCTTGCTCCCACTGGGCGTTGAGCTCGACCAGCTGCTTCTCGTTGCTGGCGAACTTGCCGGCCAGCTCCTTGCTCAGGCGCTGGGCCTCGGCCAGTCTGGCGCGAGCAGTGCCGAGCTCCTTGGCAACGGTCGCCAGATCTTGCTGAGCCAGCTGCTCACGAGCCTGTTCCTGCTGCTGCCACTCATCGGCGACCGCGGCGTTGGTACCGCAGGAGAGAGCAATAAGGAGGGGGAACCACTTCATGGTGACTCTCATGATTGGGCCTCCTGACTACGGCTGACAGAGAGGGGGACATTGAGCAACTGGGGAACTTTCTTGTCGGCGGCCACATCCATCGCCTCGGCGATGGGGGAGAGCCACTGGCTATCGAGGGCTTGCCACTGCTTCGCCTCGGCAGACCAGCGCCATGCCTGACTGCGATCGGCCGTCATTGCCAGCAGGGAGACCCGACCCAGCGCCAGCACATCGACCCGACGCGGAGCACCATCCAGCTCCAGCTCGGCGGAATAGCTGTCCATCCGGCTGCCGTACTCGGCTTCAATCTGATAGGCCTGCAGCAGCTGACGGAATTTCTCTGCCTCGCTAACGTCTGCACGGGCTAGGGTCGCTTTCAACTGTTCAACCCGCGCCAGCCGATCTTCCTTGCGCAGCGGGATGTCGTTTTGCACCAGCTGTTCCAGATCTGCCTGCATCTGCAACATCAGCGGGATCAAGCCCTGACGGGTCTCTTGCACCGCTTCCAGCTGCTGGCTCAATTTACCCAGCTCATTTTGCTGATCGGCCACCAGAGATTGCATGTAGCGGTTGTAGGCTTCTAGGTCACGCAGTTGCAGCTGGGCATTTTGCAGCTCCAGTCGTGCGGCAACAGCGGCATCGGCGGCTTTTTCCACCCGCTGCTGGGAGGCTTTCCCGGCAGCTATGCTGTTCTTGAGGGCGGGAGCAACCAGCTCATCCCCGATGGCAGCAAAGTGGACTGACAGTGGCAGCAGGGCCACACCCCATAATTTGTTCATTGAAATACATCTTACTAATGATAACTATTATCATTATCTCAAATACAGGGCGGACTGGCAACGAGAGGATTTTCTTGGCCTTTATGCACAAAAACAGGATAATTTTTAAGCACGCACGGAATAAGTGGCGCCAATAGCCACCGCACAAATATAAATAACGATAAAAAATCTTTTCGATCAGTGTGATAGAGATCGAAAAAGGAGAAAGTAATGCTCAACGATGCGATCTGGGAACATATCGACAAGTTCACCAAGGCAACAAAAACCAGCGATATCCAGCAACTGCTGGAGCGCTTCAGTCATCAAATGGGCTTTGATTACTTTCGGCTGCTGATTATTTTCCCCATCAGCATGCAAAAATCCCACGTGGCACTGTTCAACAACTGTCCGACCACCTGGTTTGACGCCTACAGCGAAAACCAGTATCTGACCCAGGATCCGGTGGTCTATCTGGGGCTGAAACAGACCCAGCCGATCTTCTGGAACAAGCTCGACTGCGATTCGCCCTGGCTGCCCAGCGCCAGCCGCGACGTGATGAACCTGGCCGCTGATTTCGGGGTACGCAATGGCGTCTCCTTTCCGCTGCACACCCCGCAGGGGGAGCACGGCATCCTCTCATTCATCACCAAGGAGAAATCCAACTCCGACCTGATGTTTGAAAATGTCCCGCTGCTGTCGTTCTGCGCCAGCTATATCTTCAACTCCGCGCTGCAACTGATCAAAAGCAGACCGGATATGATGAAATACCTGACCGAACTGTCGGATCGGGAGAAGGAGTGCCTGTTCTGGGCCAGCGAGGGCAAGACCTCCTGGGAGATCGCCACCATCCTCGGCATCAGTGAGCGGACGGTCAACTTCCACCTGACCCAGGTGACCAACAAGACCGACTCGAAGAACCGCAGTCAGGCCATCGCCAAAGGGATCACCAGCGGCATCATAGTGCCCTCCCTCGACGAGGTCACCATCACCAACCTGCGGCTGTCGTAACCCTCAGCCGAAACAAAAAGAGCCGCAATTGCGGCTCTTTTTCATTTCAGAAAGTGACTTACTCAACGGTCACCGATTTTGCCAGGTTGCGCGGCTGGTCCACGTCAGTGCCTTTGATCAGGGCAACGTGGTAGGAGAGCAGCTGCAGCGGCACGGTATAGACGATGGGGGCGATCACCTCTTCCACATGGTTGAGGTTCATGACCCGCATGGTCTCGTCGCTCTTGAAGCCGGTATCGGCATCGGCGAACACGTAGAGGATACCGCCACGGGCGCGCACCTCTTCCACGTTGGACTTGAGCTTCTCCAGCAGATCGTTGTTCGGCGCCACCACAATGATGGGCATTTCGGCATCGATCAGCGCCAGCGGGCCGTGCTTCAGCTCGCCAGCGGCGTAAGCTTCGGCGTGGATATAGGAGATCTCTTTGAGCTTGAGCGCCCCCTCCATGGCGATGGGGTACTGGCTGCCACGGCCGAGGAACAGGCTGTGCTGCTTGTCGGCAAACTCTTCGGCCAGGATTTCGATATCCTTGGCCAGCGCCAGGCTCTCTTTAATACGCAGCGGCAGGGCTTGCAGCGCCTTGACCAGTTCGGCTTCGGCGGCCGCGCTCAGGTGGCCACGGCAGTGACCGACCGAGGCCACCAGCATCAGCAGGCCAGCCAGCTGGGTGGTGAACGCCTTGGTGGAGGCTACGCCGATCTCGGCACCGGCACGGGTCATGAAAGCCAGATCCGATTCACGCACCAGCGAGGAGCCGGGCACGTTGCAGATGGCCAGCGAGCTCATGTAGCCGGATTCCTTGGCCAGACGCAGCGCGGCCAGGGTATCGGCGGTCTCGCCGCTCTGGGAGAGGGTCACCAGCAGGCTGTTGGGGCGCACCACCGATTTGCGATAGCGGAACTCGGAGGCGATCTCCACATCGCAGGAGACGCCAGCGATCTCTTCGAACCAGTAGCGAGCCACCATGCCGGAGTGATAGGAGGTGCCGCAGGCGACGATCTGTACGTGCTCGACCTTGTCAAAGATGACTCGCGCGCCGTTGCCGAACGATTCGACCACCACGTGATCGCTGCCCAGACGCCCTTCCAGGGTGTTGGTGATCGCTTTGGGCTGCTCGTGGATCTCTTTGAGCATGTAATGACGGTATTCGCCCTTGTCACCGGCATCGTGGGAGAGTTCGGACTCCTGCTCTTCACGCACCACGGCGTTACCGTTGATATCGAAGATATGCACATCGCGACGGGTCACTTCGGCCACATCACCCTCTTCCAGGAAGATGAAGCGACGGGTCACCGGCAGCAGCGCCATCTGGTCGGAGGCGATAAAGTTCTCGCCGATACCGCGGCCGATCACCAGCGGTGAACCGGAACGGGCCACCACCACGCGGCTGTCGTCGCGGCTGTCCATCACCACGGTACCGTAGGCACCGCGCAGCTGCTTCACCGCAGTTTGCATGGCGGCCAGCAGGCTGCCGGCGCTCTTCAGCTCGTAATGGACCAGATGGGCAATCACCTCGGTATCGGTGTCGGAGCTGAACACATAACCCAGCGCCTTCAACTCTTCCCGCAGTTCTTCGTGGTTCTCGATGATGCCGTTGTGCACCACCACGATATGCTCGGAGACGTGGGGGTGGGCATTGCGCTCGGAGGGCTCGCCGTGAGTGGCCCAGCGGGTATGGGCGATGCCGGTACCACCATGGACGGACTGCTCGTCGAGCGCCTTGGCCAGCTCGGCCACCTTGCCCAGACGGCGAACCCGCTGCAACGGCTGGTTGGCGCTGAACACGGCCACACCGGCTGAGTCATAACCGCGGTACTCCAGACGGCGCAGGCCCTCTACCAGAATTTCAGCCACATCACGTTGGGCGACAGCCCCGACGATGCCACACATACACTTCTCCTTGAGATGCAAATCGTAAAGTCAGTTGGATGGTTCAGAGCTCGATGTCAGCAAGTGACCGGGGCGCAGATAAGCGTCACCCCCTGGGCTTGAATCTGTTCTCTGGCCTCGCTGGCCAGCCCCTCGTCGGTCACCAGGGTATGGATGCTCGACCAGGGAAGTTCGAGATTGGGGATCTTGCGGCCGATCTTCTCCGATTCGACCATCACAATGACCTCCCGCGACACCTCGGCCATGACCCGCGACAGGCCCACCAGCTCGTTGAAGGTGGTGGTGCCACGCTCCGGGTCGATGCCGTCGGCACCGATAAAGAGCTGGTCGAAGTCGTAGGAGCGCAACACCTGTTCCGCCACCTGCCCCTGGAAGGATTCGGAGTGAGGGTCCCAAGTGCCACCGGTCATTAACAGGGTAGGCTCATTTTCCAGCTCGCGCAGGGCACCGGCCACATTGAGGGAGTTGGTCATCACGATGAGGCCGCGCTTGTTGCCCAGCATGGGGATCATGGCGCTGGTGGTGCTGCCGCTGTCGATGATGACGCGGTTGTGGTCACGCAGCCGCTCGGCCGCCGCACGGGCAATGGCTAACTTTCGGTTCGAAACTTGCTCAGGGTTGACCTCGACCACCATCTCGCTCGGCAAAGGGACAGCACCACCGTAACGGCGCAGCAGCAGACCACCGGTCTCCAGTACCGCCAGATCTTTACGGATGGTCACTTCGGAGGTAGAAAAGTGTTTGGCGAGGGCGTCGACACTCACTTCACCCTGCTCTTGTACCAGGGTCACTATGGTGTGGCGGCGTTGTTGAGTATTACGTTTGGTCATTTTTAAGTTTCGATTCGAAAGAACATCGAAATATTAGCCCCTTTTTCGGAAAAATAAAACAGCAAATAGGATCCGATTTGGTTCGATGCCAAAATGGAGTGCCAATTTGCGACGAGGATGCCATGCAAAAGAGAGTCATCTGGCTGGTGGAGGATGAGGCCAGCATTGCCGACACCCTGATTTACGCCCTGCAGACCGACGGGTTCGAGGTGGAGTGGTTCATGCTGGGCCAACAGTTGCTGACACGACTGGAACAGACGCGACCCGACTTCCTGATCCTCGATGTGGGGCTGCCCGACATCAGCGGCTTCGAACTCTGCAAGCAGGTGAGGGCGCTGACCGATATTCCCCTGATGTTCCTCACCGCCCGCAGCGAGGAGATAGACCGGCTGATCGGGCTGGAGATCGGTGCCGACGACTATGTGGCCAAACCCTTCTCGCCAAGGGAAGTGTGTGCCCGGGTGCGTGTCATCCTGCGCCGCAGCCAGCCCGTCGCCCCTCAGCCCAGCGCCCTGCTGGTATTGGATGAAGAGCGGGCCCGCATCCATTTTCGCGGCCAGTTGCTGGCCCTCACCCGCTACGAATATCTGCTGCTCAAGACCCTGATGCTTGCGCCGGGCCGGGTCTACTCCCGCCAACAGCTGATGGATCTGGTGTGGCAGGATGCGGAGGAGAGTCTGGATCGCACCGTAGATACCCATATCAAGACCATCCGCGCCAAGCTGCGCGAACATGATCCCGAGGCCAACCTGATCCTCACCCATCGCGGGCTGGGCTACAGCCTGGAGCTGGCATGAGACTCGGACTGCAACTGCTGTGCGGCCTGCTGCTGATCTTCGCGCTGGCCGCCTGGTTCGTGCTGGAAATCTTCGTCGAGGAGATAAAACCGGGAGTGCGCAGCGCCACCGAGGATACTCTGGTCGACATGACCCAGCTGCTGGCGCCGCTCGCTCTCGATGATCTGCAAGAGGGGAATATGATGAACGGGCGGTTGGCCAGCGCCTTCGCCCGCCTCAACCAGAATCCCATCAATGCAATGATCGATGGCCACCTCAAGCAGCAGGCGGAGTACCGCATCTATGTCACTGACCGGCAAGGTGTGGTGATTTACGACTCCGACGGCACGGATCTGGGCAAGGACTATTCCCGCTGGAACGATGTCTACCGCACCCTGCGCGGCCAGTATGGCGCCCGCAGCACCCGCACCGATCCCGATGATGCTGCCAGCTCGACCATGTATGTGGCGGCGCCGCTGCGGGAAGGGGCCGAGATCATCGGCTCCCTCACCGTCGCCAAACCCAATCGCACCCTGATGCCAGCCATCGAGCGCGGGGAACAGGAGCTGCTGCGGGCCGGCGGCCAGATGCTGCTCATCTCGCTGCTGATCGGCAGCCTGCTGGTGTGGTGGCTCAACCGCGCCATCGGCAAGCTGGTGCACTATGCCGACTCGGTCAGCAAGGGGGAGGCGGCACCGCTGCCGCAGTTGCACACCGTCGAGCTGGATCGGCTCGGCCGCTCGCTGGAGACCATGCGCCACCAGCTCGATGGCAAAAGCTACATCGAAGCCTATGTGCACAGCCTGACCCACGAGCTGAAGAGCCCGCTGGCCGCCATTCGCGGGGCAGGGGAGATTTTGGCCGAAACGCCGCCCCCCGAAGTTGCCAAACGGTTTATCGGCAACATCAATCTGGAAACCGCCCGCATGCAGCAGCTGATCGAGCGAATGCTGCAACTGGCGCGGCTGGAGTCGGGGCAGGGGCTGGATCGCCAGTCGGTGGAGCCAGCGAAACTGGGCAAGCGCACCCTCGATGCCCGCCAGATCATTGCCCAGCGCCGTCAGGTCGAGTTGGTGGCCGAGCTGGCCAGCGCGCCGAAACAGAAGTGGGATCCGCTGCTGGTGGAGCAGGCCATCGGCAACCTGCTGGATAACGCCATCGACTTCTCTCCCGCCAACGGGCAAGTCACCCTAAGCGGCAGCCAGCAGGAGGAGGGCTACTGTTTTCGGGTCACCGACTGCGGCCCCGGCATTCCCGACTACGCCCTGCCGCGCATCTTCGAGCGCTTCTACTCCCTGCCGCGCCCGGACAAGGGCAAGAGCAGTGGTCTGGGGCTCAGCTTCGCCCATGAAGTAGCCCACCAGCATGGCGGTCGTCTGACCCTGAGCAACCAGCCGGAGGGAGGCGCGCTGGCGGAACTCTGGCTGCCGTTCACCTAGTCCCCCCGCAACTTCACATTCCCCACACAAAGCGGCATTAGACTGCCGCTTTCTCTCATCCATTTGCTCCAGGAAATGCTATGTCCCGCCTGCTTCTCTCCAGCCTGCTGGCTGCCGGTCTGCTCGCAGCCCTGCCTGCCTCCGCCGCCAGCGGCTGCTTTCTCTATGCTGACGGCAACGGCCAGACCCTCTCCAGCGAAGGGGACTGCTCCAGCCAGCTGCCGCCCGCGTCCACCTTCAAGATCCCGCTGGCGCTGATGGGTTACGACAGTGGCTATCTGGTTGATGAAGAGCATCCGGCACTGCCCTACAAGCCGAGCTACGATGGCTGGCTGCCCGCCTGGCGTGAAACCACCACCCCGCGCCGCTGGGAAACCTACTCGGTGGTCTGGTTTTCCCAGCAGATCACCGAATGGCTGGGGATGGAGCGCTTCCAGCAATATGTCGACCGCTTCGACTACGGCAATCGGGATCTCTCCGGCAATCCGGGCAAACATGACGGCCTGACCCAGGCTTGGCTCAGCTCCAGCCTCGCCATAAGTCCGGAGGAGCAGGCTCGCTTCCTCGGCAAGATGCTCAGCGGCAAGCTGCCGGTCTCGGCGCAAACCCTGCAATACACCGCCAATATCCTCAAGGTGAGCGAGATCGACGGCTGGCAGATCCACGGCAAAACCGGCATGGGCTACCCGAAGAAGCTGGATGGCAACCTCAACCGCGATCAGCAGATCGGCTGGTTCGTCGGCTGGGCCAGCAAACCGGGCAAGCAGCTGATCTTCATCCATACCGTGGTGCAAAAGCCCGGCAGGCAATTCGCCTCCCTCAAGGCAAAAGAAGAGGTGCTGGTCGCCCTGCCTGCACAACTTAAAAAGCAGTGATCTCGCTTCCCGCCAGATAACCCCCGATAACCACGGTCAGCCCACCAGCGACGGGCTGACCGCCATTCGTAAACGAGACAAACATGAAATTATATCTATTGCTGCTCTGGCTTCCGGCCAGCATGGCGCTGGCTGCCTGTGATCTCTCCGACCGCCTGACGCGGCAGGGAGAAGTCATCCATGATCGGCTAAACCACCTCGAATGGCAGGCGTGCAGCCTCGGCAGCCAGTGGCAGAAAGGGAAAGGTTGCGTGGGCACACCGGCCCTGCTCACGCTGCTTGAAGCCAAAGATGAAGCAGCCCGCCTTGGCGAGGGGTGGCGACTCCCCACCATCGAGGAGCTCTTCACCCTGCTCGACGAAAATTGCCGGATGCCAATGACAGACCCGCGCTTCTTCTCCGATATCCATGACAACGGGGAAAATTCAGCCCCCTACTGGACCTCCAGCTCCATTGAGGAGATGCCGGAACTGGTCTATTACATCGACTTTATGCACGGACTCATCGACGGCCACACCGATCGTTTCGCACAAGCCGCTCGGTTGGTGCGCTCCCGCACCTAAACAATCCAACGGCGTCTGATGGCGCCGTTTTTCAACAGTTCACCGCCACTTCACACAAGCCCATCACCACTTCACGCCGGACTGACAGACTCACTCCATCAAACAAGGAGACGTGTCATGGTCAAACAGATATTCACCCACAAGATCTTTCTGCTGCTGTTGCTCAGCCTGTTGTTGATGGTGCCGGTGCAATCCATCATGGAGCTCAACCGGGAGCGTCAGGCTTACCACAATCAGGCCATTCACAGCATCATGGCCAGCAGCAGCGGCCCGCAACGACTGATGGGGCCCATTATCGTGCAGCCCTATACCCGTTCGGTGACGGTCGAGCAGGAGGGCAAGCGCTTCGTCCGTCAGGAGCAGATCTACCGCTACCTGCTGCCGGAGCAGTTGGATATCAAGGCCAACATGGAGGTCACCCCGCGCAAGCTGGGCATCTATCAGGCGCAGGTCTACCAGACCCGCATCACCCTATCCGGCCGCCTGCCCACCCGGCAGAGTTTGCTGAATGACGCGACCTCACCGCTCGGTGAAACGGCCGAGCTGGTGGCGGGCAAACCCTACCTGAGCCTGGTGCTCTCCGATGCCCGCGGTATCAACAGCGTCCCCGAACTGCAACTCGGCACACAGAGGATCCCGTTTGCCCCCGGCGCCCGCCTCGGTGATGCGCTGGCGGGTATCCATGCCCCGCTCGACAGCCTGCCGCAACAGGATGGCACCTTTCATCTGGAGCTCAATCTGCAGGGGATGAACACCCTCGACATAGTGCCGCTGGGCAAGGAGAGCACCCTGCAGCTGGCGGGCAACTGGCCCCACCCCAACTTTATCGGTGACTTTCTGCCAAGCAGTCGCACCCTGAGCCCACAAGGGTTTGAGGCCAACTGGCAAACCAGCTGGTTCGCCAGCGACATGGAGACCCGCTTCAACCGGATGATGAACGGGGGCGATAGCAATCTCTCCACCTTCAGCGTCAGTCTGGTGCAGCCGGTGGATCACTATCAACTCAATGAGAGGGCGGCCAAATATGCCCTGCTGTTTATCGGCCTCACCTTTATCAGCTTCTTCATGTTCGAGCTGCTCAAGGGGCTGCGGGTTCACCCGATCCAGTACGCGCTGGTGGGCATGGGGCTGGCCATCTTCTATCTGGTGCTGCTGGCGCTGACCGAACACCTCGGTTTTGGCTGGGCCTATCTGGTGGCCGCACTGGCCAGCGTGCTGCTCAACGGCTTCTACCTCAGTCATGTGCTGGGTGGCCCGAAACAGGGGATCGGCTTCGCAGCGCTGCTCGGGCTGGTCTATGCCATCCTCTACAGCCTGCTGCAAGCCGAAGAGATTGCTCTGCTGCTCGGGGCCCTGCTCTTGTTCGCCACCCTGGCGCTGATCATGCTGCTGACCCGCAAGCTCGACTGGTATCAGGTGATGGACTACAGCGCCCCCGCCACCACATGGGCGGCCCCCCAGTCATCGACCAGTGACACCAGCCATAAGTCATAAGTCATAAGCCAAAAAAACCGGCGCCATCAGGCGCCGGTTCTATTTTATTGATCGGACATCACTTCTTCTTGACCGGGCGAGCCCAGTTCTTGATGTGGCGCTGGGGCACCCGGGTGATCACCAGCTCGTTCTCGGCCACATCCTTGGTGATGGTAGAACCCGCCCCCAGAGTCGCCCCCTTACCGATGCGCACCGGCGCCACCAGCTGGGTATCGGAACCGACGAACACATCATCCTCGATGATGGTCTGGAATTTGTTGACCCCGTCGTAGTTGCAGGTGATGGTACCAGCACCGATATTTACCCCGGCTCCGATCTCGGCATCACCCAGATAGGTCAAATGACCGCACTTGGAACCAACCCCCAAACGAGCCTTCTTCATCTCGACGAAGTTGCCGACGTGGGCATCCTGCTCCAGCACGGCACCCGGGCGCAGACGGGCAAACGGGCCGACCGAGCACTGATCCGCCACCTGAGCCCCTTCAACGATGGAGTAGGGCTTCACTTCGGTGTGATCGCCAATAACACAATCCTTCAGCACGGCACCGGCACCAATACGGACGTGGTTGCCGAGGGTTACCTTGCCTTCGATAATCACGTTGACGTCGATCACCACCTCTTCACCGATCTCGAGGGTTCCGCGCAGATCGAAGCGGGCAGGGTCAATCAGGGTGGCACCGGCGATCATCAGCTTCTCGGCCTGCATCTGCTGGTAGCTGCGTTCAAGGGCAGCCAGCTGGACCCGGTTGTTGGCCCCTTCCACCTCGGCGGCACGCTCCGGATGGACCGCCGCGATCGGACAGCCATCGCCGTGCGCCATGGCGATCACGTCGGTCAGGTAGAATTCGCCCTGGGCATTCTTGTTGTCCAGACGGGATAGCCAGCTGCGCAGCTGACCGCCATTGGCCACCAGCACGCCGGTGTTCACCTCGCCGATCGCCAGCTGTTCGGCATTGGCATCCTTCTGCTCGACGATACCGACCACCTGACCATTTTCACGGACGATACGGCCATAGCCGGTGGGGTTGTCGAGCACCACGGTCAGCAGTGCCATCCCGTTTTCAGCCTTGGCAGCCAGCAGTCGCTGCAGGGTCTCGGGCTGGATCAGCGGGGTATCGCCGTAGAGCACCAGCACGTCGTCTTCATCCTTCCAGAACGGGATCGCCTGGGCGACGGCATGACCGGTCCCCAGCTGCTGCGCCTGCAGCACCCAGTTCACGTCGGCCGCCACGATCCGCTCTTTCAGCAGCTCGGCACCGTGGCCATAGACCAGATGCAGCTGCTCGGCGCCGACCTGACGGGCGGTATCGATCACGTGGGAAACCATGGGTTTGTTGGCTACCGGGTGCAGTACCTTGGGCAGAACGGAACGCATGCGGGTACCTTTACCCGCCGCCAGGATCACGACGTTGAGAGACATGACTTCGACCTTGAACTTGTGTGGAAATACCCGGCGGAGTCTATCCAACGGGTAAAAAAAAAGCGACCCGAAGGTCGCTTTTTACATCACCGTTATTAGCGGTAATTCTTTTTGACGATATCGATAACCCGCAATTGGGCCATCGCCTTGGCCAGCTCGGTGGCGGCCTGGGCGTAATCGATATCACCATGGGAGCTGTGGATCCGCTCTTCGGCTGCGCGCTTGGCTTCCTGGGCTTTCGCCTCATCCAAGTCGTCAGCACGAATCGCGGTGTCCGCCAGCACGGTCACGGATTCAGGCTGTACTTCCAGCATACCGCCGGAGATGTACAGCACCTCTTCAGTTCCGTTCTGCTTCACCAAGCGGACCAGGCCCGGCTTGATGGCAGTCAGCAACGGAGCATGACCGTGGCGGAGACCCAACTCACCTTCGGAGCCTGATACCTGAGCGGATTGCACGCGACCGGAAAACAGTTTTCCTTCGGCGCTCACCACATCCAGGTGAAAGGAGATCATCTCTGCCATGGGCCCTCCTGTCGAGGCTTACAGTTTCTTGGATTTCTCGACGACTTCGTCGATACCGCCAACCATGTAGAACGCCTGCTCGGGCAGATCGTCATACTCGCCTTTCAGGATGCCCTGGAAACCACGGATGGTCTCTTTCAGCGGCACGTATTTACCCGGAGAACCGGTAAACACTTCTGCTACGAAGAACGGCTGGGACAGGAAACGCTCGATCTTACGGGCACGGGCTACGGTCAGTTTGTCTTCTTCTGACAGTTCATCCATACCCAGGATGGCGATGATGTCCTTCAGCTCTTTGTAGCGCTGCAGTACGGTTTGAACGCCACGAGCAGTCTCGTAGTGCTCTTTGCCAACAACCAGCGGATCCAGCTGACGAGAGGTAGAGTCCAGCGGGTCAACGGCCGGGTAGATACCCAGTGCCGCGATTTGACGGGACAGTACGACGGTCGCATCCAGGTGGGCGAAGGTGGTCGCCGGAGACGGGTCAGTCAAGTCATCCGCAGGAACGTAAACGGCCTGTACGGAGGTGATGGAACCGGTCTTGGTGGAGGTGATACGTTCTTGCAGAACACCCATCTCCTCGGCCAGGGTCGGCTGGTAACCTACTGCGGAAGGCATACGGCCCAGCAGTGCGGATACTTCGGTACCGGCCAGGGTGTAACGGTAGATGTTGTCCACGAAGAACAGCACGTCACGACCCTCGTCACGGAACTTCTCGGCCATGGTCAGGCCGGTCAGCGCAACGCGCAGACGGTTTCCGGGCGGCTCGTTCATCTGACCGTAAACCAGAGATACTTTGTCCAGTACGTTGGACTCCATCATCTCGTGGTAGAAGTCGTTACCCTCACGGGTACGCTCACCTACACCGGCGAACACAGAGTAACCACTGTGCTCGATCGCGATGTTACGGATCAGCTCCATCATGTTTACGGTTTTGCCTACACCGGCACCACCGAACAGACCAACCTTACCACCCTTGGCGAACGGGCATACCAGGTCGATAACCTTGATGCCTGTTTCCAGCAGATCGTTGCTGTTGGACTGATCTTCGTAGCTGGGGGCAGCGCGGTGGATAGACCAGCACTCTTCTTCACCGATCGGACCTTTTTCGTCGATTGGCTCGCCCAGTACGTTCATGATCCGACCCAGAGTCGCAGTACCGACCGGAACCTGGATGGATTTACCGCTATTCACTACTTCCAACCCACGACGCAGACCGTCGGAGGAGCCCATGGTGATGCAACGAACGACGCCGCCACCGATCTGTTGCTGAACTTCCAGCACCAGACCCTGGCCTTGACCTTCGCTAACGACCTTCAGTGCATCGTACACCTGGGGCACGGCATTCTGCGGGAACTCGATGTCCACCACAGCGCCGATGATTTGGACGATGAAACCGTTACTCATGTCAAATCCTCTAAACCTTTGATAACCCTTGCCTTACACCGCAGCAGCACCGGATACGATCTCTGTCAGCTCCTGGGTAATACTGGCCTGACGGGCCTTGTTGTATACCAGTTGCAGATCGTTAATCAGGTTACCGGCGTTGTCAGTCGCGGCTTGCATGGCAACCATTCGGGCTGCCTGTTCACTTGCCAAGTTTTCCACTACCCCCTGGTAAACCTGAGATTCGACGTAGCGAACCAGCAGGGTATCCAGCAGTTTCTTGGGATCCGGCTCATAGAGGTAATCCCAGTGGTGTTTCTTGGCGAGCTTGCTGTCTTCAGTTACGGGCAAAGGCAGCAGTTGATCGACCCGTGGTTGCTGCACCATGGTGTTGACGAACTTGTTGTACACCAGATACAGCTTGTCAATCTCACCGTTGTCGTAAGCCTTCAGCATGACCTTGACTGAACCAATCAGGTCATTGACGCTCGGACTATCGCCCAGTCCTGCGACATGAGCTTTAACCTTGGCGCCGTGCCGTTCAAAGAAGTTGGAGGCCTTGTTACCGATCAGTGCTAGGTCAACCTTGGCACCTTTCGCGCTCCATTGCTTCATATCATTGAGGGCAGCCTTGAACAGGTTGATGTTCAGACCACCACACAGGCCACGGTCGGTGGAGACGACGATGTAACCCACTCGCTTGACCTCACGTTCGATGAGGTAGGGGTGCTTGTATTCCAAGTTCCCCTGAGCGATATGGCCGATCACCTTGCGCATGGTTTCAGCGTACGGACGGCTGGCAGACATGCGTTCCTGCGCACGGCGCATTTTGCTTGCTGCCACCATTTCCATAGCGCCGGTGATCTTCTGAGTGTTTTTCACACTCCCGATCTTGTTACGTATCTCTTTTGCGCCGGCCATCTCTTACTCTCCATCAAGTGGCAGCTCACGCTGCCACACACGCTTACCAGGTCTGGGTTGCTTTGAAGCTATCCAGCAACGCAGTCAGCTTGCCAACGATCGCGTCGTTGTAGTCGGCTTTGGCATTGATTTCAGCCATCAGCTCGGCATGCTGGGTATTGGCGTAAGAGAGCAGAGCGGCTTCGAAGTCGACGATTTTGTTCAGCTCGACATCGGAGAGATAGCCTTTCTCGGCGGCGAACAGCACCAGAGACTGGTGAGCCACGCTCAGCGGAGAGTACTGCTTCTGCTTCATCAGCTCGGTCACTTTCACACCGTGATCCAGCTGCTTGCGAGTCGCCTCGTCCAGATCGGAAGAGAACTGGGCGAATGCCGCCAGTTCGCGATACTGGGCCAGCGCGGTACGGATACCACCGGACAGCTTCTTGACGATCTTGGTCTGAGCAGCACCACCTACACGGGATACGGAGATACCCGGGTCAACCGCCGGACGAATACCGGAGTTGAACAGCTGTGAAGTCAGGAAGATCTGACCATCGGTGATGGAGATCACGTTGGTCGGAACGAACGCAGATACGTCACCCGCCTGGGTTTCGATGATCGGCAGCGCGGTCAGAGAGCCGGTCTTGCCTTTCACTTCACCCTTGGTGAACTTCTCTACGTACTCGGCGTTAACGCGAGCAGCACGCTCCAGCAGACGGGAGTGCAGATAGAAAACGTCACCCGGGTAAGCTTCACGTCCTGGCGGACGGCGCAGCAGCAGGGAGATCTGGCGATAAGCTACGGCCTGCTTGGACAGGTCATCATAGATGATCAGCGCGTCTTCACCGCGGTCACGGAAGTACTCACCCATGGAGCAACCGGCATACGGAGCCAGGTACTGCAGGGCAGCCGCTTCGGAGGCAGAGGCAACCACCACGATGGTGTTGGCCAGGGCACCGTGCTCTTCCAGCTTGCGCACCACGTTGGCGATGGTGGAGGCCTTCTGGCCAATCGCAACGTAGACACACTTAATGCCGGAATCTTTCTGGTTGATGATGGTGTCGATCGCGATGGCGGTCTTACCAACCTGACGGTCACCGATGATCAGCTCACGCTGGCCACGACCGATTGGGATCATGGCATCGATGGCTTTCAGACCGGTCTGGACCGGCTGGTCAACAGACTTACGCTCGATAACGCCCGGTGCGATCACTTCGATCGGCGAGAAGCCGTCGTTGTCGATCGGACCTTTACCGTCGATCGGCTGACCCAGGGTGTTCAACACCCGGCCCAACAGACCACGACCTACCGGCACTTCCAGAATACGGCCAGTACCTTTTACTTTCATTCCTTCTGACAGACCGTCATAGGAACCCATAATCACCGCACCGACGGAGTCACGCTCCAGGTTCAATGCCAGAGCGTAGCGGTTGCCCGGCAGCTCGATCATCTCACCCTGCATGGCATCAGCCAGGCCGTGAATACGAATGATACCGTCGCTCACAGAGACGATAGTACCTTCGTTACGCGCTTCGCTCTTTACATCAAACTGCGCAATGCGCTGCTTGATCAGCTCGGCGATTTCAGTGGAATTCAGTTGCATGCTCTAATACCCCAATCAAGATTGCAGCGCGTCAGCCATGCGATCCAGCTTACCGCGGACTGTGCCGTCGATTACCAGATCACCGGCCTTGATGAGCACCCCGGCCATCAAGGACGCATCGATGCTGCAATTCAGCTTCACTTTGCGCGCGAGACGTTGTTCCAGAGAAGCCTGAATATTGGCTTTCTGCTGGTCGGTCAGTTCGATCGCCGAAATCACGTCAGCCTGAACCTCTTTATCCAGTTCAGCTTTGAACGCTACAAATTCAGCAACGACCGCCGGCAGCACACCCAAGCGACCATTCTCGGCCATCACCCGGATCAGGTTCTGGCCATGCACGTCGAGTTGCTCACCGCAGACACCGACAAACAGCGTTGCCAGCTCTTCGGCGGCCACAGAGCCGCTTACCAGGTTGTGCATGGTCTCGTTTTCCACTACTTGCGCAGCAAAACCGAGCATACCCAGCCACTGGTCAACCGCCTTGTGCTCAACGGCAAACTCGAAAGCAGCCTTGGCGTAGGGGCGAGCGATTGTAGTCAGTTCAGACATAGCCCCGTTCCCGTTACAGTTCTGCTACCAGTTTGTCGACGATGTCGCTGTTGGCAGCCTGGTCGATTTGACGCGCCAGGATCTTCTCTGCACCAGCAATGGCAAGAGCAGCAACCTGCTTACGCAGTTCTTCTTTGGCACGATGACGTTCAGCTTCGATCTCGGCACGGCCCTGAGCCAGGATTTTTTCCCGCTCAGACTGGGCACCAGCGGCAGCTTCATCAATGATCTGGGCTTTACGTTTGTTAGCCTGCTCAATGATTTCAGCAGCCTGCAGCTTGGCTTCTTTCAGCTGATCGGTGGCGTTGGCCTTGGCCAAATCCAGATCTTTCTTGGCACGCTCGGCAGAAGAGAGACCGTCAGCAATAGCTTTCTGACGGGCTTCGATGGCAGCAATCAGCGGCGGCCATACATACTTCATGCAAAACACTACGAAGAAGAAAAAAGCAATTGCTTGGCCGAGGAGGGTGGCATTGATATTCACAGCCGATGTCCTCTTAAGTTAGTTAATGGGTTATGCCTGGAGAGTCGTAACGACTTAGCCAGCAACCGCAAACATCACGTACAGACCCAGACCAACGGCGATCATCGGGATCGCATCCACCAGACCCATTACGATGAAGAACTGGGTACGCAGAACAGGGATCAGATCCGGTTGACGAGCAGCACCTTCCAGGAACTTACCACCCAGGATACCGATACCGATGGAAGCGCCGATAGCAGCCAGACCCATCATCATTGCAGCAGCGATGTACAGCAGGTCCATGTTCAAGTTTTCCATGAGGATCTCCAGTTATTTAGATGTAATTGATTGTATAAAAAGGATTATTTGAGTTGCATCAACCATGGTCTTCCTGCGCCATCGACAGATAGACGATGGTCAGAACCATGAAAATGAATGCCTGCAAAGTGATGATCAGGATGTGGAAAATTGCCCAAGGCACGGACAGGATCCACTGTGACCACCAGGGTAACAAACCAGCAATCAGGATAAAGATCAGTTCGCCAGCATACATGTTGCCGAACAGTCGAAGACCCAGAGAAACAGGTTTGGAAATCAGCGTAACAGTTTCCAGGATGAGGTTAACCGGGATGGCCGCCGGGTGGTTGAAAGGCTGAAGCGTCAGCTCCTTCACAAACCCGCCGATACCCTTGACCTTGATGCTGTAATACAGGATCAAGAAGAACACGCCCAAAGCCATGGACATGGTGATGTTAACGTCAGCAGAGGGAACCACACGCAGATAGGGAATACCCATCAATTGTGCAGCGTGAGGGATAAAGTCAACGGGGATCAGATCCATGAAGTTCATCAGGAAGATCCACACAAACACCGTCAGCCCCAAAGGTGCGATGACCTTGTTGCGACCGTGAAAGATGTCTTTGACGTTACCATTCACAAACTCGACCAGCATCTCCACAAAGCACTGCAGCTTACCCGGCACCCCGCTGGTAGCGTTAACGGCTACTTTGCGGAACAGCAGGATAAACAGAGCGCCTAGCACGACGGAAAATACCATTGAGTCGATATTGACCGTCCAGAACCCGGACCCGACTTGAAGGTGGGTCAGGTGGTGGGAGATATATCCCTGAGGAGTCAGGACTTCTCCGGTTGCAGACATGAGTTTTCCTAATAGTGGTTGTTAAGCGTGAATGAAACCATCCACTGTACAACGAGGGCGAGGATATAAGTGGCGAAAAACGAGACGGTAACGACCTCGACTCCCGCACCAAACATCAGGGCGAATAGACCTGTTGTAGAAATGAGCTTAATCCCTGCCCCACCATAAAAGTCCCGCAAAACCAGGCCCACACTCTCGGTTGTCACCTTGCGGCGCAGCACCCAGACAGTAAACAAGGCTTGAGGAACCCAGTACATCCCCCCTCCGTAGAGGGCGGAATAACCGGCGCTAGCACCAGTCAGGTAAAACCAGACGGCACTCATCGCCAGGATCAGGATGAGCTGACAAACGAGCATAACCAAGGCCAGTGTCAAACCTTCCAAGGCTATTTTCTGCTTCACCAACCTACCCCTGAACATTACAGAACTGTAAAAAATCGGGATCCGAAGACCCCATGTTAACAGCTCTTAAAGCCGGTCAAATTATACCCTTGAGGGCAGCTATTGCAATATGACAAAAATCCTTAATTTTTGCGGCTTTCCGCGGCAAATCAGGGTTATGGTCATATCAAAAGGAATGGATGTTTTATTACTACAAAAAGCGTAAAAATCACGATTCCGACACGCCAAAATAGCCCAATATACGGTCCAAATCGGACAAATTCTCGTAACTTATTACTAACTTCCCGCTATCCCGCTTGCCAGGCTGAAGTTGCACCTGATTGCCAATTTTTTCTGCCAGTTGGCGCTCCAGGTAGCCGATCTGCGGATCACGGGCCGGTTCGACCCAGGCTTTTGCCGGTTCGAGCGCTTTTTGCACCAGCTTCTCGGTATCGCGTACGGTCAGCCCTTTCTGGGCAACTAGCTTGGCCAGTTCAGACTGGGCCTGGCCGCTCAGAGCCAGCAGGGCACGGGCATGGCCCATGTCGAGGTCGCCATGCTCGACGAAACGCTTCACGTCGTCGTTGAGCTGGTTGAGACGCAACAGGTTGGTCACCGTGGTGCGGGACTTGCCCACCGCCTCGGCCACCTGCTGGTGGGTGAGTTCGAATTCGGTCAGCAGTCTTTGTAAAGCGACCGCCTCTTCGATGGCATTGAGGTCTTCCCGCTGAATATTCTCAATCAGCGCGATGGCGACGGCAGCCTCGTCGGGTACATCCTTGACGATGCAGGGCACCACCTCGAGCCGCGCCAGCTGGGACGCGCGCCAGCGCCGTTCACCGGCGATGATTTCGAAGGATTGTTCGCCGAGAGGGCGTACCACGATGGGCTGGATCACCCCCTGGGCGCGGATGGAGTTGGCAAGCTCTTCCAGTGCATCCTGGGACATGTCTTTGCGGGGCTGGTACTTGCCGGACTGCAACCACTCCACCGGCAGCTTGCGCAGCTCGCCCTGATTGGTGGGGGCCATGGCTTCTTCAGTACGTTGATCGCTCATCACCTGTTTCTGGCGGGCAGCCGTGCTGGTACTGAGCAGGGCATCCAGCCCCTTGCCCAGTCCACGTTTTTTCGGAGTCATATGCTCTCTCGGTCTGCGATGGTCGCCTGACGTTCCTGCTCCTGGCGGCGCAGGATCTCGCCAGCCAGTGCCAGGTAGGCCTTGGCGCCCACCGATGATTTGTCATAGTGCATGGCCGGGGCACCGAAACTCGGGGCCTCAGCCAGTCTAACGTTGCGGGGAATGATTGTGCGGTAGACTTTGTCGCCAAAGTGCTGTTTTAGCTGATCGGACACATCATTGGCCAGCCGGTTGCGGTGATCGAACATGGTGCGCAGCACCCCTTCGATCTTGAGCTCCGGATTGACCACGGCGGCCAGCTTGCTGATGGTGTCGACCAGGGCGGTGAGCCCCTCCAGCGCGTAATATTCGCACTGCATGGGCACCAGCACGGAGTCGGCGGCGGCCATGGCGTTCACGGTCAGCATGTTGAGAGAGGGCGGGCAGTCGATGAAGACGTAGTCGTATTTGTCCCGCACCGAGGCTAGCGCATTGCGCAGGCGGATTTCGCGGGCGAAAAATTCCATCAGACGGATTTCGGCCGCGGTCACGTCGGCGTTGGCGGCAATCAGGTGATAGCCCCCGGTGGTTTCGGGGATGATCACTTCGCTGATGGGGGCATCCTCGATCAGCAGCTCATAGGCGGTGCGCTCGACATCATACTTGTCGACACCGCTGCCCATGGTGGCATTGCCCTGCGGATCCAGATCGATCACCAGCACCTTGCGCCGGGTGGCAGCCATGGAGGCGGCCAGATTCACACAGGTGGTGGTTTTACCCACTCCACCCTTCTGGTTGGCTATGGCGATGACTTTTCCCACACGATCCCCTAAATGAAACTGCGACCCTATTCGGGCTGGATATGTTTGAATTCCAGCAGATGACGTTCGCCTTCCAGCTCCGGCACCCGCAACTCATGACAGGCTACCAGACGGATATTGGCAGGCAACTGGGCCAGCTCCTGCTCGGGATATTGTCCCTTGAGTGCCAGGAAGCAACCCTGTTCTGACGGCAGGTGGTGACACCAGCTCAGCATGTCCTCCAGCGAGGCAAATGCCCGACTCAGTACACCATCAAATCCCACCTCGGGTTGATACTCTTCAACCCGGGATTTGACCGGCGTCACATTGGTCAGACCCAGCTCCTGGATCACCTGACGGATGAAGTTGATCCGCTTGCCCAGACTGTCGAGCAGGACGAACTGCTTGTCCGGATTGATGATCGCCAGCGGCAATCCCGGCAGGCCGGGACCTGTCCCCACGTCGATGAAGCGCTCACCATGCAAGTGGGGGCTTACCACCAGGCTATCGAGGATATGCTTGACCAGCATGGCGTCCGGATCTCGCACCGAGGTGAGATTGTAAGCCTTGTTCCACTTGTGCAGCAACTCGACCAACTGCACCAGTTGGCTCTTTTGGGTATCGGTGATAACAATTCCGGCCTGCATGAGCAGGCCGTTCAATCTTTCCAGCATATTTTCCAACGGTAAGAATCCTCAGGCGGTTTTACGCAGCAGGCCGTGTTTTTTCAGGTGAACCAGCAGGATGGAGATGGCCGCCGGGGTGATGCCGGAGATGCGGGAAGCCTGACCGATGGTCTGCGGCTTGGCATCGTTCAGCTTGGCTTTCACCTCGTTGGAGAGGCCGTTCACCTCGCGATAGTCCAGATCCAGCGGCAGCAGGGTGTTCTCATTGCGCAGCTGCTTTTCCACTTCATCGTGTTGACGCTCGATGTAACCGGCGTACTTGATCTGGATCTCAACCTGTTCGGCCGCGGCAGGATCGGTCACGGAAGGACCGACACCTTCGATGGCCATCAGCGCATCATAGGTCACCTCGGGACGACGCAACAGCTCTTCCAGACTCTGTTCGCGGGTCAGCGGGGTGTTGACCAGGGCGTTGACCGCTTCCAGTGACGGATGTTGCGGGTGGATCCAGGTTGAACGCATGCGCTGACGCTCCAGCTCGACCTGTTCCATCTTGGCGTTGAATTTGCTCCAGCGCTCGTCATCCACCAGACCCAGCTCGCGACCGATGGCTGTCAGGCGGATATCGGCGTTGTCTTCACGCAGCAGCAGGCGATATTCGGCGCGGCTGGTGAACATGCGGTAAGGCTCGCGGGTCCCCAGGGTGGAGAGATCGTCCATCATCACGCCCATGTAGGCCTGATCCCGACGCGGGTTCCAGGGATCCTTGTCTTGTGCACGCAAGGCCGCGTTCAAACCCGCCATCAAGCCTTGTGCCGCAGCCTCTTCGTAACCGGTCGTGCCGTTGATCTGGCCGGCAAAGAACAGATTTGGAATGCACTTGCTCTCCATGTTGGCCTTGAGATCCCGCGGATCGAAGAAATCATATTCGATGGCATAGCCGGGGCGGGTGATGTGGGCGTTCTCGAAGCCGCGCACAGAACGAACGATCTGCACCTGCACGTCAAACGGCAGGCTGGTGGAGATCCCGTTCGGATAGAGTTCGTGGGTGGTCAGGCCTTCCGGCTCGACGAAGATCTGGTGCGCTGTCTTGTCGGCAAAGCGGGTGATCTTGTCTTCGATCGACGGGCAGTAGCGCGGGCCGATCCCCTCGATCACGCCGGCGTACATGGGGCTGCGATCCAGGTTATTGCGGATCACCTCGTGGGTACGCTCGTTGGTGTGGGTGACGTAGCAGGGCACCTGACGGGGATGCTGGCTGGCATTGCCGATAAACGAGAAGACGGGGCGCGGATCGTCGCCGTGCTGTTCCTGCATTACGGAGAAATCGACGCTGCGGGCATCGATGCGCGGCGGGGTGCCGGTCTTGAGACGATCGATGCGCAGCGGCAGTTCACGCAGGCGCTGGGCCAGGGCGATCGAGGGAGGATCCCCGGCACGGCCGCCCTTGTAGTTTTCCATCCCGATGTGGATCAAACCATTCAGGAAGGTACCGACCGTCAGCACCACAGTCTTGCCACTGATGCGGATCCCGCTCTGGGTGACCACACCGGCAACACGATCCCCGTCCATGATCAGATCGTCACAGGCCTGCTGGAAGATCTTCAGGTTCGGGTAATTCTCCAGCATCTGGCGAACGACAGCCTTGTAGAGCAGGCGATCCGCCTGGGCACGAGTGGCTCGCACTGCCGGGCCCTTGGAGGAGTTGAGGGTGCGGAACTGGATCCCGCCAAGATCGATGGCACGCGCCATGATCCCGCCGAGTGCGTCAACTTCCCTGACCAGGTGTCCCTTGCCGATCCCACCGATCGCCGGATTACAGGACATGTGTCCCAGCGTATCGATATTGTGGGTCAGTAACAGGGTGTTCATGCCCATACGGGCTGCCGCTGTTGCTGCTTCGGTTCCGGCATGACCGCCACCGACGACGATCACATCAAATTGTTCATGGTATTGCATTGGGATCACCTTGATCTGCACGCCTGAAGATCTTTATTTGCCTGGGCTAAAGGGCGGAACATTCTATCTGTTTCGCGTCCAGAGGGGAACGTCTACTTAACGTTCAGTATGAAGGGAGGATCCACTAATTAGATCTTAAGGATCTTTAGATCGATCTTTTACTGGATCTCTTATTAGGATCCGCCCTTTCTGTTGATAAGCACTTTTTGATCATAAAGATCATTAATTTAAGGACGATCCTAGCTTGTGGAAAAGCTTGGATCCTAGCCCGGTGAACGAGGGGATAACCAGGACTTTTATACACAGAGGTCTGTCGGTCTGGATCTAATACATGGATAACTATAGGTTTTGCAGAGCTTTACACCGTAGTTATGCACATTACCCCTGGGCGTTGTGGGTAACCTTGTAGAACAACTCCCCCGGATCAATCTGTTAATAACATGGTGGATAGTCGATCTGGGGATAAGTGGGGAGATCAAGCTTTTTTTCAGGATCTCCCGCACGCTGATCAGGCGATCATCGTCATCCAGTCGCGGATCCACACTTCTGCGGCATCTTCGGGGATCTCGTGTTGGGTCACATCGATGTCGAGTCGCTCGCCAATCCGGCTGGCTCCGCACTCGGCCAGCAGGCGATCCAGCGTCTTGCCGCCCTGGCAAAAGGTGTCATAACTGCTGTCGCCAAGGGCGATCACGCCATATTTCAATGAATTAAGATCCGGATGCTGCTCGGCAAGATCCTTGGCGAAGGGTTGCAAGTTGTCGGGCACATCCCCGGCACCATGGGTGGAAGTGATCACCAGCAGGATGGATCCCGCATCATCCAGCACCTCTGCCAGCTTGGCCGGGTTGTGGATCCGGGTCTGGTGGCCAGCCTGTTCCAGCAGGTTGGCGACGTGGTCTGCGACATATTCGGCGGCGCCCAGCATGGAGCCGACGACGAGATTGAGTTTGGCCATGGAATGGATCCTGATTTCAGACAAAGAAACGGAAAGCCGGATTCTACCGCCAAAGGGTGTGGATAAATATGGATAAAGCTTGGGGATAATGGATCCAGTCAGATAATGCCACCGGATCCATCCTGCCGATCTTTTTTCTGCTTCTTTATATTCCTCTCCATTTTATTCTCCGCTAATAGCTCTCCTGATGGCTCCCATCTCCCGCGAAATCCTGCCAACGATGCAGCCAGATAACAATGTAGATGCAAATGATTAGCAATTATTGAATCGATTCGATCACGGCTCCTGTAGTAGGATTGCGCTGCTTTATTCGCCCATGGAACAGGGTGATGTCGTGACAAACGACCACAAATAACAATTAAAACAACATAACTCATTGATAAACGAGACTTTAATATGATTGCGCAAAAATACACAACAGGACCCGGCAAGAAGGGCGCCTTCGGCGTGCTTTCGCTCTCCGGTTTGCTCGTCTCCCTGCCGCTGATGGCCGAACAAACCACCGCTGAGCTGCCCAAAGCCAGCGAAACCATGGTGGTGACAGGTACGGCCATGAAGGTGGAAGTGCCGATGGCCGAGACGCCTCGCGCCGTCTCCGTGGTTAATCGCGAGGAGCTGGATCAGCACGCCGTGTTGCAACTGGATGAAGCGATTCGCTACCGTTCCGGCGTATTGACCGGCCTCTATGGTTCCGACAACAACACCGACTGGTTCAAGGTGCGTGGCTTCGATGCCGCCTCTTATCTGGATGGCAACCGGCTGTTTGGCACCGGCTACTACGTCTGGACGCCGGAACCGTTCGGTCTGGAGAGTGTGGAAGTGCTGAAGGGGCCAGCCTCGATCCTTTACGGTGAGGCGCCTCCGGGCGGGGTGATCAATGCCATCAGCAAGCGGCCGACCGCCACGCCGCAAGGGCAGGTGGATCTGCAGCTTGGCAGCCGGGATCATCGTCAGGTCGGGGTGGATGTCTCTGACGCGCTCTCCGACAACAGCCGCTACCGCATGGTTGCTCTTTATAAAGAGCGTGATGGGGTGCTTACCGGTACTTACAACGATCGGGTTTATCTGGCGCCCAGCGTTACCTTCGGTCTTTCGGATCGTACCAGCCTGACCCTGCTGGCCAGCTTCCTGCACGACGAAGGGGTCCCGACCAACGGCTTCTTCCCGGTCTATGGCACCCTGAATACGTCAGGTGGCCAGATTGATCCCTCCACCAACCTGAGCCAGCCGGATTACGATCGCAACCGCAATACCCAGATCTCCACCGGTTATGAGCTGGCCCACCAGCTCAACCAGACCTGGGAGTTCAAGCAGAACGTCCGTTTCAACTATAACGATCTGCTGCTGCGCCAGACCTATATCTTCCCGACCTATGAAGGCACAACTGCCAGTCGTGGCCTGGTTTACCGTGATGGCAATACCAAGAGTGCCACCATGGATAACCAGATGGTGGGCTACTGGAACACCGACAGCACCGAGCAGACCTTGTTGCTGGGGGTTGATCTGCAGCGTCATGTCAATGAAGGGGTCGAGGCCGACAACTACGGTATGGGCTCCATCAATACCATGAACCCGGATTACAGCGGCTTCCCCGGTTTTGACGAGTCGACCGCCACTCACCAGAAGAGCAGCAAGGGCCAGAGCGGTCTCTATGCCCAGCACCAGGTCCGCTGGGACGATCGCTGGTTGCTGACTGCCGGTGGCCGTTTCGACTATGTGGAGACCCACAACACCAATACCAGCAAGGACGAGCGCCAGTACGATCACGAGCTATCCCTCTCGGGCAGCCTGATGTATCTGGCTGACAACGGCCTCTCTCCCTACTTTGCCTATGCCGAGTCGTTCGAGGTGCTGCCGGGGATAGATCCCAACACCAAGAGTTCCTACAAGCCGCTCAAGGGCAAGCTCTACGAGACCGGCGTGAAGTATGCGCCTGCCTTCCTCGACGGTTACATCAATCTGGCGCTGTTCGATCTGGCCCAGACCAACTCGCTGGTCTCTACCGGTTCCGGCCAGCAGACCCAGGCGGGTGAAGTGACCTCTCAGGGGGTTGAGCTGGAAGGGAGCGTGCAGGTGACCGATGCGCTGCGTCTGACCGCTGCTTATACCTACACCGATGCCAAAACCAACGACACCGGCAGTGGCGATCGCCGTGCCAGCCTGATCCCGCGCCACCAGGCCTCCTTCTGGGGTAACTACAAGGTGCAGCAAGGGGTGGCTTCAGGTCTGGAGCTGGGTACCGGTGTGCGTTATATCGGTTCCAGCGTGGGTATTGGCGCCGTGAATGCGGACTACACCCCCATCTACGGTTCTGCCGAGGTGCCGGCCCATACCGTCTGGGATGCGATGATCGGGTATGACTTTGCCAAGAACTGGCGTGCCCAGCTCAACGTCAACAACCTGCTGGGTGAAACCTACGTGGCCAGTTGTGACTACTACTGCTACTACGGCGAGCCGCGCAGCGTAGTGGGTAGCATCAACTACCGCTGGTAATCGAAGTCGGGCGGGAACCGGATTCCCGCCCTTCTTTTCACCCGCAGTTGTTCTGATCTCTCTGGAATACCGGTCCGTTATGGAACTCTTGTCTCTGGTTTATCGCCAATATCGTTGGCCCTTTATCGCCATCACCCTGCTCAGTCTGCTCAGTGCCGTCAGCGGGATTGGCGTCATTGCTTTTATCAATCAGTCTCTTATCGAATCTATAGGTGATCCGCTGCCGATCCTCGGTCAGCTGGTCGGCCTGATTGTGTTGCTGCTGGTGATCACTCTCGGATCTCAGCTGGCCCTGACCACTCTCGGTCACCATTTTGTCTACCGGTTGCGTGGCCGTCTGCTCAAGCAACTGCTGGATACCGATGTCGCCCGCATCCGCCAGATTGGTCAGGGGCCTCTGCTGGCCTCCCTCTCCGGCGATATCGGCCAGATCACCATCGCCTTCGTGCGCCTGCCGGAGCTGGTGCAGGGGATGGTACTCACGCTGGGCTCTGCCCTCTATCTTGGCTGGCTCTCTCCTGCATTACTCGGGGTGACCGCACTCTGGGTCACCGTCACCATGGTGGTGGGCTGGTTGCTGGTGAACCGTGTTTATCGCCATCTCTCCCACATGCGTCAGGCCGAAGATCGGCTCTATCAGAACTATCAGGCCATCATCGCTGGCAGCAAGGAGCTGGCGCTCAACCGCGAGCGGGCTCACTTCGTTTACCACCAGCTCTATGAGCAGAATGCCCGTGACTACCGCCAGCAGATCATCCGCGCCGACACTTATCACCTGAGCGCGGTGAACTGGTCGAATATCATGATGCTGGGGGCCATCGGTCTGGTCTTCTTTCTGGCCAACGGCCTTGGCTGGGCCAACACCAATGTGGCCGCCACCTTTGCGCTGACCCTGCTGTTCCTGCGCACCCCGCTGTTGCAGGGGATTGGCGCCCTGCCGACCCTGCTTGCCGCTCAGGTGGCGTTCGACAAGATCGCCGCCCTCAATCTGGCCGAGCCGGATGCGGACTTCCCGCTGCCGCCCGCCATCCGCCCCTGGCAGCGTATCGAGTTGGAGCAGGTGAGCTTTCACTATCAGGGGGAGGGCGGCTTTGCCGTCGGTCCCATCGATCTGGTCATCGAAAAGGGGGAGCAGATTTTCATCATCGGTGGCAATGGCTCCGGCAAGTCGACGCTGGCCATGCTGCTGACCGGCCTTTACCAGCCGGTATCGGGCCGGATCCTGCTGGATGGTGAGCCGATCACCGATCGCAACGGCTATCTGGCGCTCTTCTCCGCCATCTTCACCGACTATCACCTGTTCCAGCATCTGCTGGGGCCGGAACCCAAGGATGAGCTGGTGGCCGAGTGGCTGGAGCGGTTGCTGATGGGCAGCAAGCTCACCATCGAGGATGGCTTTATCGCCGATATCAATCTCTCCCAAGGGCAGCGCAAGCGGGTCGCCCTGCTGCTGGCGCTGGCCGAGCAGCGCGAAGTGATGCTGTTTGACGAATGGGCCGCGGATCAGGATCCCCAGTTCCGTCGCATCTTCTATCAGGCGCTGCTGCCGCGCCTCAAGGAGATGGGCAAGACGGTGATTGCCATCAGTCACGATGATCACTACTTCCCGCTGGCAGATCGCCTGCTGGAGATGCGTCAGGGTCAGCTCACCGAACTGACCGGGGCGCGCCGCGCCGCAGTGAGCCGTGATGCGATCGCTCACCTCGATTGCGAGGTGCCGGCTTGATGCCGGCACCGATGAGACTGGCGGCAAGCCAGCACAGGAATTGCTTATGTTCGAGATGAAATCAGCCAGCTTCACGGTCAATGACCGCACGCTGCTGCACCCCACCGACCTGCGTTTCGAGCAGGGACAGGTCTATGGCCTCATCGGCCACAATGGGTCGGGCAAATCGACCCTGCTCAAGCTACTGGCACGCCAGCAACCCCTCAGTGACGGCGAGATCCTGTTCGATGGCAAGCCGCTGCCCGACTGGGGCAATCGGGAGTTTGCCCGTCAGGTGGCCTATCTGCCCCAGCATTTGCCGAGCGCCGAGAATCTGCTCGGGAGGGAGCTGGTGGAGATGGGCCGCTACCCCTGGCGCGGCCTGCTGGGCCGGATGGGGGCGGAGGATCACCGTCAGGTCGATCGGGCCATCGCCCTTACCCATACCGAACGCTTTGCCGATCGGCTGGTGGATACCCTCTCCGGCGGCGAGCGGGGGCGGGTCTGGCTGGCGATGCTGCTGGCCCAGGAGAGCCGCTTTATCCTGCTGGACGAGCCGCTGGCCGCGCTGGATGTGGCCCATCAGGTGGAGGTGCTGACGCTCGTCAAGCAGTTGAGCCGTCAGCTCAACCTTGGGGTCATCATCGTCATTCACGACATCAATATGGCCTCCCGCTTCTGTGATCGGCTGGTGGCGCTCCACTCCGGCCGCCTGCTCACCCACGGTGAACCGGAGGGGCTCATGACCAGCGAGACCCTGCATGCTATCTATGGCATTCCGATGGAGGTCATTCGCCACCCGGCTCATGCTCATCCCATCGCCATCGTCTGACCGGGGGCATCCTTGAACCTTTTATTGAAGAAGATGGCTCCCTGCCTTATCAGCCTGTTGTTACCACTTGTGGCGCAGGCTGACACATCCTCGATCGCTTCTGCGCCGCTACCCCGTATCGCCACCGTCGACTGGACCATAGCCGAAACCCTGCTGGCGCTCGGGGTGACGCCGCTGGCGGTGGGGGATGCTGGCCCCTATCAGGCATGGGTCGGCGAGCCACGGCTGCCCGCCGGGGTGGTGGATATCGGCCTGCGCACCCAGCCCAACCGTGAGCTGCTGGCGGAGCTCAAACCCGATCGCATCCTCATCTCGCCGCTGGCGGCCCCGCTGGCGCCAACTCTTTCCCGCATTGCACCGGTGAGCACCATCGCCCTCTATGATGGGCAAACCGATCTGTGGCAGCGGCTGCACGAGGTGACCCTGACCCTCGCCCGTATGGTGGGCAAAACCGCCGAGGGCGAACGGCTGCTGGCCGGGCTGGATCGGGATCTCGCCAGTATGCAGGCCGGATTGCCTGCGGAGCTGCCGCCCCTGCTGGTGGTGCAGTTTATCGATGAGCGCCATGTGCGGGTGTTTGGTCGCCACAGCCTGTTCGATGCGGTGATGACGCGGCTCGGGCTGCGTAATGGCTGGCAGGAGCAGACCAATGACTGGGGTTTCTCGGTGGTTAGCATCGAGCAGTTCATGACCTTGCCAACCGCGCGGCTGGTGGTGGTCGATCCCATTCCGGTCGGGGTGAGCGAACGGCTGCAGGAGCCTGGGCTGTGGCAGCATCTGCCGCTGGTACGCCAAGCCCCCGTGCTGCATCTGCCTGCGGTCTGGAGTTTTGGTGGCGTATTGGCCGCCCGCCGTTTCGCCGGTCAGCTCAGCGATGCATTGTTGCAAGATGCCGAGCGTATGGAGGCGAGCCGATGAAGCGACTGCTCACATCGCCGCTGCTGCGGCCGGTCTCGATCCTGCTGGGATTGACCCTCTTGCTCGCGTATTGGGAGCTGGCTCGCCAGCTGCCCGGTGCGCTCTGGTGGCAGAGCCTGTTCGCCCCCAATCTGAATGACGTTAGCCAAGCAGTGGTGCATTTCAGCTGGCTGCCCCGCTTGGCTGTCACCCTGCTGGCCGGGGCGGCGCTCGGGCTGGCGGGCACCCTGATGCAGCAGGTGCTGCGCAACCCGCTCGCGTCACCGACCACCTTGGGGGTGGCCTCCGGTGCCCAACTGGCGTTGATGATGGTGACCCTGTTTGCCCCCTCCTGGTTGCTGCTGGGGCGGGAGTGGATCGCCATGGCCGGTGGCAGCCTCGCGATGGCACTGGTGTTTGCCCTGGCCTGGCGTCGCCAGCTCAATCCGGTGGTCATCGTCTTTGCCGGGCTGGTGATCAACCTCTATCTGGCGGCCATCAGCATGGGGCTCTTGCTGTTCTTTCAGGAGGAGCTGAAAGGCTTGCTGGTGTGGGGCAGTGGCTCGCTAGTGCAGAACAGCTGGAGCGGGGTGAGTTACCTGTTGCCCCGCTTGCTGGCAGCTGCTGCGTTGGCCGCGGTACTGGTACGCCCGCTGGCAGTGCTGGAGCTGGATGATGCCAGCGCCCGCAGTCTGGGGGTCTCCCTGCAGCATCTGCGTTTTGCCGGACTGGGGCTGGCGGTGTTTGTCACCGCTTGCGTGGTGAGCGTGGTGGGGCTGATCGGCTTTATCGGGCTGGCGGCGCCAGCCATGGTGCGGCTGCTCGGGATCCGCCAGCTTGGCCAGCGGCTGTTGTGGGCACCGATCCTCGGCGCCCTGCTGCTGGCGGCGACCGATTTGCTGCTGCAGAGCCTGAGCCGCTTCTGGCCGGTGCTGATCCCCACCGGCGCCATGACTGCCCTGCTGGGCGCACCGTTGCTGCTCTGGCTGATCCCGCGCCTTGGCATCAAGTCGGGTACGCCGAAGGCAAACGCCGGCCTGCTGGTGGCCCGCCACCCGGCGCCGGCTCGCCTTGTCGGCCTGTTGCTGGTCGGGCTGCTGTTGGCCATGGTCGCCTCCCTGCTGGTTGGACAGGGGATGACGGGCTGGAGCTGGCCAAGCTGGCTCCGCTGGCAGGCCCAACTGGAGTGGCGGTTGCCGCGCACTCTGGCGGCGGGGGCGGCTGGTGTGCTGCTGGCGCTGGCGGGCACCCTGTTGCAGCGGGTCAGCAACAATCCTATGGCGAGCCCGGAGCTGCTGGGGGTGAGCGGCGGCACCTTTATGGGGGTGATTACCACAGCGCTGCTGCTGCCCGCGTTGCCCCTGCCGCTGATGCTGGCCGGTGGTTTGCTCGGTGCCTTCGGCTGCCTGTTGCTGCTGGTGGTAGTCAATCGCAAGCACGGCTTCCAGCCGGAGCGGATCCTGCTCTCCGGCATCGCCATCACGGCACTGTTTGAGCCGCTGCAGGCTATCGCGCTGGCCAACGGCGACATGCGGGTGCAGCAACTGCTCTCCTGGATGTCCGGCTCCACCTACTACGTCACCTTGCCGGTGGCCTATGGGCTGGTGGGGCTGGCGCTGTTGATGCTGGTCGCCTGCCTGCTGGTGAGCCGCTGGCTCGATCTGCTGCCGATGGGAGCTGCGATGGCGACCGCGCTGGGCATTCGCCTCAACCGTGCCCAGCTCGCCATCCTGCTGCTGGTGGCCGTGCTCACCGCCAGTGCCACCCTGGTGGTCGGGCCGCTCTCGTTCGTCGGTCTGTTGGCGCCACATATGGCCAAGCTGATGGGGTTGGTGCGGGCACGCTGGCACCTGCTTGGGGCCGCCGCTTCCGGTGCCCTGTTGATGGTGTCGGCTGACTGGGTCGGCCAGCAGGTCCTCTTCCCGCAGGAGGTGCCGGTCGGACTGGTCTCCACCCTGTTAGGGGGCGCTTACTTCATGTGGTGCCTGCGCCGCCTCTAGGTTTTCGGACAAAAAACGCACAACAAAAAGCCCGGGATGAACCCGGGCTTTTTGTTGTCTGCTGTGCGGAGAGTTACTTGCCGATGCAGAAGCTGGAGAAGATGCGGCCCAGCAGATCGTCTGAGCTGAATTCGCCGGTGATCTCGGAGAGGGACTCCTGCGCCAGGCGCAACTCTTCAGCCACCAGCTCGCCGGCCACGAACACTTCCAGCTGCTCCTTGGCCACCAGCAGGCGCTCGGCGGCACGCTCCAGCGCATCCAGATGGCGGCGGCGGGCCATAAAGCCCCCTTCGGTGTTGCCCTGGAAGCCCATGCAGGCTTTCAGGTGCTCGCGCAGGGCAGGCAGCCCCAGCTCGGTCTTGGCTGAGATGCGGTAGACGGCGTGGCCTTGCTCCTGGCTCGGTGCCAGATCCTCGCCGGTCAGGTCGGCCTTGTTGCGAATGACGGTGAGGCCGATGTTTTTTGGCAACCGATCAACAAATTCCGGCCAAATTTCCCGCGGGTCGACCGCGTCTGTGGTGGTGCCATCCACCATAAACAGCACCCGATCGGCCTGTTCAATCTCGGCCCAGGCGCGTTCGATACCGATCTGTTCCACCTTATCCTGGGTGTCGCGCAGACCGGCGGTATCGATGATGTGCAGCGGCATGCCATCGAGATGGATGTGTTCGCGTAGCACGTCGCGGGTGGTACCGGCAATCTCGGTGACGATGGCTGACTCGCGCCCAGCCAAGGCGTTGAGCAGGCTCGATTTGCCGGCGTTGGGACGACCGGCGATCACCACCTTCATCCCTTCCCGCAGCAGGGCGCCCTGTTTGGCTTCCCCGCGCACGTCGTCCAGTTCGGACATGATGGCGTAGAGGTCGCCCGCCACCTTGCCATCGGAGAGGAAGTCGATCTCCTCGTCCGGGAAGTCGATGGCCGCTTCCACATAGATGCGCAGCCGGATCAGGCTCTCCACCAGTTGCTGAATTTTGCTGGAGAACTGCCCCTGCAGGGAGTGCATGGCGCTGCGGGCGGCCTGCTCGCTGGATGCTTCGATCAGATCGGCGATGGCTTCGGCCTGGGCCAGATCCAGCTTGTCGTTGATGAAGGCGCGCTCGCTGAACTCGCCGGGGCGGGCAGGGCGGATGCCATCAATTTTCAGAATGCGGCGGATCAGCATGTCCATGATGACGGGGCCGCCGTGGCCCTGCAGCTCCAGCACATCCTCGCCGGTGAAGCTGTTGGGGGCTTTGAACAGCAGGGCGATGCCCTGATCCAGTACCTGGCCTTGCTCATCCTTGAACGGCAGATATTCGGCGTAGCGCACCCGCGGGAGCTTGCCGAGCACTATCCCGGCGACCTGTTCGGCGGCGGGGCCGGAGACCCGGACTATGCCGACGCCACCACGGCCTGGCGCGGTGGCCTGGGCCACGATCGTATCTGTTGTCATCTTGCTTGGCTCGTTTGTTCGCTGATAGGAAAACGTAGTGGGAGACATTGTAATAAAAAAGGCGGCCCGAAGGCCGCCTCTTTTGTCATCACGGGAAGATTAGCTGCGTGAATGCAGTCCTTTCTTCTCCAGCTGACGATAGATGATGGTCTGCTGGATGATGGAGATGACGTTGCTCACCAGCCAGTAGAGAGTCAGGCCAGCCGGGAACCAGAGGAACATGAAAGTGAAGATGATCGGCATGAACTGCATCACTTTCTGCTGCATCGGGTCGGTTACGGTGGTCGGGCTCATCTTCTGCAGATACCACATGGAGGCACCCATGAGGATTGGCAGCACGAAGAAGGGGTCCTTCACTGACAGGTCAGTGATCCACAGGGCAAACGGCGCGTGACGCAGTTCAACAGACTCCATCAGTGCCCAGTAGAGGGCGATGAAGATCGGCATCTGAACCAGGATCGGCAGGCAGCCACCCAGCGGGTTGACCTTCTCCTTCTTGTACAGCTCCATCATGCCCTGAGACATCTTCTGGCGGTCATCGCCGAAGCGCTCGCGCAGGGCCGCAATCTTGGGTTGCAGCATGCGCATCTTGGCCATGGAGGTGTACTGGGCCTTGGTCAGCGGGAACATGATGCCGCGCACCAGCAGGGTCAGCATGATGATGGCCAGACCCCAGTTCTGGACGAAACCGTGGAACACGGTCAGCAGCCAGTGCAGCGGTTGGGCGATGAACCACAGCCAGCCGTAGTCGACGGTCAGGTCGAGGTGGTTAGCCACCTTGGCCATCTGGTCTTGCAGTTTGGGGCCAACCCACAGTTTGCTGGTCACTTCGGCCTGTTGACCGGCAGCCACGTCAACCATCGGCGCCTTGTAACCGATGATGGCCTGGCCTTTACCCGGGATCACGCGGCTGTAGAAGCTGTTGGTATCGTCGGCATTCGGAGCCCAGGCAGAGACGAAGTAGTGTTGCAGCATGGCGACCCAACCACCCTTGGTGGTCTTGTTCAGGTCGGCATCCTTCATCTCGTCGAAGGTGTACTTCTTGTAGCGGGTATCTTCAGTGGAGAAGGCACCACCACGGTAAGCGCTGGCTACCATGGCATGACCTTCCTGATCCTTCGGCGTTGCTACGGTCTGCTTCAGCTGACCATAGAACTGCACCTGAACCGGCTCGGCAGATTTGTTGTCGATCTTGTAATCAACGCCAACGGCATAGTCGCCACGCTTGAGGATGAACTCCTTGGTGAAGACCACGCCCTTGCTGTCGGTCCAGGTCATCGGAACGACGACTTGATCCTGACCATCGGCCAGCTGATAGCTGGTCTGGGCGGCTTCATAGGTAGGACGACCTTCGGCCTGACTGTCCGGACCGTTGCGACCCACCAGACCGCTCTGGGCGATATAGAGGTGCTCAGGCTTGCTGGTCAGCAGCACGAACGGTTGGTCCTTGCCCTCTTCCAGTTTGTGAGACAGCAGTTCGGCAGAGACGATGTCACCACCCTGGGTGTCCAGGGTCAGCTTGAGCACGTCAGAGGAGACGGTGATCAGCTTGCGTGCGGCAGTCGCGTTGGCTTGCTCGGAAACCTGAGGAATATCACCGGTCTGACCGGCTTCAGGTACGAAATGTTCGGTTTGGGCCACGGTAGTCGGGGCCGGCTTCGGAGCCTTGTCGGACTCCCACTGTTGCCAGAGCAGAAAGCTCACGAACAGCAAACCGATCAGGAGTAGATTGCGTTGTGATTCCATAGTTTTCAGTTTCTTCGCTTTGGTTGCGGAACCGGGTCATAACCACCCTCGGATAAGGGATGGCATTTTAATAGACGTTTGCTGGCTAACCAAACGCCTTTTATGAAACCGTGAAGTCGGATGGCTTCTATCGCAAATTGGGAACAAGTTGGAGTAAAACGGCAGCGCGGCCCGAGCAGAGGGCTAATGATTAGCTGATACAGGCGTATCAGTTTGATAGCTACCCATTGCAACGGCGTGACAGGGTGCGCCATAGCTTTTCCAGTAACTTGAACAGTTCCTCGTTATCCATCTCTTTCACACCGGCCTTGGCGATCACCACGATGTCGATAGCGGGCAGCTGATGTTGTTTGAGGCGGAAACTTTCCCGAACCACCCGTTTGACACGGTTACGCCAGACGGCACGCTTGAGTGCTTTTTTGGGCACAGCGAGACCAAGACGAGGGTGTTCGAGCGAATTGGGAGAAGCGAGAAGGGTAATCTGCGGAGAGGCGGCCCGGACAGGCTCGGCGAAAACGCGTTTGAAGTGTTCGGGAGTTAACAGACGTAACTCCCGAGAGAAGGTGTGCTGGGTAGGCATTAGACTACCAGGCGGGCACGACCCTTGGCACGACGAGCGGCCAGAACTTTACGACCGTTGGCAGTTGCCATGCGGGCGCGGAAACCGTGAGAGCGCTTGCGCTTCAGGTTGGACGGTTGAAAAGTACGTTTCATGATTCGATTCCGTATTTCTGTACAGTTTTGATTGTCACACTTAGCCGACGCGCCAGCTATAGCGTGTGACGACTAGCAAAAGAGGCCGAATTCTAAACAGAGTTCGGCTTTTAGTCAATCCGCCGTTCCCTCTCATCCTGCCGTGGTCTTGAAAAGGCCACTGCCGAGCGTGAGGATCCAGAGGATCAAGGGCTCCGGATTATACTGGCAACCCGGGGTTAAACAAGGGATCCCTCAATAAAAAAGGCGGTCAGGCCGCCAAAGAGAGAGCTATTTAAGGACTTTCCGCAAGAACTCCCGGGTACGGGGATCCTTGGGATCGACCAATATCTGATCCGGCGGGCCTTGCTCGACGATCCGCCCTCCTTCCATAAAGATCACCCGATCGGCAACATCACGAGCAAATTCAATCTCATGAGTCACCACCACCATGGTCTGGTGCTGGCGGGCCAACTCTTTCATTAGTCCCAAAACCTCGTCGACCCACTCGGGATCGAGGGCCGAGGTGGGCTCGTCAAAAAGGATCACCTTGGAGTGGGCCGCCATGGCGCGGCCAATGCCGACCCGTTGCTGCTGGCCGCCGGAGAGAGAGGCCGGATAGGCATCCTGCTTGTCGGCGAGGCCAATGTCCTTGAGGATGCCGAGCGCTGTGGCGCGGGCCTCCGCTTTTGGCTGCTTCCAGACGGTGATCAGCCCTTCGGCGATGTTGTCGAGCGCCGTTTTGTTGGCAAAAAGGGCGTAGTTCTGGAACACGAAGGAGGCCCGCTTGCGCAGCTCGATCGCCTGCTGTTCGCTGGCCTTGGCCAGATTGAGCTCGAGATCGTCGATGGCAAGGGTGCCCGCATCCGGGGTCTCCAGCAGGTTCAGGCAGCGCAACAGGGTTGACTTGCCGGTGCCTGAGGGGCCGATGATGACGACAATTTCCCCCTTTTTGACCTCCAGATCGATGCCGTTGAGCACCTGATTGCCGTGATATGCCTTGGAGAGGCCGGTTAGCTTGATCATGAGAGCCCTCCTTTAATAGGCACGGTTGAGACGGACTTCCAGCAGATGCTGCAAGCGGGTAAAGAAGATCACCACCACCCAGTAGATCAGCGCCACCGCCATAAAGCTCTCGAAGAATTTGAAGGAGGAGGAGGCTTCCATTTGCGCCTTGCCCATTATCTCGGCCACTCCCAGGGTGAAGGCCAGCGAGGTGCTCTTGATCATGTCGATGAAGTAGTTCATCAGCGACGGGGTGGCGATACGGGCCGCCTGCGGCAGGATGATCCGCTGCATCGCCTGATAACGGCTCATGCCGATACTGAGCGCCGCTTCCATCTGGCTTTTGTGAATGCCGAGGATGGCTGCGCGGATCGACTCGGCCATGTAGGCGGCGAAGTGCAGGGTCAGACCGACGATGGCGGCGGTAAAGGCATCCATTCCCACGAAGATCGGGAACAGTTGCGGCAGTCCGTAGTAGAGCAGGAACAGCTGAACGAGTAGCGGTGTACCCCGAAAGAATGAGATATAGAGCATCGCCAGCCAGTGAATCGCGGGGACGCGAAACACCCGTACTATCGCCAGGGCCAGCGAGAGTACGAGTGCCAGCACGAATCCCCATAGGGCCATTTCCATCGTGGTGCCCAGATATTTGAGCAGGATGGGAAACAGCCCCAGCGTGTATTCGAGGTCAAATTCCATCATTTATTTGTCGGTGATGTCGGAAGCGAACCATTTCTCGGAGATCTGACGCAGGGAGCCATCCTTGCGCATGGCGGTCAGGGCCTCATCGACCTTCTTCAGCAGCGCCTGTTTCTCCGGGGTCTTCAGGAAGGGCAGGGCGTTCTCGATAGTCTCGAACGGTGCGCCAGCCTGTTGCAGCGGCAGCTTGGACTCTTTGATCAGCTGGGCGGTGGAGACGCGGTCCATCACGAAGGCATCGATGCGACCCAGGGCGACATCCTGCTCGAAGGCGGAGTCATAGGTGCGGATATCGATCTTCTTGTTCGGGTCATTCTTGCGCAGCAGCTCTTCAAAGTTGGAACCCAGGTTCACGGCAACGCTCTTGCCTTCTAGATCCTTGATACCGTGGATGGTGCTGTTGCCCTTGCGGACCACAATCTGGGCGCCATCATAGACGTAGGGCTGGGAGAAGTCGTACTTCGCCTTGCGCTCGTCGGTGATGGTGATCTGGTTGGAGATGGTATCGATGCGGCCGGTTTCCAGCATGCCGAACAGGCCGGAGAAGCTGGCGGTCACGAATTCGACCTTGTAGCCGGTACGCTCGCCGATCTGGTTCCACATATCCACTTCAAAGCCTTGTAGCTTGTCCTGCTTGACGAAGGTGAACGGGAAATATTTGCCAGACATGCCGACCTTGATGGTCTCCTGGGCGATGGCCTGACCGGACAGGGTGGCGAGCAGGATGGCTGCGCCGGAAATCAGTTTGATGGATGTTTTCATGGTGTTTCTCTCTCTCAATGTCTTGTATTTGTAGTTGTAATAACTGGTTTGGCCCTGATGTTATTGGAATAAAATTTAAAAAATAAATGACATTTGGTTATATGAAATAACAGGAGAGAAGCACGGGATCGACCAATCCGGACGGTGGATCAAGCTGTGGGTAACTTTGGGGATGAAATCCGATCCAAAGGCGCTGGATCCTTGAAAGTCAAGGATCTTATTTGCTGGATCCACCGGGCGATGGCTGGAGATCCGGCGGCTAAAAACGTAGAATAGCCGGTCTTTAGTTAATCAATCGACAGGAGTTTAGAGTGACTGCTTCGCTATGGCAGCAGTGCCTTAACCGGCTGCAAGATGAGTTGCCCTCGGCAGAATTCAGCATGTGGATCCGGCCGCTTCAAGCGGAGTTGAGTGACAATACTCTGACCCTGTATGCACCGAATCGCTTTGTTCTGGACTGGGTACGAGACAAGTATCTCATCCGGGTTAACGGCATCATCAACGAACTCTGCGGGGTCGACGGCCCCGCCCTGCGTTTTGATATAGGCAATCGTCCCCATCCTGTTGCTGTCGCCAGAGCGCCGGTACAGGGTGCCGCGCCTGTGAATAACTTGCAGAAGAGCTGGGAAAGCAAGGCTGAAGCCAAGCCCGAGCCGAACCACAAGAGCAACACCAACGTGAACTATACCTTCGAGAATTTCGTCGAGGGTAAGTCCAACCAGTTGGCGCGTGCGGCTGCCCGTCAGGTAGCGGACAATCCGGGTGGTGCTTACAACCCGCTGTTCCTCTATGGCGGCACCGGCTTGGGTAAAACCCACCTGCTGCACGCCGTTGGCAATGCCATCAAGGAGAGTAAAAAAGATGCGAAAGTCATCTATATGCACTCCGAGCGGTTTGTTCAGGACATGGTGAAAGCGCTGCAAAATAACGCCATTGAAGAGTTCAAGCGTTACTACCGCAGCGTCGATGCCCTGCTCATCGATGACATCCAGTTTTTCGCCAACAAGGAGCGCTCCCAGGAGGAGTTCTTCCATACCTTCAATGCCTTGCTGGAAGGTAACCAGCAGATCATCCTGACCTCGGATCGCTATCCGAAGGAGATCAACGGTGTCGAGGATCGCCTCAAGTCCCGCTTCGGCTGGGGCCTGACCGTGGCGATCGAACCGCCGGAGCTGGAGACCCGCGTCGCGATCCTGATGCGCAAGGCAGACGAGAACCAGATCCATCTGCCGGACGAAGTGGCCTTCTTCATTGCCAAACGTCTGCGATCCAACGTCCGTGAACTGGAAGGCGCCCTCAACCGGGTGATCGCCAACGCCAACTTCACCGGCCGTGCCATCAACATCGATTTCGTGCGCGAAGCGCTGCGCGACCTGTTGGCACTGCAGGAGAAGCTGGTCACCATCGACAATATCCAGAAGACGGTGGCGGAGTACTACAAGATCAAGCTGGCGGATCTGCTCTCCAAGCGTCGTTCCCGCTCCGTTGCCCGTCCGCGCCAACTGGCGATGGCACTGGCCAAGGAGTTGACCAACCACAGTTTGCCGGAGATAGGTGATGCCTTTGGTGGCCGTGACCACACTACCGTTCTTCATGCCTGCCGCAAGATCGAGCAGCTGAAGGAGGAGAGTCACGACATCAAGGAGGACTATTCCAACCTGATCCGTACCCTTTCTTCCTGATAACGGAATCGAGTGGACAGATGCAGCGCGAATATTCCAACCTGATCCGAATCTTTTCCTCCTAATCACAACGGAGAGCACAGATGCAGCTCGAAATTAGCCGTGAGGCCCTGTTACGTCCTCTGCAACTGGTGTCCGGCGCCCTCGGTGGCCGACCGACCCTGCCGATCCTCGGCAACGTGCTGCTTGATGTCAGCAACGGTCTGTTGTCACTGACCGGTACCGATCTCGAAGTAGAGATGATCGGTCAGGTCTATCTGAACGGGGCCAGCGAAGATGGCCGCACCACAGTACCGGCGCGCAAGCTGCTGGATATCTGCCGTGGTCTGCCGGAAGGCGCCGAGATCCGTCTCAATACCGAAGGGGAGCGCCTGATCATCCGGTCCGGTCGCTCCCGCTTCAACCTCTCGACCCTGCCGGCGACCGAGTATCCGAACATCGAAGATTGGGAATCCGTGCTCGAGTTCGATATCAGCCAGCTGGAGCTGAAGAAGCTGATCGATGCGACCCAGTTCTCCATGGCCAGCCAGGATGTGCGTTACTACCTGAACGGCATGCTGTTCGAGAGTGAAGGTCACGGTCTGCGTACCGTGGCGACCGACGGTCACCGTCTTGCTACCTGCCGCCGCGAGGTAGTCGGGGAATCGCTGCCCGATCATCAGGTTATCCTGCCGCGCAAAGGGGTACTGGAGCTGGTGCGTCTGCTGGAAGCAGAAGACAAGCCGGTGCGGCTGCAGATCGGCCGCAGCAACCTGCGTGCTGCCCTCGACGGCTTCATCTTCACCTCCAAGCTGGTGGATGGCCGCTTCCCGGATTGGCGCCGTGTCATTCCGCGCAACAGCGACAAGGCGCTGATCGCCGGCCGTGAGGATCTGCGTCAGGCGTTTGCCCGCGCCGCCATCCTCTCCAACGAGAAATTCCGTGGGGTGCGTCTCAATCTGCAGGAAAACCTGCTGCGCATCACCGCCAACAACCCGGAACAGGAAGAAGCCGAAGAGCTGCTTGACGTACAATATGCCGCTGGCGAGATGGAGATCGGCTTTAACGTCTCTTATGTGCTCGACGTGCTGAATACGTTAAAATGTGACCAAATTCGGATTAGCCTGAGCGATTCCATCAGCAGTGCCATTATTGAGGATTTTGAACATCAGGATGCTCAGTACGTGGTGATGCCGATGCGGATCTAGTCGTGTCCCTGGTCAAACTCCAGCTCAGCGACTTTCGCAATATCCAGCAAGCCAGTCTCAAGCTGTCGCCCGGCCTCAACATTTTGGTCGGGTGCAATGGCAGCGGCAAGACCAGCGTGCTGGAAGCCATTCACTACCTTGGTCTGGGGCGCTCCTTTCGCACTCATTTGACCGGGCGGGTCATCCGCCAGGGGGAGAGGGCCTTTACCCTGTTTGCCCAGTGCGAGCTGGAGGGGCGTCAGGTACCGATCGGTCTTGCCAAAGACAAGGGTGGCGAGACCCAGCTCAAGATTGCCGGGGCGCAGGCCCAGCGGCTTGCTGATTTGGCGGAGCTGTTGCCGGTGCAGTTGATCCATCCCGATGGTTTCAACTTGCTGACGGGCGGGCCTCAGGCTCGCCGCGCCTGGCTCGATTGGGGTGTCTTCCATCAGGAGCCGACCTTCTTTGCCCTGTGGGGACGAGTGCGGCGGCTGCTGAAACAGCGCAATGCGCTGTTGCGCCAGAGCACCCAATATCGCCAGCTGGCGTTCTGGGATCAGGAGTTGGTGCGGCTGGGGGGTGAGCTGGCCGAGTTTCGCGCCAGTTATTGTCAGGCCATTACGCCCCTGATCAAGGAGATGACGGCGGATTTTCTGCCGGAGTTCGATATCAGTCTCGGCTTTTACCGGGGCTGGGAGAAAGATACTCCCCTCGGCGATCTGCTGGAGGCGGGGTTTGAGCGGGATCGGGCGCTGGGCTATACCGGTGTCGGTCCACAAAAAGCCGATGTGCGCCTCAAGGCGAACGGGGTGCCCGCTCAGGATATTTTGTCCCGGGGTCAGCTGAAGTTACTGGTCTGCGCCATGCGACTGGCCCAAGGGCTCTATTTGAATCAACATAGCAGCCGTGGCTGTATTTTTTTAATTGACGATTTTGCCTCTGAACTGGATGTCGACAAGCGCCGCTTGCTGGCCGCAAGGCTGAAGCAGTGTGCGTCCCAGGTGTTTATCACCGCCATCGACACCGGTCAGCTCGCAGACATGATGGATGCGAATGACTGCAAGTTGTTCCACGTGGAACAGGGTAAAATCTCCGAAACGTTAGAGAAGGCAGAGAGTAAGCTATGAGTGAAAATACTTACGACTCCTCGAATATCAAGGTGCTGAAGGGCCTGGATGCGGTCCGCAAGCGCCCGGGGATGTATATCGGCGATACGGATGATGGCTCGGGTCTGCACCACATGGTGTTCGAGGTCGTTGATAACTCCATTGACGAGGCGCTCGCTGGCTACTGCTCCGATATTCTGGTCAAGATCCATTCCGACGGTTCTGTCTCTGTGCGTGACAATGGCCGGGGTATCCCGGTAGACATGCACGAGGAGGAGGGCCGCTCCGCCGCAGAGGTCATCATGACCGTGCTGCACGCTGGCGGTAAGTTTGATGACAACTCCTACAAGGTATCCGGCGGCCTGCATGGCGTGGGTGTCTCGGTAGTTAACGCCCTCTCTGACAAGCTGTTGCTGACTATTCGTCGTAACGGCCACGTCTACGAGCAGACCTATCATCTGGGTGAGCCGCAAGCGCCGCTCAAGCAGATTGGCGACAGCACCGGCACCGGTACCGAAGTTCGCTTCTGGCCGAGTCCGGCCATTTTCAGCGATACCCTGTTCCATTACGAGATCCTGGCCAAGCGCCTGCGCGAGCTCTCCTTCCTCAACTCCGGTGTCTCCATCCGTCTGCAAGACGAGCGTGATGGCCGCGAGGCGCATTTCTGCTACGAGGGTGGCATCAAGGCATTCGTTGAATACCTGAACCAGAACAAGACCCCGATCCACCCGAAGGTGTTCCATTTCACCACCGAGCAGGATGGTATCGGCGTGGAAGTGGCGATGCAGTGGAACGACGCCTATCAGGAAGGGGTCTACTGCTTCACCAACAACATCCCGCAGCGGGATGGTGGTACTCACCTCGTTGGTTTCCGTACCGCGCTGACCCGTACTCTGAACTCCTATATGGACAAAGAGGACTACAGCAAGAAGGCCAAGTCTGCCGCCAGTGGCGACGACGTGCGTGAAGGTCTGATTGCCGTTATCTCCGTGAAGGTGCCGGATCCCAAGTTCTCCTCCCAGACCAAGGACAAGCTGGTCTCTTCCGAAGTGAAGACCGCCGTTGAACAGGCGATGGGTGAGAAGCTGGCCGACTTCCTGCTGGAAAACCCGGGCGATGCCAAGATCGTGGTCAACAAGATCATCGATGCGGCCCGTGCCCGTGAAGCGGCCCGCAAAGCCCGCGAACTGACCCGCCGCAAAGGCGCGCTGGATATCGCCGGTCTGCCCGGCAAGCTGGCTGACTGTCAGGAAAAAGACCCGGCTCTTTCCGAACTCTACATAGTGGAAGGGGACTCTGCTGGCGGTTCCGCCAAGCAGGGTCGCAACCGGAAGAACCAGGCCATCCTGCCGCTCAAGGGCAAGATCTTGAACGTAGAGAAGGCCCGTTTCGACAAGATGATCTCCTCGCAAGAGGTGGGCACCCTGATCACCGCACTGGGTTGCGGTATCGGTCGCGACGAGTACAACCCGGACAAGCTGCGTTATCACAACATCATCATCATGACCGATGCGGACGTCGATGGTGCGCACATCCGAACTCTGCTGCTGACCTTCTTCTATCGTCAGATGCCGGAAATCATCGAACGTGGCTACGTCTACATCGCCCAGCCGCCGCTCTACAAGGTGAAGAAGGGCAAGCAGGAGCAGTATTTGAAAGACGAAGACGCGCTGCTGCAGTACCAGACCGCCATGGCGCTGGATGGTGCTACCCTGCACGTTAACGAGTCTGCCCCGGCCATCGGTGGCGAGGCACTGGAGCGTCTGGTCAACCAGCACCGCTCGGTGACTCACCTGATCACCCGCATGTCCCGCCGTGCGCCGGAAGCGGTACTGACCCAGTTGATCTATCAGCCGGAGTTGAACGAAGCGCTGCTGAACAGCGAGAGCGATCTGCTGGCCTGGTGTCAGGGTATGGAAGCCGTGCTCAACGAGAGCAACCACGGTATCCAGTACCAGATCCAGGTTCGTCGTGACGAAGAGCGCAGCCTGTACGTGCCGCACGCCGTGGTACGTCAGCACGGTGTCGACCGCGAATATCCGCTCAGCTACGACTTCCTGCAATCTGGTGAGTACCGTCAGCTGGTTTCGCTGGGCAAGGAGATCGCCAACCTGATCGAGGAAGGTGGTTTCATCAAGCGTGGCGAGAAGGTCAAGCCGGTTGCCAACTTCGTAGAAGCCGTTGAGTGGCTGATGGGCGAAGGCAAACGCGGCATCTACATCCAGCGCTATAAAGGGCTGGGTGAGATGAACCCGGACCAGTTGTGGGAAACCACCATGGATCCGGAAGCCCGCCGCATGCTGCGCGTCACCATCGACGACGCCGTCGGTGCCGACCAGCTCTTCTCCACCCTGATGGGTGATGCCGTTGAGCCCCGTCGTGACTTTATCGAGACCAACGCCCTGCGCGTAGCCAACCTCGACGTCTAATCGACGCAGTCAGACAGATAGTAAAAAGCCGCTCCTTGTGAGCGGCTTTTTTGTTTTTGGGGGAATTGAAAGCATGTTCCACGTGAAACGTGGAGCCTGATTATGTTGCCCGACTACCGCGAAAAGAGCGTCGCCACTCGCTGGGGGAGATGGCAAAGCGGGCACGGAAGTGATTGCGCAGGGAGGTGGCACTCTTGAAGCCGACCAGCTCGGCGATGCGGTCGATGGAATGACCACTTACCTCCAGCAGCTCCTGACTGCGTCTGAGCCGTTCCGCCAGCAGCCATTCACCTACCGAGAGGCCGGTAGCCTGATGAAAACGGCGGGTAAAGGTGCGCCGACTCATCAGGGTATGGGCTGCCAGAGAATCCAGGGTGTGAGGCTCGGCCAGATGGGCACGCAGGTGATCGAGCAACTGGTTCATCCGGACATCGCGGGTGGAGGTGGGCACCGGCTGCTCGATAAACTGGGCCTGACCCCCTTCGCGGTGGGGCGGGATCACCAGCCGCCGTGCCACCTTGTTGGCGATAGCCGAGCCATGGTAGTGGCGTACCAGATAGAGGCAGCAGTCCAGCCCGGCGGCGGTGCCTGCCGAGGTGACCAGCCCATCATCATCCACATAAAGGGCGTTGGTATCGAGCTGCACGCAGGGAAAGCGGCGGCAGAAATCCTGTTCGTACTCCCAGTGGGTCGACGCCTTGCGACCATTGAGCAGCCCGGCGTAGGCGAGCACATAGGTGCCGAGACAGAGCCCGACCAGCCTGGCACCTCTGGCTCTGGCGGCGATCAGGGCATCGAGCAGCGCCGCCGGTGGCCGTGCTGCCGGGTCGTGCCAGAAGGGGATCACGATGATCTCCACCTCGGCCAGCACCTCCAGCCCATGGGGAGTCTGAATGGTGAAGCCTTGCGCCGAGTGTGAGTGACGGTTGCCATCACCGCAGCAGATCTTGAGCTCGAACAGCGGCTGGCCCGGCAGGATATCGCCAAAGATGAGGCAGGGGACGGCGCAGTGAAAAGGGCTGAAGTGATCGAAGGTCACCACGGCAACAGTCGGGGTGGGCATTATGTTGGCTCCTCTCTGCGCGCAGGACTCTCATCATAAGCGTTCGGCAGTGAAAGCCGAAGGGCCATGCGAGCTGTTCGGCATGGCCCGGTCAGTTACAGCGAGAGAGCCTCGCCATCCGCTGGTATCCGCACCCGATCCGTCATGCCCCGTTCCGCCAGATAGTCGCGCAGCTCCTGGCGTGACAGCAGGGCGTGGTTGACCGCCTCCATGTGGCTGGCGATCAGCGTGGCTTGCGGTGCGGCCTGATATACGGCGGCGACATCCTCCTTGCCCATGATGATGGAACCGAGCACGGGCACCTGCGCATCACCACAGTTGAGGATGATGACCTCGGGCTGATGCTGTTGCAGGGCTTGCGCGACCGAGGGATGCCAGATGGTATCACCGGCCAGATAGAGGTTCTGTTCATCGGGGTGGGAGAAGACCACGCCGCACACCTCTCCCATGCGCTCGCCAAGTACCGCCATCAGCTGATCGTTGCCATGCTGGCCACCGGTCTGCTGCAGGCGAATACCGGCAAACTCGGGCTGTTCGCTCAGCAGGCGCACATCCTCAAAACCACTGGCACGAATGGCATCGGCATCCTTCTGGTGTTGTACCAAGAGCGGCAGATGCTTGGGGATCAGGGCTCTGGCGGCGTCATCCCAGTGGTCAGGATGATCGTGGGTGACGATAACGGCATCCACATCGACCAGCTCATCGATCGATAGCGGCAGCTCGACCAGCGGATTGCGCAGCTGGCTGTTGGCGGTGCCCTCAAAGCCGGGGAAGGCTCCCTTGGCCGAGAGCATGGGATCTATCAGAAAGCGGGTGCCGGCATAGTCGAGCAGCAGGGTGGCGTTGCGAACCTGGGTAATCTTCATGGGATGGCTCCATATTGGCTGGTGGATATGCAACCAATTATGGGGTGTGGAGCGAGTTGCCATCAGTGGCCCACGGGTCGATTATCATCACTATTGGGCCAACAGGGTGATCAGTGTGGCCATTTAAAAATTTGAAAAAATCCCCTTGAAAGGAAAAAGTGAGCCCTTATATAGGTAACAAGGCCGGAACGCTCGACAGAGGTTTCGACCAGGCGCCCGTCCATAAGGAGGGCAAACAATCCGTTATCGCTCACAAGAGGGTAATACTATGCGTTCTATCGACTTTTCTCCGCTCTATCGTTCTGCCATCGGTTTCGAGCGTCTGGCCAATCTTATCGAATCTGCGGCCAGCAATGGCAATGCCGGTTATCCCCCCTACAACATCGAGCAGCTGGGTGACAGCGACTACCGCATCAGCATGGCGGTGGCGGGCTTTACCCAGGAAGAGCTGGAGCTGAGCTTCCAGGAAAATCTGCTGACGGTGAAGGGCAACAAGCAGGCCGACACCGGGCGCAACTATCTGTATCAGGGGATTGCCGAACGTGGTTTCGAGCGCCGCTTCCAGCTGGCCGACTATGTGCGGGTGAAAGGGGCCGACCTGAAAAACGGCTTGCTGCACATCGAGCTGGTGCGTGAAGTGCCCGAGGCGATGAAGCCGCGCAAGATAGAGATCAACGGCTGATAGCCTGAATTTACTGAAATTTTAAAATTTCCCGGGTGCCGATGACGGGCCTGTGGAGAGTTGAACCTGTTGCTTATTAGAAGGATAGGATTATGCGTAACCTCGATTTTTCTCATCTCTATTCCAATGCTGTCGGCTTCGAGCGGATGGCCCGTGAGCTGGAAGGTCTGTTCGAGCAGAAGACCGCCGCTTACCCCCCGTACAATATTGAAAAGCGCGATCAGGATGGCTATCGCATCACGGTCGCCGTGGCTGGCTTCGAGCGCGAAGAGCTGGCGCTGGAGACTGAAAACGGCACTCTCAAGGTGAAGGGGCGCAAAGGGGCTGCGGCCGGTGAGCGTCAGTTCCTCCATCAGGGGATTGCCGAGCGTGACTTCGAGCTCGCCTTCAAGCTGAGCCAGCACGTGGAAGTGCAGGGCGCCAAACTGGAGCATGGTCTGTTGACCATCGATCTGGCTCGCGAACTGCCGGAGGCGCTCAAGCCCCGCGCCATCCCCATTGGTAAACCTGAGCAGCTGGCGCTGCCCGGCTAAGCAAACCGGATCGCGATAAACAACAAAGGCCTGCAGATGCAGGCCTTTCTGTTTTTGTATCGCCGGATTGGATTAACCAGCGTAGAGGGCGTTTATCTCGTCAGCCAGAATGGCGATGCCGCGGCGAACCAGCTCCTCGCTCTGGGAGTAGTTGAGGCGGATGCACTCCTGGCTGTGGCGCCACTCGGGGTCATCAATGCCGGGGAAGAAGTAGTGACCCGGCACGATCAGCAGGTTCTTCGCCTTCAGTCGCTCATAGAGCTCCTGACAGTGGATCGGCAAGCCTTCAAACCAGAGCCAGAGGAAGAGGGCCCCTTCCGGCTTGTGGATATGGAAGCGCGGGTCGGGGATCGCTTCGCGCAGCAGCTGCACCGCCAGCTCGGCTTTTTGCTGATAGAAGGGTTTCACCACCTGTTCGCTGAGAGTGATGATATCGCCGCTCTCGATCATCGGGATGGTGATGGCGGGCCCCAGACTGCCCGGCGCCAGATTGATGATGCCGCTCAGGTTGGTGATGGCCTGAATGATCTTCTCGTCGGCGATGACGATGCCGCAACGGGTGCCCGGCAAACCCAGCTTGGAGAGGCTCATGCAGAGAATGGTGTTGGCGTTCCAGAACGGCTTGGCTTCGCTGAAGATGATGCCCGGGAAGGGGACGCCGTAGGCGTTGTCGATCAGCAATGGGATTCCCTTGTCGCGGGCGATCTGATCGAGGTGTTCGATCTCTTCGTCGGTCAGCACGTTGCCGGTGGGGTTGGTCGGGCGAGAGACACAGATCACCCCGATGTCATCGCCCACCTGCAGGCTATCGAAATCCACGTGGTATTTGAACTGGCCATCGGGCAGTTTCTCGATGGTGGGCTTGTAGGCCACGAAGTAGTCGTCGGCCAGCGCCGAGTCGGCATAGCCGATATATTCGGGAGCGAGCGGGAACAGCACCTTCTTCTTGCGGCCATCGGCAAATTCGCCGGCCAGCAGGTTGAACAGATAGAAAAAGGCATTCTGGCTGCCGTTGGTCAGGGCGATATTTCGGGACGTGATATCCCATCCCAGCTCCTTGCTGAGCAGGGCGGCCAGCGCCTTGGTGAACCTGTCTTTGCCCTGGGGGCCGTCGTAGTTGGCCATCGCTTTGACCAGCTCGCCGTTGTCGAGCAGGCTCTTGGCTTCCGCCTGAAAGCGTTCCAGCATGGCGGGGATGGGGGCAGGATTGCCGCCACCCAGCATGATGGCATCCGGATTGGTCAGCCCCTGATTGAGGTCATCCATGAGTTGGGTAATACCGGCGTGGCGAGTGAACTTCTCGCCGAACAAGGAAAATTCCATTCGGTGACAGATCCAGAGTCAGTTACGAAGATGTAGCACCATAGCTCAGTTTAAAAGCGGGTGTCGATCAAAATAACGGGACGTTCCACGTGGAACATGGTGCAAAAATTAAGCGTGGTTAAAAGTACCAACTGTTGGTTTAAAAATGACCGAGCAGGATGCATTTTGCGACTCAATTTGGTATCGAAAGATGGTGAATTTAAACAAAATCATCATGTTATGTGATTTGTGAAGAGTGGCACAACAATTGGAATAGCTATCTGGTCATCTCAACCATACCGGAGCAAACCAGATGAAAAGCCTGATCGCCACCTTGATTGTGAGTGCCCTGAGCCTGAACGTGATGGCCAACGACAACCCGCGGCCCGAGCAGGAGAGTGCCCAGCTGGAGCAGGATGTACAGAGCGAGTTGCAGCAGGCATCTCATGCCGTGGTGCAGGATGCGCTGTACAACCTCAAGCCGCTGGCGCTGGATACCCTGGTGGTGGAGGCGAGTCAGGCGGTGGCGACTCACCCCGAGAGCTGAGGTAGCGCAGGGGAGTCTGCCCCGTATGTTGTTTGAAGAAGCTGATGAAGGCGCTGTCGCTGGAGAACTCCAGCGCAGCGGCAATCCGGCTGATGGGCTCGCTTTCTGCCAGCAACTCCATGGCGCGCAACAGCCGCCACTGCTGACGCCACGCCTGATAGCTCATGCCGGTCTCCCGCATAAAGATGCGGCCAATGGTCTTGTCACTGGCTCCCACCCGTTCGGCCAGCCGGTTGAGCCGATCGGGCAGGGCATCTCCCCGTTTTAACTGCTGTAGCCAGCCGCCCAGTCTGGGATCGGTCGGTAGCGGCAACTGCCACGACTCCCGCGGTGCCAGCCCCAACTCCTCCATAAACAGTCCTACCGTCCGTTGCTGCTGCTCTTGCGGTTTGTCCCACGGCCAGAGTGCCATCCGTTCGATCAGTTCGTGCAGCAGCGGATTGACCGCCAGCACCTCCACCGTGGCGGGCAACTCTGGGTGCGGCTGGAAGTAGAGGGATCGGTAGGCGACGACACCGCGCATCAAGATCCGGTGGGCAGTGCCCGCTGGCAGCCAGGCGGCACGGGTGGGCGGCAGCAGGCAGACCCGACCATCCAGCTCCATGGTCATGCAGCCGGATTGAGCGAACAGCAGCTGATGGCGCTGATGCTGATGCAGGCCAGAGTCGTGCCAGCCGAGCGCGGAAGCAATGCCGATCACGCTGCCCGTCAGCTGGTCGGGGTCAAAAGGGTGATCGGGAAGAATAAAGGCCATATGTCCTATTTTTGATGTTTATAGTCCTGCTTATTGTAATCGGACAATCGGCATCTCTCTAGAATGGCGACCTCTTATGAAGGAGGTTTGTCATGAACAACAAGTTGCCACCGCTCTGGCTGGTGGTGGGATTGATGATGTTTCCCCAGATCGTGGAGACCATCTACAGCCCAGTGCTGACCCACATCGCCAGCCAGTTTCGGGTGAGCGAGGGGCAGGCATCCCAGACTCTGTCGGTCTATTTTCTGGCGTTTGCGGTGGGTGTGGTCTGCTGGGGACGGCTCTGCGATCTGATCGGGCGGCGCCCCGCCATGTTGGCGGGTCTGCTCACCTATGGCGTCGGCACCTTGCTGGCGCTGCTGGCTAATCAGTTTGAAACCCTGCTGCTGGCTCGGGTCATCTCGGCCTTTGGTGCCGCGGTGGGTTCCGTGGTGACCCAGACCATGCTGCGCGATAGCTATCAGGGCAGCGATCTGGCGCGGGTCTTCTCGGTGATGGGCATTGCGCTCTCCTTGAGCCCGGTACTGGGGCTACTTAGTGGCGGCCAGCTGGCGAGCTGGTTTGGCTATCTCGGGGTGTTCAGTGGTCTGCTGGTGCTGGCGGTTGGCTTGCTGCTGGTGACCTGCTGGCAACTGCCGGAAACCCGCCCGGCCACCACCCGGCAAGTCGCGCTTTGGCCGCTGGCATGCCGGATGATGAAGGATGGCGGACTCTGGCGCAGTGCCGTGTTGGTCGCGCTGTTCAACACCATGCTGTTTGGCTACTACAGTCTGGCGCCCTTCCTGTTTGCCGGGCTGGGATTGAGCACTGGCGAGTTTGGTTACTCGGGGATCTTGCTGGCGCTGGCGACTCTGCTCGGCAGTCTGCTCAACAAGCATCTGCTGGGGAGAGGGTGGCTGCCGTCCTCTCTGATCCGACTGGCTTGCGTTCTGGCGCTGGTTGCCGGGCTGCTGGTCTGGGCGAGTCAGACCAACCTCTGGTTCCTGTTGCCCATGATGGGGATTGTGGTGGCCTATGGGGTGGCGATCCCCAATGTGCTGAGCCAGGCGCTGTTGGCCTATCGCGAAGTGGCAGGCAGTGCTGGCGCCCTGTTCGGGCTTGGCTACTACCTGCTGCTCAGTCTGGGGTTGGCGGTGGCGGCCGGATTGCAGGATCTCGGCCTGTTGCTCAGTGGCTGCGGTCTATTGGCACTGATTTGCTGCGGGCGTCGTTCCACGTGAAACGTCAGTTGCCGACAAAGCGGTAGCCAATACCGGATTCGGTCTCGATAAGCGTCGGTTGCTGGGGGTTATCCCCCAGCTTTTTGCGCAGGCTGGCGATGACGATACGCAGGTAGTGGGTGTCCTCCTTGTGGCTTGGCCCCCAGATGTCGTTGAGCAGCTGGGTCTGCATTACCAGCTTGCCGGGGTGGCACACCAGCGCCTGCAGCAGGGCGAACTCCTTGCGGGAGAGGGGGATCTCCTCCTCCTTCATGGTCACCTTGTGGCTGCTGATATCCAGCGTCAGGCCGCATTGAGGGAAGTGGCGTCGCTCGCCGCTGCTGACGCCGGCCCGTTGGCGCAAGAGCACGCGGATGCGGGCCATCATCTCGCCGATGCCGAACGGCTTGCTCATGTAGTCGTTGGCTCCGGCATCCAGTAGCCGCACCTTCTCCTGCTCCGAATCGCGGGCCGACAGCACCAGCACCGGGTTGGGGTGATGCTCGCGAATGGCCTGCAACACCTGAATGCCATCGCCATCCGGCAGGCCGAGATCGAGGATCACCAGATCGGGGTTGAGGTGGCGATACTGCTCCAGCCCTTCATTGACCCCTACCGCCTCACTCACCTGATGCCCCTCGGCAATCAGGCTGATCCGCAGAAAGCGACGGATCGCCGCTTCATCATCTATGACCAGAATGTGCGCCATCGAACCTCCAGAGGCGAATGGTGGGAGGGGCTGAGTGACAGGAGTGTGCTCCCGATCGGGCGGTCAGCCATCAGACCTCCGGTGAATTGAGGGCGAGTGGCAGGGAGATGCGCATGCAGGTGCCGTTGCCATTGGGGCCTGAGAAGGCCCAAATCTTGCCGCCGTGGGCCTCTATCATAGCGCGGGAAATGGCGAGGCCAAGCCCGGTGCCACGGCTGCCGCAATCACCCACCGGCTGGGTGTAGAAGAGGTTGAAGATCTTCTCCCGATCCGACTCGGCGATACCGACCCCGATATCGATGATGTCGATGATGAGGTCGGGCTCGGCCAGCATCACCTTGAACTCGATGGGGGTGCCTGCCGGTGAGTAGCGGGAGGCGTTGTCGAGGATATTGACCAGCACCTGCTCGATCAGGGCGCCGTGCACATAGAGCTGGGGCACATGCTGATCGAAATGGACCAGCAGCTTGTGCTGGCGCCAGGAGGAGTCGAGCCGCTTGCGGGCGCTCTCCACCAGATCCGCCAGATCGACCCAGTCCCGTTTCAGCTGGAAGTCGGGGGAACCGATGCGGGTCATATCCAGCAGATTCTGCACATAGCTGTGGAGGCGGCGTGCCTCATCCTGTACCGAATGGAGCAGTTCATTGCGATCGTCCGGCGGAATCCGGTCACCATATTCCAGCAGGGTGCTGCCAGCCCCCATGATGGTCGCCAGCGGGGTTTTCAAATCGTGGGAGACCGAGGAGAGCAAGGCGGCCCGCATCCGGTCGGTCTCGGCCTGCAACTGGCTGTCGGCCAGCCGTTCGTTGAGATCGATCCGCGCCAGTGCCGCACGAATGTCGGTGAGCAGCGCCTGTAACTGGTGTTCGGCGGAGGAGGAGAGCGGATTGCTGAGGTTGATGCCGATCACCAGATCGTCGCTGAGGTGGTGATACTGGGCCTCGGCGGCATTGAGGGTTGCGGTATGGGCCCCGGCGCTCTGTTTCTGGGCCAGACACCAGTCGATGGCCGCCTTGTCGGTCTGTCCGGGCCTGTGCTTCTCGTTGCCGAGCCGGTCGTTGAACTCTTTGTCGATCACCACGGTCGGCTGGCCGAGTGCCAGCGAAATGGCTTGGGCACCTTGTCTGAGCACCTCCTCCGGGCTGCTGGCGGTGGCCAGCCTCTGACTGAGGGAGAGCAATGCATTGCCCAGCTGCTGGGTCTCGCGCAGGCCGATCAGCTGTTGCCGCTGGCGGGAGGCGAGCCGTCCCGCCGTCATGCCAACGATAAGCAGCACAAACAGGGTGAGCAGGTCGCTGTGGTTGGCGACGCTCAGGGAGAAGTAGGGGGCGGTAAAGAGCAGATTGTGGGCGATAAAGCCCAGCACCGCCGCCAGCGTCGCGGGCACCAGACTGGTGGTGAGGGCGGTCGCCAGCACCCCCAGTACGAACAGCAGCGGCAGAGCGGCGGGCGGCAGCCAGTAGGAGAGTCCCCAGGCGGCGGCCGAGGTGATCCCCATGATCACCACCGCCAGCAGGCTATGGTGAATATCCTTCGGCGTCGGGGCGTGCATCCCCACTTTGGGTTTGTGTTTCTCGGTATCGACCAGGGTGATTTCGAGCCCCTGCGCCTGCTTGAGCAGGTGTTGCACCAGCGAGCGGCGCCACGGGGCCTTGTGGGGTTTGCCGAGCAGCAGTTGGGAGACTTGCTGCTGTTCGGCGGTCTCCAACAGGGTGTTGGCGACCGCCGGGCTGGAGAGAGTCAGCACCTTGGCGCCGAGGTGGGAGGCAAGCGCCAGCGCCTGCTCCACGTCGGCAGAGCGGCGGCCATTGCTGTCGACATGCACCACCAGCCAGGGAAGCTGGCGGCGCTGGGCAAAGCGGTGGCCGTAGCGCACCAGCGCCGAGCCGTGCAGGTCACCGAGACAAACCATCAGCTTGCCCCGCAGCGGCAAGGTGCTCTTGCCTGCTGCCTGCCACTGCAGTTGCAGATCGCCCTCCACATGGCTGGCGGCGGTCTGCATCGCCAGCTCCCGCAATGCGGTGAGGTTGTTGAGGGAGAAGAAGGATTGCAACGCAGCCTTGGCCTGATGGGGCACATAGACCTTGCCCTCCTTGAGGCGGCCGAGCAGCTCTTTGGGGGGCAGGTCGATCAGCACCAGACTGTCGGCTTCCAGCAGCACCTGATCGGGCAGAGTCTCTTTCACCCTGACCCCGGTCAGCTGCCACACCAGATCGTTGAGACTCTCCAGATGTTGCACGTTGAGGGTGGTGTAGACGTCGATCCCGGCGTTGAGCAGCTCCTCCACATCCTGCCAGCGCTTCTCGTGGCGGCTGCCGGGGGCGTTGCTGTGGGCCAGCTCATCCACCACGGCGATGGCTGGTTTGCGGGCGAGCAGACCGTCGAGATCCATCTCCTCCAGTCGCTGCTGGCGGTGCATGTGGATCTTGCGCGGCATGATGGCGAGCTTGTCGAGCAGGGCCAGGGTCTCCTGCCGGCCGTGGGTCTCCACCACGCCGATCAGGATGTCGACCCCCTCTTTGGCCTGTTCCCGCACCGCCTGCAGCATGGCGTAGGTCTTGCCGACGCCGGGAGCGGCCCCGAGAAACACCTTCAGCTTGCCCTTGTGCTCCTGTTCCAGGCTCGCCAGCAGGGCGTCGGCCCTTACCTCATCACGCATCCCCATGCTCCTGCATCAGATTCGCCAGCAGGGCGTCGGCGCTTGCTACATCAGCCATTGTTATCCCTATCGAGCCAACCGCCCGTTTCGAAAATCGAGGTCATCACCAAACCGGAATGGGCGCCATCAGGCGCCCTTTTTATGATCCAGTTGCAGATTCAGCTGGAGAATGTTGACCACCTGCGGGCCAAGGATACCAGCTTGTGTGGCCGACTTGACCTGCTCCGTCAGTTGGGCGGGATCCAGTCCACGTTCTTTGGCGACGCGGTCGACCTGAGCCAGCACCGCATCCAGCGGCAGGTGGGGATCGAGGCCGGAGGCGGAGCGGGTCAGCATGGCGGGGGAGCTGGTTTCAGGCTGTGTCTTGGCGGCCTGTTCGGCAAACTCGGCCCGAAGTGGTGAACTCATCCCCAGATTGCTGGCGCTGCCGCCAATGGTGTTGAAGTCGCTGGCGGAGGGGCGGGGATGGAAGTAGTCAGCCCGCTCGAATTTCTGCCCCAGCAGGGCGCTACCGATCAGTTGCTGCTTGCTGTCGGTCAGCTGGCTGCCGTTGGCCTGCCAGGGGAACAGCAGTTGGGCCAGCCCGGTGACCGCCAGCGGATAACCCACTCCCAGCAGCAGGGTCAGGGTTAACAGGGTTCTGATTGCTATCATGATTCTCTTGCTCCAAATGGATGGCAGGGGATGCGGGTCTGCCCCGCATCCCGGTTATGTCGTTACACCAGACCCAGGCCGGTAATGACCAGATCGATCAGCTTGATGCCGATAAACGGCACCAGCAGGCCGCCGACACCGTAGATCAGCAGGTTGCGGCGCAGCAGGCTGGCGGCCGAGCCTTTCAGGTCGACACCACGCAGCGCCAGCGGCACCAGCGCCACAATGATCAGGGCGTTGAAGATGATGGCCGACAGGATGGCGCTCTGCGGGCTGCCCAGCTGCATCAGGTTCAGTGCCCCCAGTTGCGGGTAGGCGGCGATGAACAGGGCTGGCAGGATGGCAAAGTACTTGGCCACGTCGTTGGCGATGGAGAAGGTGGTCAGGGCGCCACGGGTCACCAGCAGCTGTTTGCCGACCAGCACCACGTCCAGCAGCTTGGTGGGGTTGGAGTCGAGATCCACCAGGTTGCCCGCCTCCTTGGCGGCCTGGGTACCCTCGTTCATGGCCAGCCCCACGTCAGCCTGCGCCAGTGCGGGCGCATCGTTGGCACCGTCGCCGCACATGGCAACCAGACGGCCATCGGCCTGCTCCTGCCGGATATAGGCGAGCTTCTTCTCCGGCGTTGCTTCGGCGATGAAGTCATCCACCCCGGCTTCGGCGGCGATGGCGGCGGCGGTTTTCGGGTTGTCACCGGTGATCATCACGGTACGGATCCCCATATGGCGCAGGATCTGGAAGCGAGCCTTGATACCGGGCTTGATGATGTCCTTGAGGTAGACCACCCCCAGCAGTTTCTCCTGAGTGCAGACCAGCAGCGGAGTCCCACCCTGACGGGCGATGCTGTCGACTGACTTGAGCACCAGCTCAGGCACCGCCTTGCGGTCGAGGCTGAGGTAGTTCAACACGGCATCTACCGCACCCTTGCGATATTGATGACCGTTGCGATCCAGTCCGCTCAGCCGGGTTTCGGCGCTGAAGGGGATCACCTTGTCGCTCTCCAGCTGGCTCGGCTTGGCCATGCTCTTGCTGGCCAGAGTCAGGATGGATTTGCCCTCTGGGGTGTTGTCACCCAGCGAGGCCAGCATGGCCGCTTGTGCCAGCAGGGCGGGGTCGACGCCCGGTGCCGGGATCAACTCGTCGGCCATCCGGTTGCCGAAGGTGATGGTGCCGGTCTTGTCCAGCAGCAGGGTACGCACGTCACCAGCCGCTTCCACGGCACGGCCAGACTTGGCGATGACGTTCAGCTTCACCAGTCGATCCATACCGGCGATGCCGATGGCGGAGAGCAGGCCGCCGATGGTGGTCGGGATCAGGGTAATGAAGAGGGCGATCAGGTAGAGGCGCGGTACCTGGGTGCCGTTGTAGTCGAGGAACCAGGGCAGGGTAGCCACCACCAGCAGGAAGATCAGGGTCAAGCCCACCAGCAGGGCGTCGAGCGCCATCTCATTGGGGGTCTTCTGGCGCTTGGCCCCTTCCACTAGTGCAATCATGCGATCCAGCGTGCTTTCGCCCGGATTGTTGCTGACGCGTACCCAGATCTCGTCTGAAACGACGGTGGTATTGCCGGTCACGCCGCTGCGGTCGGTACCCGACTCGCGGATGACGGGGGCGGATTCGCCGGTGATGGCCGCCTCGTTGACCGAGGCGATACCGGCGATCACTTCACCGTCGGCCGGGATCATCTCGCCGCTGCGTACCAGCACCAGGTCCCCCTTCATCAGGCTGGTGGCGGGTACCCACTCGCCCTGACCATCTTTGGCATTCGCCACACGACGGGCCTTGAGCTGGCTCATGCCCGCCTTCAGGCTGTCGGCGCGAGCCTTGCCGCGCCCCTCGGCCAGGGTTTCCGCGAAGTTGGCAAACCAGAGGGTCAGCCAGAGCCAGGCGGTCAGCTGCCAGGCCAGCGAGGGGACGACGCCGGAGAAAGGCTGCCCCAGCAGGGACTCCACGGTCGCCATGACTGCGGCCAGCCAGAGGGTGAACAGGATGGGACTGCCAAACAGCGCCTTGGGATTGAAGCGATAGAGGGCCTCAACCATTGCCTGGATGAGCTGTGATTTCTGTTTTTTGCCCTTCACCAACATGGTGTCGGTGCTCATTGCAGTGGACTTGCTCATTGGAAAGCTCCCAGCATCAGATAGTTGGCGATTGGCATCCGGATGGTGATCGACAGGGTCAGGTTCATCAGAGTGCCCCTCCGATCAGACTCAGATGTTCAGCTACCGGGCCCAGTGCCAGCACCGGCAGGAAGGAGAGGCCACCTATCAGCAGGACGGTGATGATCAGCAGGGTAACGAACAGCGGGCCGCTGATGGGGAAGTCCCCTTCGCTCGTCTCCTGACGGGGCGCACGGGCCAGCTGACCGGCGATGGCCAGTACCGGAATGATGTAGCCGAAGCGACCGAGCAGCATGGCCAGACCGATGGCGATGCACTGCCAGTTGTCACCGGCGGCAAAACCGGCGAAGGCGGAGCCGTTGTTGCCGGCAGCCGAGGCGTAGGCATAGATGAGGCGTGACAGACCGTGCGGGCCATCATGGCCGATGATGGTGCTGGCATCCGGCATCAGCAGGGTGACACCACCGATCACCAAAACCCCCACCGGCATGACCAGCATGCTGGCAACCACCCACTTCATCTCGGTGATGCCGAGGCGTTTGCCCAGATAGGTCGGGGTACGTCCCACCATCAGGCCGCACAGGAACACGGTCAGCAACACGAACAGCATCATGCCGTAGATACCGGAGCCGACCCCGCCGAAGATGACCTCACCCAGCAGCATGTTGATCATGCCAACCATGCCGCCGAGCGGAGTAAAGCTGTCGTGCATGGCGTTGACGGCACCGTTGGAGGCGGCAGTCGTCGCCACTTCCCAGATGCTGGAGAGCACAGGGCCGAAGCGGCTCTCCTTGCCTTCCCAGTTGCCAGTCATGTTGCTGGCGTCAGTGGTGAACTGGGCGAGGGCGTGATCCGGTTTCAGCTCCTGGGAGAGGGAGACGAAGAGCCCCAGCACCAGCATGAGGGTCATGGCACCGAGAATGGCGCGGCTGTGGGCCATGTCCTTCACATAGCGGCCCAGAGTAAAGACCATGGCGGCAGCGATGGTGAGCAGGGCGACCATCTCCAGCCAGTTGGAGAGGGCTGTCGGGTTCTCGAACGGATGTGCCGAGTTGATGCCGAAGAAGCCGCCGCCGTTGGAGCCCAGCTGCTTGATGGCGATCTGCGAGGCCGCCGGGCCGAGGGGCAGCAGCTGCTCCTGACCTTCCACACCGTGGAACGGCAGATAGGCTGACAGGCTTTGCGGCACCCCTTGCCATACCAGCACCAGCGCCATGATCAGCGCGATGGGCAGCAGCACATAGAGGCAGAAACGCACCAGATCCTGCCAGAAGTTGCCAAGGTTGATGGTCTGCTGACGAGCGATACCGCGGAACAGGGCAATGGCGACGGCGGCGCCCGTCCCTGCGGAGACGAAGTTCTGGGTGGTCAGGCCTACCATCTGGCTGAAGTAGGAGAGGCTGGCCTCACCGGAATAGGCTTGCCAGTTGGTGTTGGTCATAAAGCTGACCGCGGTGTTGAATGCCAGTTGCCAGCTCAGACCAGGCAGTTGTTGCGGGTTGAGGGGCAGCAACCCCTGCGCCATCAAGATCAGGAACAGCAGACCGAAACCGGCGCCGTTGAAGGCCAGCAAGCTGAGGGCGTAGGACTTCCAGTCCTGCTCCCGCCCATCGGTGCCACAGCAAGCCAGTGTGGCGCGCTCGACCGGTGCCAGCCAGCGGATTTTGCCTTCAAATACCCGATAAATGTAGTTGCCCAGCAGCGGTGCCGGTAGCAGAACCAGCAGCACGAAGGCCACCGGATAGATTATTTCTTGCCACATGTTCTAGTTCCTCACTCGTGGTCACGGTGCGTCAGGGCACGCATTGGATTGCTCACGAGGCTCGGCAGTTTGCTGGCCACCGGGTAGATAATTTCTTGCTGCATATAGGTAGTCCCTCACTCGTGAGTGCGCGTGAGTGCGCGCATCAGATAGGCCATCAAGGCGAGGACGAGCAGCAGATATAGCCAATTCATATCGACTCCATTGAGATAATTAGCTGCGAGAGCCGATGTAAGACCATATCGACTCTGTTGGTGTCATTGACGCTGAAAAGGGTATGTAAAACAGGCGTAAAGGCGCCATAAAGCGCCATGTGGCAGGCGTAAAATCGGCGTAAAGAACGACGGATTTGCGAGATAAATGGCGAGGAGTGATCAAAAAACCCGGCCTGAGCCGGGTTTGGGAGAAGGGGTTAGATGGTTGTCGAAGCTGGCTCCTCGTGAAAGGTCAACTTCAAACGTACCTATCGCATTGTCACGAACTCTTCTGCACTGGTCGGATGGATAGCCACGCAGTTGTCGAAGTCCGCCTTGGTGGCACCCATCTTCATGGCGACGCCGAAGCCTTGCAGGATCTCGTCCATCGCAAAGCCGATACCGTGCAGACCGACCACCTTATCTTCCGGGCCGACACAGACCAGCTTCATCCGAGTGGGCTGGCGATGCTGGGTCAGTGCCGAGTACATGGCGGTGAACTGGCTGCGGTAGACCTTCACCTGGTCCTCGCCGTATTCGGCGATGGCTTCCGGTTCGGTCATGCCTATGGTGCCGATGGGCGGGTGGCTGAACACCACGGTCGGTACCAGATCGTAGTTGAGGTGCTCGTTCGGCTTGTTGTTGAACAGCCGTTCGGAGAGGCGACGGCCCGCAGCGACGGCCACCGGGGTGAGCTGGATGCGACCCGTGTTGTCACCCACTGCATAGATGTTGGCGACGGCGGTGTTCTGGAACTTGTCGGTCGGGATAAAGCCCTTCTCGTCCAGCGTGATGCCAGCGGCAGCTAGATTGAGGTTGTCGGTAGCCGGTACCCGGCCGATGGCCCAGATCAGGCAGTCGACGGTGAGATGGCGGCCATCTTCCAGTTGCAGGGTCAGGCTGTTGTCAGCGTTCTTGAGCACGGCTTTGGGAATGGCGTGGGTGTGCAGCTTGGGCCCTTCCTGCGCCATGATTTCGACCAGTGTCTCGTGGATCATGGGGTCGAAGTTGCGCAGCGGTGCGTGCTTGCGCACCACCAGATGGGTCTCTGAGCCGAGTGCCTGCATCACCCCGGCGATCTCGACTGCGATGTAGCCAGCTCCAACCACGGCAACCCGCTTGGGTTGGCTTTGCAGATCGAAGAAACCGTCGGAGTCGATACCCAGCTCGGCACCCGGGATCGCCGGAATTTCCGGGCGGCCACCGGTAGCGATCAGGATATGATCGGCCGTGTAGTGCTCGCCATTAACCTCGATGGTGTTGCTGCTGACGAAGCGGGCGAAGCCCTTGATGACGGTGATCTGGTTCTTGCCCAGCACGTTCTGATAGGACTGGTGAATGCGGCCGATGTAGGCCTGGCGGGACTCGACCAGCTTGGCCCAGTTGAAGTGGTTTAGGGTGGTGTCAAAGCCGTAGTCGGCGCCATATTTCAGGGCATCGGCGATCTGGCCGGCATACCACATGGCCTTCTTCGGTACGCAGCCTACGTTGACGCAGGTTCCACCCAACTCTTTGGCTTCAATCAGGGCAACTTTCTTACCGTACATGGCAGCCCGGTTGGCAGAGGCGATACCGCCGCTGCCGCCGCCGATGGCGATATAGTCAAAATGCTGTGCCATTGCGAGGTTCTCCGCTCATTAAGAATGCAATCACAGCATGATGGGGATAAAGCGGCTGGCTCACAAGAGCCAGCGCTCAGTTATGTTGGATCGGCAGGCGAATATGGAACTGGGCGCCCTGGCCCGGTTCGCTGGCACAGCTGATACGGCCTTTTAGCAGTTGTACTACCAGGTTGTAGATGATGTGAGTGCCCAGACCGCTGCCCCCCTGACCCCGCTTGGAGGTGACGAAGGGATCGAAGATGCGCGGCAAGATTTCTGGCGGGATGCCGCGGCCGTTGTCCGAATAGTCGATAAACAGCTCCTCTCCCTGCTGTTCCACCTTGATGGTGATCTTCTTCGGTTTGTCCCAGCTGTCGAACCCGTGGTTGATGGAGTTGAGGATCAGGTTCGAGTAGATCTGGGTAAAACTGCCCGGGAAGGAGAAGATAGACAGCTTGGGATCGCACTGGATATCCACTTCGCACTGGCTCTTCTTCAGTTTGTGGCCAAGCGAGACCACCACCTGATGCAGGTTGTCGGCGAGACTGAAGTTGTAGCGCGCTTCCGATGACTGGTCGACAGCCACCTGCTTGAAGCTGGCAATCAGCTCGGAGGCGCGGCGCAGGTTGCTCTGCAGCAGCTGCATCGATTCGTCGAGGTTGACGGTGAACTCGTTGAGATAGGAGCGCGACAGCTGCTTGGAGTCGATATGAGACTTGAAGTCGGCGACCCGCTCTTGCAGGTAGGAGGAGGCGGTCACGCTGATGCCGATCGGAGTGTTGATCTCGTGTGCCACCCCGGCCACCAGCGAGCCGAGGGAGGCCATCTTCTCCGACTCCACCAGGGTCTGCTGGGCCTGTTTCAGGTCGTCGTACGCCTTGCCGAGCTGGTTGTTGGCTTCACTCAGGCTGCGGGTGCGTTCCACCACCTTGCCTTCCAGCTGTTCGTTGAGCTGGATTATCTCCCGCTCGACCTTTTTCAGCTGAGTGATGTCGTAGCCAAACCCGATCTGGTACTTGAGGTTGGGACCATCGTAGAAGGGTACGAAGGTCCATTGCAGTACCAGCTCATGAGCCTGCTGGTCATGCATGATGACCTCTTTGTCTGACAGTGAACCTTCCGCCGCCAGAATATCGTTCAGCTCTTCCCGTTGCGCCGGGCTGACAAAGAGATCCAGCCAGTTGTGTTGCAGCAGCTCCTGCTGGTGGTAGCCGGTCAGCAAGATGGCTGCCGGGTTGATGCTGGCGATGGTCAAATCCGGTTCCATGCAGCAGATGACCATGTTGGCGGAGTTGATCAGGGTGGCGGAGAAGTCCCGTTCCTTTTGCAGTTGTTCGACCGCCTGATGGCGAGCAACCAGCTCGTCACGCAGTCGGGTACGCATCTGGTTGAGGGTGGAGACCAGGGTATCCAGCTCATCGGGTTTCTTGCGTGGCTGCGGGCGGCCTTCCAGCTCCAGCGCCATGTCGAGCCGATCGAGGTTGAACTTCTGGGCGTAGTTGGCGATGCGGTTGATGTGCCTGACCACCAGATAGTAAATGATGATCAGGATGCAAAATGAGACCACCAGGGTCTTGATGGTCTGGCTGACCATGATCAGCACCGATTTTTCGATGAGGCGCTGGTAGATCTGCTCGAGAGAGGCGGCAACGAACAGCTTGCCGACGATTTCACCCTGATAGGTGAGGTTGAATTCGCGGGAGATATCATAGCTTTCCCGCTCGACCCCCTGGGTCAGCAGCGGGACTTCGGAGTTGCCGAGCATCTCCTTGACCATCACGAACTGCATGTTGGGCAGGTTCATGATCCCTTCAATTTGCACTTTGACCTGCTCTTCATCCAGGTTCCACAAGCTGGCGGCGATGGGTTGCAGGAACGAGGCCTCGATCTGGCCGATGCTGTCTTCGATGACGGCGACATCCTTGCGGTAATCCCACGCGAGTTGCAGCGCCGTAATGATCATCGCCAATACGGTACTGCAGACCAGAATGTAGGAGAGCAGGCGATATGAGAGTCCGTTGCGGCCTACGGCCCTGGCGGTCTTGGAGAAGAGTCCTGACATGGCGTCCTTGCGGTCTGGATGTGGTGTTTTTTAGTTTAACTGCTTCATGCACTTATGTCGTCTTTCCTGCGAAGCATAAAAAAGGCCCCGATACGGGGCCTTTGCATCTCATTGATGATTAATGTCCGCCGTTTGCTTTGGGCGGAATGGTTTCATCGAATACCGGCAAGGGTTTGTGCTCGGAAGCCAGATAGGTGTAGATCACTGGCAGCACGAACAGGGTGAACAGGGTACCGATGGCAAGACCGGCCACGATGACGATACCAATGCTGAAACGCTGTGCCGCACCGGCACCAGCGGCGTAGAGCAGCGGGATCAGACCGGCAATCATGGCGGCGGTGGTCATCAGGATCGGACGCAGACGCACCTTGGCGGCTTGCATCACGGCTTCCATCCGGTTCATGCCGCGCAGCAGCTGCTCTTCCTTCGCTACTTCACAGATCAGGATACCGTGCTTGGTAATCAGACCCACCAGGGTGATGAGGCCCACCTGGGAATAGATGTTCATGGTCGCCATACCCCATGCCAGGGCAATCAAGGCCCCGCTGATGGCAAGCGGTACAGAGACCATGATGACCAGCGGGTCACGCACCGACTCGAACTGGATTGCCAGCACCAGGAAGATGATAGCCAGTGCCAGCGCGAAGGTGGCATAGAGCGCATTGCCTTCGGTGACGAACTGACGGGCTTCACCCATGAAGTCGTAACGATAGCCTTGCGGCAGCTTCTCGTCGGCGGTGGTCTGGAACCAGTTGATCGCATCACCCATGGCCACGCCCGGAGCCGGAACGGCGCCGATGGTGGCGGAGTTCAGCTGGTTGAAGTGGGGCAGGGCGCGGGGCTCGCCAACCACTTCAATGCTGATCAGGCTGCCGAGCGGGATCGACTTGCCGTCTGCGGCCCGCACGTAATAGCCCTTGATGGACTCCGGATTGAGACGGTACTTGCGCTCGACCTGCGGGATCACCTCGTAGGAGCGGCCATCCAGGTCGATACGGTTGACGTAACCGTCCGCCATCATGGTACCCATGGTGATTCCGATATCCTGCATGGTGATGCCGTAGGCACCCGCCTTGTCCTTGTCGATGCGGATCTTCATGGTGGCGGAGTCGTAGTTCAGATCGAGATCCGAATAGACGAACTGACCGTTACTCTGCGTCGCTGCCAGAATTTCCCCGGCCACCAGGAACAGGCTTTCGAAGCTGTTCGGAGTGGTGATGACGAACTGGATCGGCAGACCACTCGATGCACCCGGCAGTTCCGGGAACTGGAAGGTGGTGATGGCCATACCCGGGATGTCTTTCACCAGATTGGCTACCCGGTCCAGCACCTCTTTCTGGCTCGCTTCACGTTGGCTCCAGGGCACCATGGAGGCGATACCGAACGCCTGGTTGGCGTTGAACACCCCTGAGAAGACCTGGGAGAAGGCGATCTCGGGCTGGTCGTCCAGGATCTTGTTCACATCCGCCATGGTGTTTTCGATGTAGTCCAGGTTGGCGTTGGACGGTGCGGTACCCAGCACGGCCATTACCCCCTTGTCCTCTGACGGTGCCAGTTCGCTCGGGATGAACTTGAACAGCAGCGGCAGGCTGGCGAACACGATGACGGCGAACACCACGATGACGGGGCGCTTTTTCATCACGGCGTGCAGCATGCTGTCGTAGCGATCGGTCATCCGCTCCAGCAGGTGGTGGACTGTACTCTCGAACTTGCCCGGCTTCTCGTTGGCCTTGAGCATCTTGGAACACATCATCGGTGACAGAGTCAGGGCGATGATGCCCGAGACGAACACGGCACCGGCTAGCGTCAGGGCAAACTCCTTGAACAGGGAGCCTGTGATACCCCCCATCAGGGCGATAGGCGCGTATACCGCCGCCAGAGTAACCGTCATGGCGATAACCGGCACCGCAATTTCACGGGTACCGATAATGGCGGCCCGGAACGGTTCTTCCCCCTCCTTGATATGGCGGTCGACGTTCTCCAGCACCACGATGGCGTCATCCACTACCAGACCGATCGCCAGCACCATCGCCAGCAGGGTCATCAGGTTTATCGAGAAGCCGAACATATCCATCATCATCACTACGCCGATAAGACTGAGCGGAATGGTGATGATCGGGATGATGACCGCGCGGAACGAACCGAGGAACAGGGTGATGACCACCAGAACGATGGCGGCTGCCTCCAGGATGGTCTTGATAACCTCGTGGATGGACTCGTTGATCGCCACTGTTGAGTCATACATCACGTTGAGACGCATGGTGCTCGGCATATTGCGCTCAAGGCTCGGCAGCAACGCCAGCACATCGTGGGCGATGTTGATGGGGTTGGCTGTCGGCGCGGCGTTGACCGCCATGACCACTGCTTCGCGGCCGTTGGCGCTGGCGCGATAGATGTCGTGGCTCTTCTCGAGGGTCACCTTGGCAATGTCGGAAAGGCGGATCACCTTGCCGTCACGGGTAGCAACGACCAGACGCTTCAGCTCGTCGACATCCTTGACCTGGGTCTCGGCGTTGCCGTTGAACAGGGTGAAGTAACCGGTCGCCTGACCTGTCGCGGACTGATAGTTGTTGCTGTTGAGCACCGTCATCACGTCACTGGCAGTCAGGTTGAAGGCCGCCATCTTGGCCGGATCCAGCCATACCCGCAGGGCAAACTCGACACCGCCGTAGAGGTCAACCTTGGAGACCCCGCCCACGGTAAAGAGCTGCGGCTTGATAACCCGCTCCAGATAGTCGGTGATCTGGCTGGAATTGAGCTCCGGGCTGGTAAAGCCGAGGTAGAGCACCGCCGTGGTTGAACCGGTGGAGGAGGTGACCGACGGGTCTTCCGCCTCTTTCGGCAACTGGGAGCGCACCGAGTTCACCTTCGCCAGGATGTCGGACAACGCGGCGTTGGGGTCGGTGTTGAGCTTCATGTACGCAGTGATGGTTGAGCTGCCCAGCTGGCTGGAGGAGGTCATGAAGTCGATGTTGTCGGCTTGCGCGACCGCCTGTTCCAGCGGCTGGGTGATGAACCCCTGGATCAGATCAGAACTGGCGCCATAGTAGCCAGTGCTGACGGTGATCACCGTGTTGGTCACCTCGGGGTATTCCCGTACCTGCATCTTGAAGATGGCTTGAAAGCCCAGCAAGGCGATCAGGAAGCTGAGCGAGATCGCCAGCACAGGCCGTTTTATAAATATGTCAGTAAATCGCATCGCAGATCTCCGCGCTTACAGCATCGGGGTTTGTGCCGGAACGGCCAGGGCATCGTTCTCGACCACATGCACCTTGGTGTCGTTGCTCAGGCGAACCTGACCCGACAGTACGATCTGGTCACCGGCCTGGATGCCGGAGAGCACATGCACATCGTTGCCACGGCGTTCACCAGCCTTGACCACCACCTGCTTGGCTCGCAGTACTTTCACCTTGTTACCCTCTTTGTCGGTCTCTTCGCCCTCTTTGAGCACGTAGACGTTCTGACCGTAAAGGGTGAAGGAGATAGCGGTCTGCGGGATCACAATCTGATCTTTCACCGTCGGCAGAATGATGCTGGCGCGGGCGAACATACCGGAACGCAACTGACCGTCGTTGTTCGGAATGTCTGCTTGTACCTGGATCAGGCCGCTCTGGAAGTTGACCGCAGGCTCGATGGCGGTGATATGACCGTCAAACTGGGTTTGCGGATAGGCATCCACATTGATCTTGATGGTCTGGCCCAGCTTGATTTTGGAGATATCGGTCTGGGGCACGGTGAAGCGCAGGCGCATCACGCTGGTATCCTCCAGGCGCACGATATCTGTGCCTGGCTGCAGATACTGACCGAGGAACACATTGCGCAGGCCGACCACGCCGCTAAAGGGCGCGCGCACTTCACGACGGGCAATGGTCGCCTTCAGACTCTCGATATCTGCTTCCAGTGAGCGATAGGCCGCTTCGGCTTCATCCAGCTGCTCTTTGGAGATGGAGCTGGTCTTGTAGAGGTTCTGGAAACGATCGAACTTGGCTTTTGCCGCCGGCAGCTTGGCCTGGGAGGCGCGCAGATTGGCCCGCTCCACGGTGGAGTCCAGGCTCAGCAGCAGCTGGTCTGCCTTGACCGGTTTGCCTGACTCGAAGGTGATGGCGTCAATGGTGCCGGCCAGTTCGGTGGAGAGGGTCACCCCCTGATTCGGCTCGATGAAGCCGATTGCTTCGATGGTCGGTACCCAATCCTGCGCCTTGGTCACCATGGCGGTGACGGGGAACTCGGGTTCCGGCCGGTTGGCCATGTATTGGGCAATCATCTTCTGTTTGAACAAATTGAAGCCGATGACGCTGCCAAACAAGGCGATCGCTATCAGCAACATAATGGCCATCCACTTTTTCATGAACAGGCTCCTGAGGTGGAAAGATTGGGGGATAAAATGGCATTCCAGCTGGCCCGGATCGCGGTTTCCAACTGCGATTCGGTCAGCGTGATGTTGTGAACCCTGCACTGCAGGGCCAGATGCATGACACTGTCCAGACTCAACACCTGGAGTGCCCGTATCGGTAAATCAATAAACAATCCTTGTTCAACGCCCTGTTCAAAAAATCGGTCCAGAGGCTCCCAGGCGGCCAGAATGACAGGATTGGTCTCCAATTCTGCCCCTAGCGGAGAGCTCTCGTACTGCAATTTGCACCGGATAGCGTTGGGTTCGTTAACAAAAATGGCATGAATATTGAGCCATAATTGGCGAAATTGTTGAAATGAAACTTTATCGATTGCTACATCGGCCATGACCATGGGCACACACTGCAAGATAGTGTGCTGGTGCAGTTGCCGGATCAGATCATCCTTGTCGCCGAAGTAGCGATAGATGGTGCCGGTGGCAACATTGGCCTTCTTGGCGACTTCCGCAATCGACAGACCATGAAAACCCCGTTCACCCAGCACCTCATGGGCCGCGTTGAAGATGCTCTCTTTTTTATCCAGAATCATCAGTGTGACTTTCGATTGAATGAACGTTCATTCATTCTAGATGGGCATCAAATCAAGTCAAGTCAAGGCAGCAAGGCGATTTGCGACTGCGATCTGCCCCTCTTCGGCTGTCAGCAGGGGAATAGTGGAAGAAAAGTGCGCAATGTGCTTGAAAAAACAACGAACAGTGTTTCGGTGACAGAAAAGTGTAGACAAACCAGCAACCATCATTAATAATGCGCCCCGTTCGACAGCGTAGCGCCCGTAGCTCAGCTGGATAGAGCGCTGCCCTCCGGAGGCAGAGGTCACAGGTTCGAATCCTGTCGGGCGCACCATCAAAAGTGCGTCGGTCAAACGGGCGTTGTTGTGGAACGAAAACAGCTGTGGTGGCTGTAGCTCAGTTGGTAGAGTCCCGGATTGTGATTCCGGTTGTCGTGGGTTCGAGCCCCATCAGCCACCCCATTTTACAGCTTGTCAGGTACGCGAAGGTGGCGGAATTGGTAGACGCGCTAGCTTCAGGTGTTAGTGCCCCCCGGGTGTGAGGGTTCGAGTCCCTCTCTTCGCACCATACTTGCTGTATGACGAGGATGACCATAAGGTCGTCTTTGTTTTTTTGAAGTAAACTATTTTGAAAGAAATAGCCTCGGTGATTAGCGCAGTCCGGTAGCGCATCTGGTTTGGGACCAGAGGGTCAAAGGTTCGAATCCTTTATCACCGACCACATTTAGAAAAACCTCGCTTCGGCGGGGTTTTTTGCTTTCCGGCCTCCGCTGTGCCAGTACTCTCTCCCTGTTACGTCTGTTTACACTCTATTTGGGCAGCGCGCCCCGCCTTTCGGTTATGCTTCAGCCTCGAGTCACTGACAACCGGATGTCATCGGCCCATTTCAGGCATTTTTCCATGAATAACAAAATTTCCTTTGCTTGCTCCCCCGCCATGCTGGCTGCCTTGCTGCTAGGGGGCTGTACCATCAAGCCGCCATCCACCGATGTGATGATGGGCTCCATTGCATCACAACCGCAGGAGGAGCGTTCTCTCTCCCCCTTGCTGACCAGCGGTGATTTTTGCGTTGCGGTGTCCCAACAGAAGGTGTTGGCACAACCTTGCAGCGGAAAAGACGATCAACTGTTCGAGTGGGATCTGGGTGAGTTGCGCCTGCAGGATCTCTGTTTGCAAGCCAAAAACGACAGCGAGTTGATGCTGGCACCCTGTGACGGTCAGGCGCAGTGGGAGTGGCAGAAAGACAAGCTGTTCAACAGCAAGGTTTCCCGCTGCCTCGATGTGGCCGGGCGACGCCATACCCCCGGCACGCCGCTGCGGCTGGCTGAATGCTACGGTGGGGCGAACCAGAGCTTCAGCTGGCAGCGGCCCAATCCCTGGCTGGAGACTCTGAAAAAACAAAGCCTCACATGGTGAGGCTTTGTTGATTCTAATGTCGGGATTGAAGAGGATCAGGCGGCGCTGACGCTCTCCAGCTCAAACAGCTTCTCCAGATAGACGGCGACGCCATCTTCATCGGAGGTGAGGGTCTGCTCATACTCCGGCAGCGCCATTTTCAGGCGGTCATGGGCGTTGCCCATCACGATACCGCGTCCCACCATGGTCAACATCTCGAAGTCGTTCATGCCATCGCCGAAGGCGATCGCCTCCGACATATCGAACCCGTTCTGCTCCAGCACGGCCCGCACAGCATTGCCCTTGTGCACCCCGGCGTGCATCACTTCGAGACAGTCCGGCAGGGAGAAGGTGACGTTGAGCTGATCGCCATAGCGCTGGTTGAGGTGCGCCTCGATCTTCAGCAGCTTCTCGTGGTCGCCGATGTAGAACACCTTGTTGATCTGCTCTTTCGGTTCCTGTTTCAGGTCATCGACCAGACGGTAGGTGAACCCTGACTCGTCGTGGAACTGCAGCAGCCAGGGCAGCTCCTCTTCCACCACCCAGTCATCACCCTGATAGACATTGAGGTGGATAGAGGGGTCGCGCTCCAGCGCAATCAGTTCGGCGGCGATCTCGGTCGGCAGCGGCTGGTTGAAAATCAGCTGGTCCTGTTTGTCATGGACCACGGCGCCATTGGAGGTAATGAGGTAGATGTCCATCCCCAGCGCATCGCGGAAGCTGCGAACGTCAACATGATGACGGCCGGTGGCGACCACGAATTTCACACCTTGTTCTACCAGGCGGTGCAGGGTATCCCGGGTACGGGGAGAGATCTGGTGCTGCTTGTTGAGCAGAGTGCCATCGAGATCGGATACAACTACCTTGAACATCATTACCTCGGCATCGATTGAAAACAGGGGCAGTTTACCTTAGCCCGCACTGTCACCCCATTTATTTAGGGTTACAAAAAATAGCCATCTCAGAAGCGGGCGAAAAAGTCGACCATCGCGGTCAGAGCGGGCTGGCGTTTGTCATCGGATTCGATAAACAGTTCGTGCCAGGCTCCCTCGATGCGCAGCGGTTTGCCCCCTTCACACTTGGCAATGGTGCAGAAGCGATCCTGCGCGGCATTGTCCACCACGCTGTCGTTGCCAGCTTGCAGCACCAGCAGCGGGGTTTTGATGGCGCCCGCATCGGCAATGGCGGCATCGGCACCGGTGATCCCCTGATAAATCCAGTGCGCGGTCGCGCCACCCAGCTTGATCTGCGGGTGCTGTTCGTAGATTTGGCGGAACGCCTGATAGCGGGACTGACTGTGAGTCAGCTCGTTGTCGGCAAAGCCGTGATCCTGATAGGCGCCCTGACCGGGGCCGTAGGGAGGCTCGCCAAGCCAGCCGCCGACCGTGCCTATGGTGCTCGCCAATCCCTTGGCCAGCCACTTGGGCAGACCGCCGAGATTGATGCCCAGCATGGGGGAGGAGAGCACGGCCGCCTTGATATCATCCGGCCAGCGCTCCAGATAGCGGGCCGAGATGGCACCGCCCATGGAGTGGGCCAGCAGGAACAGCTTGGCAGGTTGGTCCACCATGATTACCTGGTCGTGAAACTGCTTGAGATCGACCACATAATCATCGAACTGGTCGACATATCCCTTCTGCGGGTCATCCAGCATCCGATCGGACATCCCCTGACCGCGATGGTCGATGAGATAGAGGCTGTAGCCCTGACGCCAGAGATCCCACGCCAGCTCCTGATACTTGAGGTAGCTCTCGACCCTGCCATTGACGATGAGGATGGCGCGATCAACCTTCTCCTGCCGTAGCGCGGCATAGCGGATGGTCACCCCATCCTTGCCCTTGAACTCCCCTTCAACCGCATGCTGGCGCCAGAAATCGGGCAGGGTTTGCTGGTAGAGGCTGGGTACATCGGCTTCGCTGGTGAGCTGATAGGTATTGGTCACGGCAAGGGCTCCGGCAGAAAACAGGGTCAGGGCCAACAGGGAAAGAGAGAGGGGGTTCATCAGGCACACTCCTGTTGCCAATGGTGATAAAGGGCGGCGATATCCCCCGAGCAGAGCAGCGCCATGCAGGCTTGCAAGCGGGGCTGGGGCCAGTCCCACCACTGCATCTCTTGCAGCATGAGGATCTGCTCATCGCTGAAACGGCGGCGGATCGGTTGGGCCGGGTTGCCGCCGACTATGGTGTAAGGGGCCACATCTTTGGTCACCACGGCGCGGGTGGCGATGACGGCGCCATCACCTATGGTGATGCCGGGCATGATCATCGCTTCCGAGCCGATCCAGACATCGTTGCCAATCCGGGTGTCCCCCTTGCGCAGAAAGCCGCTGCAGGCCCCTTCGCCAAAGGTGTCGGGATTGAACGGGAAGGTGGAGACCCAATCCAGCCGGTGGCCCTGATTGCCCGCCAGCATGAAGGTGGCGCCCGAGCCGATGGAGCAGAACTTGCCGATGATCAGCCGATCCACCTCGCCCCAGAGTCCGCTCTCCCAGGTGTCACGGGTCGAGCCATCGCCGAGCAGGTAGCGGACGCAGTGATCCTCGAACGGCTTGCCGTGGTAGTAGCCGGAGTAGTAGCTGTAGTCGCCGGCCTCTATGTTCGGGTTGGTCAGGTGATCCCGGATGATTTGCGATTCCAGCCAGCTGCCAAAAGGGTTCTCCATCACTCCTCCTGCGGATCGTCCTGCTCGCTCTGCTGCGCCCACCCTTTGCGGGTCAGCTGCATCCGCTGCCACCACTCTTCGTCCGCCAGAATTTCACCGGCCGGGCCGAGCTGGGGGTAGGGCATCTCTTTCTCTTTGCAGAGCTGGGCATAGATAGGATAACCCCCCTCGAACAGGATGCTGTTCTGCTCCTCCAGCGTGAGCGGGCAGCCGCGTTGATAGCAACCGGCCAGCTCGCGCTGGCGCTGCGCCTCGTAGAGGATAGCGGCTGCGGCGACCGAGACGTTGAGGGACTGCACCATGCCCACCATGGGAATGACGATATGGTGATCGGCCAGCGCCAGCGCCTCTTCACCGATGCCATGCTTTTCCTGACCCACCAGAATGGCGGTCGGTTTGGTGTAGTCGATGGCGCGAAAATCGACCGAGCTGTCAGAGAGATGGGTCGCCAGGATCTGCATGCCTGAAGCTTTCAGCTCGGCAACGGCTGTGCCGATATCCGGGTGCAGTTTTACATCCACCCAGTTCTGGCTGCCGCGGGCGGTGCCTTTGCGCTTGTGGATCCAGGTTTTGGGCCAGACGGCGTGTACCCGGTGGATGCCGATGGCATCGGCGGTACGCACGATGGCGGCCAGATTGTGAGGTTTGTGGACCTCTTCCATGCAGACGGTCAAATCGAGCTGACGCTGGGCCAGCATGTCGGTGATGCGCTTGAAGCGTTCGGGGGTCATGGCTTGTCTCTATAAAAGCAGCAGGCGGCTTGCGCCGCCTGTGTTCAGTTCTTCTGTCGGCTCACCTTGAGCACGTTGGGCATCACGCGGATCTTGCGCATGATGTTGGCCAGGTGGATGCGGCTCTTGGTGGTGATGAGCAGGCTGACCTGATAGACCCGGCCATCCTTCTCTTCGGTGCTGATGGCGTGAATATTGGCGCCGGTGGCGGCAATCACGTTGGCCAGCTCGGCCAGCGCACCCTGATGGTTGACGATCTCGATGCTGATACCGGTGCGGAACTCCTGTTCCTGCTCCTTGTCCACTTCCCACTGCACCGGCAGGTACTTGTCCGGCTCCTTGCTGTAGCCCTTGATGTTGCGACAGGCTTCCTGGTGGATCACCAGACCCTTGCCCGGGCTGATGTGGGCGATGATGGCATCCCCCGGGATCGGACGGCAGCAGTTGGCGAAGGTGACCAGCATGCCGTCGGCACCCTTGATCGGCATCTTCTTGCTGCTGGACTTGGGTTGCTCTTCCGGCGGCAGTTCATCTCCCAGCATGCGGCGCGCCACCATGACGCTCATGGCGTTGCCAAGGCCCACATCGGCCAGCAGCCCCTGCAGGTTCTCATGCTTGGTATCGGCCAGCACCTGCTTGATGCGCGGCTCGGGGATGTCTTCGATATTCTTGGCGCCCAGCGCATGGTTGAGCAGGCGGCGACCCAGCACCACCGACTCTTCGGTGCGCAGGTTCTTGAGGAACTGGCGGATCTTGGAGCGCGCCTTGGTGGTCACCACGAAGTTGAGCCAGGCCGCGTTGGGGCGAGCCCCCGGTGCCGTGATGATCTCCACCGTCTGACCCGAGTGCAGCGGGCTGCTGAGCGGGTAGGGGTGGCGGTCGACCCGTGAACCAACGCAGGCGTGGCCGATGTCGGTGTGCACCGTATAGGCAAAATCCACCGGCGTGGCGCCAGCGGGCAGCTCCATGATGCGCCCTTCGGGGGTAAAGACGTAGATTTCGTCGGGGAAGAGGTCGGTCTTGACCCCTTCGATAAATTCAAACGAGCTGCCAGCGCTCTGCTGCAATTCCAGCAGGCTCTGCATCCAGCGCTGGGCGCGGATCTGGGCAGTGGTGCCCGAGCTGTCGCCATCCTGCTTGTAGGCCCAGTGGGCGGCAACCCCTTTGTCGGCCATCTGATCCATGAACTCGGTGCGAATTTGCACCTCCACCGGCACCCCGTGCGGCCCCACCAGCGAGGTGTGCAGCGACTGGTAGCCGTTGGTCTTGGGGATGGCGATGTAATCTTTGAAGCGGCCGGGGCGCGGCTTGTAGAGGCTGTGCATCTGCCCCAGCACCCGGTAACAGGTATCTATGTCCTTCACCTTGACCCGAAAGGCGTAGATATCCATTACCTCATGAAATTGCAGCTCTTTTTTCTCCATCTTGTTGTAGATGGAGAAGAGATTCTTCTCGCGGCCACTGACCTGATGCTCAATCCCCGCCTCTTTCAGACGACCGCTGATTTCGCTCTGGATGGAGTCGATGATCTCGCGGCGATTGCCACGGGCGCGGCGCACCGATTCGCGCAACACGCGGGATCGCATCGGATAGAGCGCCTCGAAACCCAGCTCTTCCAGCTCGTTCTTCATGGTGTGAATACCGAGGCGGTTGGCGATGGGGGCGAAAATTTCGAGGGTTTCCCGGGCGATGCGGCGGCGTTTGTCCGGTCGCAGCGAGCCCAAGGTGCGCATATTGTGGGTGCGGTCGGCCAGCTTGATCAGAATGACCCGTATATCCTGGGTCATCGCCATCACCATCTTGCGGAAGTTCTCGGCCTGCGCCTCTTTGCGATCGCGAAACTTCAGCTTGTCGAGCTTGGAGACCCCGGCCACCAGTTCTGCAACCGCATTGCCGAATTGTTCGGCCAGATCGGCCTTGGTGACAGAGGTGTCTTCGATGACGTCGTGCAGTACGGCGGCCATCAGGGTTTCATGATCGAGGCGCATGTCACCCAGGATCCGGGCAACGGCAACAGGGTGGGTGATATAGGGTTCGCCACTGGAACGCATCTGACCCTGGTGGGCATCACGGGCCACCACATAGGCTTGCTTGAGCTTCTCAACCTGCTCTGGCGGCAGGTAGGAACTGGCTATTTCTTTAAGGTTTTCAAATAAATACAAGACAGTCCCCGCAGCGGTAAAACGGCAATTCGTGGAATTGAGGGTATAGCCCTGAGTTTGCGAGGTTTTCGAGCGGTTGTAAATGGGGATGAACAGTCGGCACCCGGGCGGGTGCCAACCGGAGGAATAACTTAACCGCGGCCTTCGGCGATGGCAGCAACGGCAGCCAGCTCGGCGGCTTCCTGCTCTTGCTGCTCGTAGCGGTCTTGGGTGTCCATCACTTGATTGTTCACCAGACCCAGCTCGATCTCACGCAGGGCGATCACAGTCGGCTTGTCGTTCTCTTCGTCGACCAGGGGATCTTTGCCTTGTACCGCGATTTGACGAGCGCGGCGCGCGGCGACCAGCACCAGGTCAAAACGGTTACCTACCTGTTTTACAGCATCTTCTACAGTAACGCGTGCCATGCAGGACTCCAGTGTTTGGGCTTTCTGTATTTAGAAAAGCAGTGTTTAAAAATGACGCAAAAGTTTACTTGTTTTTGGCTTACTCTGCCAGTAGCTGTTGCAGCAAGTTTTTTTGAGCCTGTTGCTGGTGACGCATCTCCAGCCGTTGGCACTCAATAATGGACCTGAGCTGGAACAGTGCCTGCTCGAAGTCTTCATTGATAATGACATAGTCATACTCGTCGTAGTGCACCATTTCGGCAATGGCTTTCGCCATCCGGCCGGCAATCACTTCGGCGCTGTCCTGACCGCGCCCAATCAGGCGGCGTTCCAGCTCTTCGCGGCTGGGGGGCAGGATGAAAATGGATTTGGTCGGCATCTGCTCGCGGATCTGGCGGGCACCTTGCCAGTCGATGTCGAGGAATACGTCGATCCCCTTGGCCAGACAGGCTTCGATGGCGGCGCGGGAGGTGCCGTAGTAGTTGCCGAACACTTCGGCCCACTCCAGAAAATCACCGCGTTCGATCAGTGCCTTGAACTCTTCCACCTGTACGAAGTGGTAGTGCACGCCGTGCTTTTCGCCCGGGCGGGTGGCGCGAGTGGTGTGGGAAACCGACAGCTGCATCTTGCCCGCAGCGTTATGTTGGGTCAGCAAGGCATTGAGCAGACTGGATTTACCCGCGCCGCTCGGAGAGGAGATGATATAGAGAGTGCCTTGTTGCGCCATATTATTACCTTTAATCGAAACCGCTGTTTTGGTTGTAGCAGAGACCGCCGTCTTGTGCCCGAAAGGGAGACAGCCAAACGCAAAACGCGGAAAATTCTTGAGTCAGGAGGATGTAAAGGCGGCGAATTTTACCAGAATGCGGCGAATAAAAAAACGGCCGGAATCATATTCCAGCCGATCAAAGTATTCGTAGCTTGCTGCGGGAGCGTAACCCACATCAGCCTGCATTGTGCCTTTGGCTGAGGGCAGAGGCTATCAGGTTATCCCTGCCTGATGGCTCGGAATTCCCGAGGTGCCCTGTCACTACGGCAGCTGACGATCGGCGCAGAGCCGATCGAACGCGGCGATCACCTGCTCGCTGGTGATTTTTCGCATGGCCTCCGGATCCTTGAGACGGGTGCGCCAGCCCAGTTCGGCCAGCGGCTTGCCGGTCTCCTGCTCGACCAGCTCCTGATAGACGCTGACCACGTAGTCGCGGCACAGATATGGGCCGGTGCGGGCCGGATTGTGGTGGGCATAGAGACCGATCACCGGCGTGCCCACTATGGTGGCCATGTGGGTGGGGCCGGTATCGGGGGCCAGTACCAGACTCGCCTCGCCAATCAGCGCCAGCAGCTGCTTGAGGTTGGTTTGCCCCACCAGATCGACCGGCTTGCTCTGGCTTAAGCGCTGGATGTCGGCAGCCAGATCCCGCTCCAGTTTGGCGGGGCCGCCGCACAAATAGACCTGAAAGCCCTTGTTGGCGGCGTGATCTGCCAGCGCGGCATAGCCTGCGGCCGTCCAGTTCTTGAACGCCTTGCTGGCGGCGGCGCAGATCAGCAGGGTCGGTTTGCCGCCAATCTTCTCCCTTGCCCACGCCTGATGTTCGGCGCTGATGGGCAGTTGCCAATCCGGGGTCAGATCCTTGATGCCGAGCTCTTTGGCAAAGGCGAGGAAACCGTCCAGCACATGGGGGGAGGCAGGCGAAGGTACCTTGTGGTTGGTGAACAGCCACTGGCCGTCGTTGGCCCGCTCCCGATCAAACCCGAGTTTGACCTTGGCCTTGATGCCGAGGGTCGCGATGCTGGCGCGCATGGCCGCCTGCAGATGGAGCAGGGCATCGAATTTGCGTCCCTTGAGGGTCTGCCAGAGATCGCGATAGCCGCGCCACCCCTTGCTCTTGTCGAAGGGGATCACCTCGACCCCGGGCAGATCGGCAAACAGGGTTGCCTCGATTTTGCCGGTGATCCAGGTGATGCGGGTCTGTGGCCACTCCCGTTGGATGACGCGCACCAGCGCCAGTGCGTGGCAGCAATCCCCGATGGCGGAGAGCCGCAGGATGCAGATGGAGGAAGGGGGCGTTTGAAATAGCGGCATGTTGTGGCGCACGGCTGGCAAAAAGGGTGGATGGCATTATGCAAACTCCCCTCTGGATTGTAAAATTGCGCACAATCGTCAGCCGGGATAGGCCGGGCCCTGCGCCATGACCTGTTTCTGCACGTCGTTGATTAAAGGCCACTATTGCGGGCATGCCAGAGCGGCAGCCTCATCGCCAATTGAAAAATTGCGATCCATGACCCACCGAGCGGGATCTCCACGATGCGAGTACAGACCGAACACAACCAGATCTGCTGGTATGCCGAAGGGGCCTTTCGCGACCCTTCTCCCCAGTTATTCGATCCTGCCTGGTGGCAGAACAACCGTCAGGTGGTGGGAACCTCCATCGGACGGGGAGTGACCTGGTTCGTCAAGGATGAGTCCCGCCATCTGGTGCTGCGCCACTACTATCGTGGCGGCATGGTGGGCAAGGTGGTGCGGGATCGTTTCTGGTTCGAAGGGGTCGAGTCGAGCCGCGCCATGGCCGAATACACCCTGCTGGCCAAGCTGTGCGAGCTGGGGCTGCCGGTGCCGCGTCCGTTTGGTGCCCGTATGGTCAAACAGGGACCCTTCTATCGTGCCGATATCCTGATCGAGCGAATTCGCGGTGCCAAGGATATGGTGGCGCTGCTCAAGCAGGGGCCGGTGGCGACCGAGGTATGGCACAAGATAGGCCAGACGGTGCGCCAGCTGCACGATGCCGGGGTCTATCACGCCGATCTCAATAGCCACAACCTGCTGCTCGATAAAGAGGGCAAGGTGTGGGTGATCGATTTTGACAAGGGTGCGATCCGCTCCCCCGGCGAATGGCAGAAGGCCAATCTGGAACGCTTGCTCCGTTCATTCAATAAAGAGTCTCAACTGCATACCAGTTTCCACTTCGTACCAGAGAACTGGCAGACCTTGATGAACGGGTATCAGGGAAAAGCGCTCTGACCCTGTTGCTCGGCGTGAACGCCAATGTTACTTATTGAGCAGGTATTCAGATCCTGTTTCGAGGCGCCCCATGGAAATGCTCAAGACACCTTTGGTCGATGTGACTGCCCGGCTTGATCCGGGTCTGCTGTCTGATGCCATGGCGCTGCTGGAGGCTGGGATCTGGAGCTGGTCAGCCCAACATGGACTGCAGCGTGATCCCTCCTGCCTGCGCCTGTTGGGATTGGGAGAGTGCTGGCCGGATGATCTCGGCTGGCTGGATCGGGTGCATCCCGACGATGTTGCCCGGCTGGAAGATGCCCTGCTCGCCTGCCAGAGCGGCCGCAGCAGCGGTCTGCGCCTCGAATACCGCATTCTGCATCATCACGGTCACTACATCCGGCTGGAAGAGCGGATGCGTCGCGATGAGCGGGGCTATCTGCTGGGGGTCGTCCGTCACCTCGATCCCGCTGCCGTGCTGGTGGAGGAGCGGCATGGCACCGATCCGCTGACCGGTTTGGAGAGTCGTGGCCGCTTCGAGCAACTGCTTGAAGAGCGGCTGGCGACCGAGAGTGGCACTTTCAGTCTGCTGCAGTTTTCGGTCGATCACATGGCCAAAATCCAGCAATTGTTTGGCGAAGCGGCTTGCGACGCCATGCTGGCCAAGCTGGCGCGTATCGTGCGCCATGAACTGCGGCGGGAAGATCCCTTCGCCCGCTGGGATGAGGACGGTTTTATTTTGATGCTCTCCCAGACCGAGCGGATGAGTGCGCTGGAGATCGCCGAGCGGCTGCGCCTCGAGATTGCCGATGCCAGCCTGCTGTCACAGCGGCCGGTCACCGTCAGCATCGGGCTGGTGCAGAGTCAGGCTGGCGAGCAGCTCGATCATCTGCTGGCCCGGCTGGCCAGCTGTCACAGTCAGGCCAGACGGGAGCACAACACCGTCGTCGGCTGAGTGAGGTCAGGGTTGGCCGCTTTTGTCACGCTGGCAGACCCAGAGCGAGGCCAGCATCAGCAGGCCGCCGATGGTCAGTCGGGTCAGATCGGTATCCTTGCCCCAGAGCAGCAGATTGACCAGCAAGCCGGCCGGAATGAGCGCATTGTTCATGATGGCCAGCACCCCGCTGGTGACCAGCGTCGCCCCCTTGTTCCAGAGGAAGTAGCCGAGGCCGGAGGCACCCACCCCCAGCCAGAGCAGAATGCCCCACTGCAACCCTGACGTTGGGTATTGCGGCTTGCCCAGCAGCCACCAGGCGGGCAGTGCGATCACCAGCGCTCCCAGATAGAAGCAGCCGAACACCGCCAGTTGCGGCGGTTGCTCCGCCTCCCGTGCCAGCAGTACCTTGTAGCCCACCTGACCGAGCGCGAAACAGAGGTTGGCCCCCTGCACCACCATAAATCCCAGCACATAGCTTTCGGTCAGGCCGTCGAAGCGGATGACGGCAGCCCCGAGCACCGCCAGCAGGGCACCCCACAGATAAACAGGCTTGAAGCGGCGATCCAGCAGATCGTGGAGCAGGGTGACGTAGATGGGGGTGAAGATGGTAAAGACCAGCACTTCCGGCACTGTCAGCAGCAGGAAGGAGTGGTAGTAGAAGAGATACATGATGCCGAGCTGGATGGCGCCCAGCGCCATCAGCTTGGCCGCCAGATCGGGGCGCAGCCAGCGGCGGCGCAGGAAGGGCAGAAACACCAGACTGGCGAGGGCGATGCGGGTCAGCACCGAGAAGTAAGCATCCACCTGGCCAGCGAGGTAGACCCCGATCAGGCTGAAGGAGAATGACCAGAGCAGGGTGACCCCTATCAAGTAGTTCATGTGTTTGATTTATCGTCAGTTGTCAATTTTAAGGGGGCTATGATGGCCAAGATGGAAGCGGCAATCCAGCGTTTATGGGGGCGATTGCCACAGGTCGGAGCATTTTCCTTTACCGCCAGCAATAGCGAGGGGTCGGCGACCGACTGGAATGGTCGGGGCGAGGGGCGTGTGCAGGTGACCGATCATCAGAGAGGCTGGCTGTTTAACGAGCAGGGCCGTTACATCACGCCTCATGGAAGGGAACTCGCCATGCACAACCGCTTCTGGTGGCAGCGCAGTGCGCGAGGGATCCGTCTCTCCCATCTGCGTTATCAAGCGCCGGTCGAGCTGTTCGAGTTGCTGCCGCAGGGGGATGGCCGCTGGCTGACCGCCGAGCCCCATCTGTGCGGGGCGGATCACTACAGTGCCGAGTTGACCGAGATAGACGGCGGTTTCTTGCTGAGCTGGCAGATCACCGGGCCGCGCAAGAACGAGCGACTCAGCTATCGCTATCTGATCTGACGCCGGCTGGCAGGTATAAAAAAACCGGCGCAGAGCGCCGGTAGCGGGGGACAAATCGGAGGTTTTTTAAAACAGTCCCAAAAACAGGAGAGATAGACTCTCGTCACACATTCAGAGATGGACTTCAGGCATTCAGGGCATAGCTCAGCATGGCTTGCAGCTTGCTATCGAAGAACCAGGGCAGCAGTACCATCAGCAGGCCCAGGATCCCGGCCAGCCGCTGGCGATATTGCCAGCCGGCAATCAGTACCAGACCACCGCACAGTGTGGTCAGGATGCCTGACATAGGGAGACCTCGCGCTGCATGCGACGCTGTTGCGCCCACTGGTTCATGGCGACCGAGCCGAGGATCAGGGCCAGAGCAACACCTGTGGTGGGATGGATCTGCTCGCCGAGGAACAGGGCACCCAGCATCACGCCGAACAGCGGCACCAGATAGTTGCTGAAGGAGGCGAACGTCGGGCCGGCCTTCTGGATCAGCGCCATGTAGAGGAAGTAGACCAGACCGGTACAGAGGGTACCCAGCACGGTGATCGCGCTCAGGGCCTGGGTGCTCGGCAGGGTCAGGCTGCCGAGATCAACCATGAAGGGGGCGACCAGCAGCAACTGGATTGCCGAGGAGATCAGGATATTGCGGGCGACCACGACCGGATGGTCCTTGGCGAAGCGCTTGATCATCAGCAGACCGATGGCGAAACAGCTGGCACCCAGCAGGATGGCCATGGCACCGAGCAGACCGGCGTTCATGCCCTGGGAGAGTTTCGGCCAGAACAGGGTGAGCACACCGGCAAAGCCGATGATCACGGAAAGCAGGCCGGTTTTGGTGATTCTTTCACCAGAAATAAACAGCGGTGCAGCCAGAATGGTGACAAACGGGATACAACCCATGACCACGGCGGCGATGGCGCTATCCACATACTGTTGACCCCAGGCGACCATGATGAAGGGGATGGTGGCATCCAGCAGGGCGATCAGCATATAGGTGCGCCACGGGGTGTGCTCACTCTTGAGCCGCATGAACAGGCAGAGCAGACCCAGGGTCAGGCTGCCGCACAGGGCACGACCGGCAGCCACCAGAATGGGGGGCAACTCGGCAACGGCCTGGTGCATGAAAATGAACTGGGAACCCCACAGCAGGCCAATGGCCAGCAATAACAGATAGCTACGCATTTGAATCTCCGATGTATTAAGCCAGCGCATTCTAGGCAATCTGTTACTATGGTAAAAATGAATTGTTGGCATTTAACTATGGCTAATATCGATGGATAGCTCGCTCGCCCGTCTCGACCTCAACCTGCTCGCCGTATTCGACATGCTGATGCAGGAGCGCAACGTCACCCGTGCCGCTGAACGACTGCATCTCTCCCAATCCACCGTCAGTCACGCCTTGGGGCGGCTGCGGGTGGCGCTGGATGACCCGCTGTTCGTGATGAGTCGGCGCGAGATGATGCCGACCGAGCGGGCCAAGGCGCTGGCAGGGCCGGTTCGCCAGGCGCTGGCGATGCTGGAGCAGGGATTGCGGCAGGCCAAAGGGTTTGATCCCGCCACTGCGCGGCGGATTTTCCGTATCGCCACCCCGGGTTCGGTAGAGCACGGGCTGGTGCCGGTGCTGGTGGAGCGGCTCCATCGGCAGGCCCCTCACTGTCGGCTTGAGGTGTGCGAGCTGGCCGACAGCAACTACGAGCGGGAGCTGGAGAAGGGGGAGCTGGATCTGGTGATCGGTTTCGCCGGGGCGAATCATCTCTCACCCCGCTTATGGCGGGAAGAGTGGTTCAACAACCCGCTGGTCTGCCTGTCGCCGCTTGGCAGCGAATTGCCCGATGTGCTGACTCCGGTCGAGCTGGTGAGCCGTCCCCACATCCATACCTCCAGTTGGGGTCACAGTCAGGCGATGGTGGAGCTCTGGCTGGCCCGCTTCGGGGTGGAGCGGGAGCTGGGCGTGCGGTTGCCGAGCTTTATGGCGGTGCCGCCACTGATGGCGACCGGCCGCTATCTGGTGGTGGTGCCCGAGATGATCGGGCGCCACTTTTGCCGTTACTACCCGCTGCGGATGCACCAGCTCGACCCCGCCATCCCTATCGTCTACCTGATGGCGGGGCACCCGCTGACCGCCCATGACGAGGCGATCGGCTGGTTCAAGAGCCTGCTGCACCAGCTGGTGTTCGACCTCTACGGCGACGATGCGCTCGGGACTCCCGCTCAGCGGATGCTGGCGAAGTAGTCGAGCCCCATGGCGCTTTTCACCTCTACCAAGACCTCATCGGTGATGATGCGAGCCTGCTCGGTGCCCTGATAGAGCAGCTCCAGCAGCATCTTTTTGTCGGCAATGGCCGCGGCCCGGCGCTCCCGCATCGGGGCGAGCAGGGTCTGCAGGCAGTCATTGAGCACCTGTTTGCAGCGCATGTCCCCCAGTCCACCGCGCCGGTAGTGGGCCTTCATCTCGGCGACCAGCGCTTTGTCAGGGTGGAAGGCATCGAGATAGGCAAACACCGTATTTCCCTCCACCTGACCCGGATCGCTCACTTTGAGGTGGTTGGGGTCGGTATACATGGCGAACACCGCCTGTTTGACCTCTTCCGCCGACATGCCGAGCTCTATGGTATTGCCGAGAGATTTTGACATCTTGGCCTTGCCGTCGATGCCGGGCAGGCGGCCGGTGTCGCTCAGGATCGGCTGGCACTCGGTCAGCACCTCTTTGCCTACCAGAGAATTGAAGCGGCGGACGATCTCGTTGGTCTGCTCCAGCATCGGCAGCTGATCTTCCCCGACCGGCACGTGGCTGGCGCGAAAGGCGGTGATGTCGGCGGCCTGACTCACCGGATAGACCAGAAAACCGGCTGGCAGCGTGCGTTCGAACCCTTTTTGCTGGATCTCCGCCTTGACGGTGGGATTACGCTCCAGCCGGGCGACGCTGACCAGATTGAGGTAGTAGCAGGTGAGTTCGGCGAGGGCGGGCAGGGCGCTCTGCAGGCAGAAGGTGGTCTTGGCCGGGTCGAGACCGACCGCCAGATAGTCAGCCATCACCTCCAGCACGTTGTCTGTTACCTTGGCCGGGTTGTGGCCGTTGTCGGTCAGCGCCTGCAGATCGGCGATCATCACGAATTGACGGTAGTGGTGCTGGGCTTCGACGCGCTGGCGCAGGGAGCCGACATAGTGGCCGATGTGCAGTTTGCCGGTGGGACGATCGCCAGTCAGGATTACGGGGTTGTGCATGTCACTCTCTCCAGTTGGGTGAGCCGGGAGGCGACAAAGGGATAAAAACAATGACCGCCTCTCGGCGGTCACGGTGTTTTCTTTTGGAAATCTTGAATAGAAACGCGGTGCCGCCTGTTTAGGAGCAGCACCACCAGTAGTTGTGATTGAATGCGGTCATATTCATAGCAAATCAAACTACGCCGGTTTCATTACTTCTGCAAGGGGACGACCAGCAGATCGCAGGGCACCGTATTCATCAGCTGACGGGCGCTGGAGGTGAGCAGACTCCAGAAACTCTGGCGATGGCCGCACACCAGCAGGTCGATCTCATACTCCTTGACCGCCTGATTGACCCGCTCGCTCAGATCGCCGCAGATCACCAGCTTCTTCTCGATGGGATAGTCCACCGAGGCCAGAAATGCCTCCAGCTTCTCTTTCGCTTCGGCGATCACCTGATCCTGCACGTTGTCGATGTCGATATCGATCATTTCGGTGTAGAGATCCTTGAGGTCCACATCGACATGGATAACCGACAGCTTGGCGCCGTTGGAGCGGGCTCTGTCCACCGCCTTGTCGATCACCTTGCGGTTGTCTTCAGAGAGGTCGATCGCGGCCAGAATATGCTTGTAATAGGTTGTTCCACTCATGGGGGTTCTCCTTACCGATCCTTCAGCCCACTATACCAATCTCTGCTGAAACTAAAATGGTGCCTCAGGCACAGTTTTGGGATTTAAATGAGTTTAATGACGTGTGACACAGGGTCAGCCACTCAGTTATTAACCACTATTTGCCTATAAATTAAACAAGAGTTTGACGCCGGTCACACCCCTCGGCTTGCCGATCAGGGGGGAGAGGCATAGGATGGGCCCGTGCTTCGCAATGAACACAAAACAACAAAAAGCATCTGAATACCGCTTTGGGGAGCCACGTGCTCCCTTTTGTTTTTCTGCCTCAATTCCCGCGACTTTTCTGACTGATAGCGATTCGGCATCAAGTTAATCTCCTTCGATTTGGTTATGCTGTAGCCAGTTTCTTTGGAGGCCTTCCCATGATCATTCATCCCCAGATTCAAGGTTGTGTTGCCCGCAACTGTCATCCCATCGGCTGTCGCGCCGCAGTGCAGCAGCAGATCGAACGGATCAAGGCTGCGGGCCCGTTCAATGGGCCCAAGCGGGTGCTGGTGCTGGGGGCTTCCTCCGGGTTTGGACTGGCGTCGCGCATTGCGCTCGCCTTTGGTGCCGGTGCCGACACCATCGGCATCTCGTTTGAGAGGGGCCCTTCCGACAAAGGATTGGGCAGCGCCGGCTGGTACAACAACATCTGGTTTCGCAAGGAGGCGGAGCAGGAGGGGCGTATCGCCATCAACCTGATCGGTGATGCCTTCTCCGACGGCATGCGCCAGCAGGCCATCGACACCATCCGCCAGCAGCTGGGGCAGGTGGATCTGGTGATCTATTCGCTCGCAAGCGGCATCCGGGTGCTGCCCGATGGCACGCAAGTGCGCTCGGTGCTCAAGACCACCGGCCAGCCATTTAGCGGCTGGGGGCTGGATCTGGAGCGCGATACCCTGGTGCAGCAGTCGCTGGCGCCTGCCACGCCGGAGGAGATCCGCGATACCGTCACCGTGATGGGGGGCGAGGATTGGCAGCTCTGGATGCAGGCGTTGCAGCAGACCGATTGTCTTGCCCCCGGTGCGCAAACCGTCGCTTACTCCTATATCGGCCCGGAATCCACCTATCCCCTCTATCGGGATGGCACCATCGGTTATGCCAAGGAGCATCTGCACGCCACCGCCGAGACCATCAACCTGCAGCTGGCCGAGATTGGTGGTCACGCCTGGGTGTCGGTCTGCAAGGCGCTGGTGACCAAGGCGAGCGCCTATATTCCGGTGTTGCCGGTTTATCTGGGCCTGCTGATGGGGGTAATGAAGGAGCGCGGTGTGCACGAAGGCTGCATCGAGCAGATGCAGCGACTGTTCGCCGCCAAGATGTACGGGCCCAATGGGGTGGTGGCCGATGGTAACCGGCTGATCCGGATGGATGACCACGAGCTCGACCCGGCCATTCAGGCCGCCGTTTCGGCGCTCTGGCCCAAGGTGACGCCGGACAATTTCCACGGGCTGGGGGACTTTGCCGGGCTGCGGCAGGACTTCATGCAGCTCAACGGCTTCGAGCTGCCGGGTGTCGATTATGCTGCGCCGGTGGATGTCGCCTCCCTTAGGGAGCTGACCCCCTGAGCTGAAAGAAACGGGATCTCCCTCTCGTTGGCGGGTTGATTCGCGGCGGGAGTGTGGCGACAATCGATACCAAATCACTGAGGAGAAACAAGATGCTGGCCCAAGCCATGATCGAGAAGTTGAACGAGCAGATTAACCTGGAGTTCTACTCCTCCAATCTCTATCTGCAGATGAGCGCCTGGTGCGAAGACAAGGGCTTTGAAGGGGCGGCGACCTTCCTGCGTCAGCACGCGGTCGAGGAGCGCCAGCACATGGAGCGTCTGTTCACCTATGTGAGCGAGACCGGCGCCATGCCAAAACTGGGTGCCATCGATGCCCCTCCCCACGAGTTCAAGTCGCTGGGTGACGTGTTCCGTACCACCCTGGAGCACGAGTACCACATCACCAAGTGCATCAATGGTCTGGCCCACGTAGCTTTCACCACTCAGGACTACTCCACCTTCAATTTCCTGCAGTGGTATGTGGCCGAGCAGCATGAAGAGGAGAAGCTGTTCAAGAGCATCGTCGACCGTCTGGGTCTGGTGGGTGAAGATGGCAAGGGCCTCTACTTCATCGACAAGGAGCTGGCCGAGCTGGCCAAGGGCGCCCCTGCCAGCATCATGGACAGCAACGCCTGATAGTCGTGGACACTTAGTGTTCAGCCAGTACAATAACGGCCCTTTTAAGGGCCGTTGTTTATTCTGGTGGGCAGTCACCGTTGTGATGTCAGCCAGAGGCAATCTCGGTTCTGGCCAGGTGCCGTTTCTATTTTGATAAGTGAGTGATGATGAAGCAGGTCGATGTGGTGGTGATCGGGGCCGGTGCGGCCGGATTGATGTGTGCGGCGCAGGCGGGCTACCGTGGCCGCTCCGTGCTGGTGCTCGACAACGCCAAGAAGCCGGGCCGCAAGATCCTCATCAGTGGCGGCGGTCGCTGCAACTTCACCAACCATCAGGCTGGCGCTCACGCCTACCTGTCGGAGAATCCCCACTTCAGCAAGTCGGCGCTGGCCCGCTACACCCAGCAGGACTTTATCGATCTGGTGGACCGCCACGGGATCAACTATCACGAGCGCACCTTGGGGCAGCTGTTCTGTCTCGAGAGCGCCAAGGATATCGTCGATGTGCTGCTCACTGAGTGTGACTGGGCTGGGGTGACCCTGCAGTTCCAGACCGAGATCCTCACCGTCAGCAAGCAGGACGAAGGCTTTGTGTTGACCACCAGCAAGGGTGAGATCGGCTGCCACTCGCTGGTGGTGGCGACCGGCGGTCTCTCCATGCCCAAGCTGGGGGCGACCCCTTATGGCTTCAAGCTGGCGGAGCAGTTCGGCCTCAACGTGCTGCCGACCCGCGCCGGGCTGGTGCCTTTTACCCTCCATCAGGCGGAGAAAGAGGCGTTCGCCGATCTGGCGGGCATCAGCCTGCCGGTGGTGGTGACCGCCGAGGATGGCACCCGCTTCAAGGAGGCGATGCTGTTCACCCATCGCGGCCTCTCTGGCCCCGTCATTCTGCAGATCTCCTCATACTGGCATGCCGGCGAGAAGATCCACATCAACCTGCTGCCGGAGCTGGATATTCCAGCTGCCCTGCGCGAGTGGGCGCAGGCTCACCCGGCGCAGGAGCTGAAAACCGTGCTGGGGCGCGAGCTGCCCAAGCGCTTCGTCGACAAGCTGGTGGAGCTGGGTCAGCTGGTCAGCAAGCCGATGCGCCAGTACAACGAGCGGGAACTTGAGGCGATCGCCAACCTGCTGGGTGACTGGCAGATCCTGCCCAACGGCACCGAGGGGTATCGCACCGCCGAAGTGACCCTGGGCGGCGTCGATACCAACGAGCTCTCCTCCAAGACCATGGAAGCGCGCAAGGTGTCGGGCCTCTACTTCATCGGCGAAGTGGTGGATGTGACCGGCTGGCTCGGTGGTTACAACTTCCAGTGGGCCTGGTCCTCCGGCTGGGTGGCCGGTCAGTACTGTTGATGTCACAGGGGCTGGTTTATCCGGCCCCGATTTATTGGTCAGGATTAGGGTGATCGGTCGGGTTGTCGCAAGGGGGCGCAGATGCTTGAGAATCAGATGATGTTATTGGCGGTGTTCGAACGGGCGGCGCTGATGCTGATGACCCTCTTCTTCCTGACCCGCACACGGCCGTTCCAGCGGCTGTTCCAGAAGCGGGATCACACCCCGGCCGAGCTGGTGCTGGTGGCCTCCATCTTCGGCCTGTTTGCGGTGTTCAGTACCTACACCGGCATTCCGGTGGAGGGGGCGCTGATCAACGTGCGGATCATCGCCATCATCTCCGGCGGTATCCTGTTCGGCCCCTGGGTTGGCATTCCGGCCGGGGTCATCTCCGGTCTGCACCGCTATCTCATCGATATGGATGGTCACACCTCCATCCCTTGCCTTATCGCCAGCATCATCGCCGGCCTGCTGGCGACCTGGCTGCACCTGCGCTGCCGCAAGTCGCGGCTCTGGCTCTACGGCATTCTGGCGGGGATGCTCTGCGAAGGGCTGACCATGCTGCTCATCTGGCTGCTGACCGAGCCCCACGAAGTCGGGGTGGAGATCGTTAACCATATCGCCTATCCGATGATCGCCGGGGCACTCTGCATCGGCCTCATCATCAAGCTGGTGCAGGATCTGGATGACGAGAAGGAGCTGATTGCCGCCAAGCAGGCCAAGCTGGCGCTCGATATCGCCAACAAGACGCTGCCCTTCTTCCAGAACATCGATCGCCACTCTCTCAGTCAGGTGTGTGATGTGATCCGGCGCGACATCAGCGCCGATGCGGTGGCCATCACAGATACCCATGACGTGCTGGCTTATGTCGGGGTGGGCAAGGACTATTACGAGCTGGATGAGCACCACGCCATCAGCGGCATGACCCAGCAGGCGGTGCTGCTCGACCAGATCATCATCAACAACGATCTGCGCCAGTATCACCTCTCCGATTTCCACTCGGTCATCATTATTCCGCTGCGAGAAAACGGCTCGGTGAGCGGCACCCTCAAGATCTACTACCGCCGCACCCACAGCATCACCAGCTCCCTGCGGGAGATGGCGGTCGGCCTCTCCCAGCTCATCTCCACCCAGATGGAGGTGTCGCGCATCGAGCAACTCAAGGAGATGACCCGCAAGGCGGAGTTCACCGCGCTGCAGAGCAAGATCAATCCGCACTTCCTGTTCAACGCCCTCAACGCCATCTCATCCTTGATCCGCATTCGGCCCCAGCAGGCGCGCCAGCTGATCGCCAATCTGGCGGACTACCTGCGCTACAACCTCAACAAGGGGGATGAGCTTATCGACATTCAGGAGGAGCTGCAGCAGGTGCGCGACTACGTGGCCATCGAGCAGGCCCGCTTCGGCGACAAGCTGGAGGTGGTGTTCGAGGTGGACGATGTGCACATTCAGGTGCCGAGCCTGCTGTTGCAGCCGCTGGTGGAAAACGCCATCCTGCACGGCATCCAGCCCCGCAGCGCGCCGGGTCGGGTCACCATCGAGGTGAAACAGTTGGCGGGCGGCATCCGGGTAGCGGTGCGGGACACCGGTTACGGCATCAGTCAGGCGGTGATCGACGGGGTCGCCGCCGGTCGGGTGGAGAGCCGCAGCATCGGCCTGATGAACGTGCATCAGCGGGTCAAGCTGCTCTATGGCGACGGCCTGCACCTCAAGCGGCTGGAGCCGGGTACCGAAGTGAGTTTCTATCTGCCGGATCAGGAGTCGATGCCATGCTGAGTGCCATCATGGTTGAGGATAAGTGTGTGCCGCAAGAGGTGTTGTCATGCTGAAAGCGATCATAGTGGAAGACGAGTATCTGGCTCGCGAAGAGCTGATCTATCTGGTGAACCAGCACAGCCAGATCGAGATAGTGGCGAGTTTTGAGGATGGGCTGGAGGCGTTCAAATACCTGCAGGATCACGAGGTGGATGTGGTGTTTCTGGATATCCAGATCCCTTCCATCGACGGCCTGCTGTTGGCCAAGAACCTGCACAAGTCGAGCCATCCGCCCCACATTGTCTTCGTCACCGCCTACAAGGAGTTTGCGGTGGAGGCGTTCGAGCTGGAGGCGTTCGACTACATCCTCAAGCCCTACAACGAGCCGCGCATCATCAATCTGCTGCAAAAGCTCGAGCATGCGGGCAAGTCGCAGCCAGCCTCCACGGGGGAGGCGAGCGGCGAGGGGAGCAGCCCCCACAATCGCACCGTCAATCTGGTGAAGGGGGAGCGCATCATCGTCACCCCCTGCGAGCAGATCTACTATGCGGAAGCCGACGAGAAGCTCACCTATGTCTACACCCGCGATGATCGCTACGTGATGACCATGACCATCAGCGAGTTTGTCAGCCGGTTGCCTGCCGAGGGGTTCTTCCGTTGCCACCGCTCCTACTGCGTCAACATCAACAAAATCCGCGAAATAGTCCCCTGGTTCAACAGCACCTATCTCATCCGGCTCCATGATCTGCCGTTCGAAGTGCCGGTCAGTCGCAGCAACATCAAGGCGTTCCGTCAGCTGATGCGGCTCTGATTGTCATTCATTCCCGCCGATCTGCATTTCATGCCTTAATCGATCGGCGCGAGCTGCGTCTTGCCTATAGTGGCCTCAATTTCCTTAAGGCCATCGACCGAGACGCATCATGACCAAAGAGATGAACCGCACCCGGTACCTGACACTGATCGGTACCATCATCACCCAGTTTGCACTGGGTTCTGTCTATACCTGGAGCCTGTTCAACGCCCAGCTCTCCGACAAGCTGGACGAGCCGGTGAGTCAGGTCGCTTTCGCCTTCGGCCTGCTCAGCCTCTCGCTGGCGGTCGCCTCCTCTATGGCGGGCAAGCTGCAGGAGCGATTCGGGGTGCGCAACGTGACCCTGGGCGCTGGCGTGCTGCTCGGCATCGGCTTCTTCCTCACCGCTCACGCCAGCAATCTGGCGATGCTCTACCTCTGCGCCGGCATTCTGGTTGGTTTTGCCGACGGTACCGGCTACCTGATGACCCTCTCCAACTGCGTGAAATGGTTCCCGGAGCGCAAGGGGCTCATCTCCGCCTGCTCCATCGGTGCCTACGGCCTCGGCAGTCTCGGTTTCAAATACATCAACCTGCTGCTGCTCTCCAGCTCCGGCCTTGAGACCACCTTCCAGCTGTGGGGGCTGATCGCTATGTCCATGGTGCTGGTGGGCGGCATGCTGATGAAGGATGCGCCCAAGCAGGCCGCCTCCGTACAGCAGAGCGAGAGCCGTGACTTCACTCTGGCCGAGGCGATGCGCAAGCCGCAGTACTGGATGCTGGCGCTGATGTTCCTCACCGCCTGCATGAGCGGCCTCTACGTCATCGGTGTGGCCAAGGATATCGGCGAGAAGATGGTGGGTCTGCCAGCCGTGGTGGCCGCCAACGCCGTCGCCATCATCGCCATGGCCAACCTGGGTGGCCGTCTGGTGCTGGGTATCCTCTCCGACAAGATGTCCCGCATCCGGGTTATCACAATCGCCCAGCTGATTACCCTGGCGGGCATGGCGCTGCTGCTGTTCGTGCCGCTCAATGCCAACCTGTTCTTCGTGGCGGTTGCCTGTGTGGCCTTCAGCTTCGGTGGCACCATCACCGTCTACCCCTCGCTGGTGAGCGACTTCTTCGGTCTCAACAACCTGACCAAGAACTATGGTGTCATCTATCTGGGCTTTGGTCTGGGCAGCATCATCGGCTCCATCGTGGCCTCCCTGTTTGGCGGCTTTATGGCGACCTTCCACCTGATCCTGGTGTTACTGGTGGTGGCGTTGGTGCTCTCCCTCACCATCCGCCTGCCGGCACCGGTAGCGGTGGAGCGGGCCTGATAAGCCTCCTTGCCACAGCAAGCAAAAACAGAGACCCGGGCCACGCCCGGGTCTTTGCATTTCCGATGGTCGATCAGCGCGGCGCCAGTCCCAGCAGCTGGCGGGCCTGACGGCAGGTCTCCTCCCCAACCGCACCGAGGGTTATAGCACCGCCGAAGTGACCCTGACGGTGTCAGCGCCAACGAGATCTCCTCCAAAACCATGGGAGCACGAAAGGCCCTTATTGAGTCTTTGCTTCGTCGGTGAAGTAGTGGATGTGGCAGGCTGGCTCGGCGGTTACGACTTCCAGTGGGCTTGGTCCTCGGGTTGGGTCGCCGGCTAGTTCTGCTGAGGTTTACGACGCGGGTTGCATGACCTCAAACTTGCCATGATCCCAGGCCTGCTCGGTTTGGCTGAGCGTCTGTTCGATCGCGGACAGCGAGGCCGACGGCAGGGTCTTGGGCAGAGGGTCGAGGCCCACTGTCACGAAGATCTGTCCGTATGCGTTACGCAGTTCGGCATAGGCGAGGTCCCGGCGTAGTGAGGCACTCAGGGCATTCAGCTCGCCCTGGATCAATTCCAGCTCCCCTATGCCGCCACTCTTGAAGCGGTTGCGAAGCTGATCTGCTATCTGACCGTCGAGAGACTGCAGCTCTTTACTGGTGAGGAACTGGCGGTTTGCCTCATTGAAGTTGGCACGGGCGACATAGAGCTGGGCCAGTATGGCCATCGACATGGCCTGGCGTTTGGTCTCTGCGACCCGTTCACCCGCTTCGGCCGAGGCCTTGGCTGCCGGACCCGAGAAGAGATTGAACAGATTCCAGGTTACTTTGGCGCCAGCATCTGCCCAGCTCTGGTTGACGAGGAAGGAGTTACTGTCGTAGTGACCTCCCAAGGCGAACTCCAGTCCAGGCAACATACGAAGCATGGCCTTACGGGTTTCTGCTGCGCTGATGCGGGTCTGGTAGTCCTGCTCTCTCAACTCGGGGCGGTTGATCAGGGCTGCCTGCTCCAATTGGGCAAAATCCAGATTCAGTGCCGGGATTGGCATTTCTTCCTCAGTGGGGAGTGCCAGGGAATAGTCGGTGCCGAGCGGCAGGTTCATCAGGGTGGCCAGTTCAGTCTTGGCCAGTGACAGGGCCCGGCGCTGCTCTTCTAACTGGCGGGTGGCCTCAATCAGGGCACGTTGATAGCTCAGCACTGTGATAGGGTCACCGACTCTTTCCTTGCTCATCTTCTGGCTTGTCTCACGCGCCATCTTGACCCGATCCAGCAGGGCGTCGATACGCCCCAGTAGACGCTCGGCTGCCACGGCACGCCAATAGGCGGAGCGCACATCCTGAATGACGGTTTGTACCACCTTGCGACGCCGCTCTTCCGCTATCCAGCGGCGATCAGCCTGCTGCTTGGCTGTGACATAGCTGACCCCGAAGTCCAATACGTTCCACACCATGTTCAGGTCGGCCACGCGGCGGTGACGGTCCTGCGAGGTAGAGGGTTCGAGTGACTGCAGCCCGCTATCGACGCTCTGGCTGCTAGAAGCGCTGGTGTTATTGCGGCTCACGTAGCCGGCGTCCATGGCTAGTCTGGGCAACATATCGAAGCTGGCGAGATCTATCTGCTGCTGCGCCAACGCCTCCTCCCGGATCTTGAGGCGACTCTCCAGGTTATATGTCAGGGCTCTGGCCATTGCTTCGTGTAGAGTAATGGGTTTGCTGACAGGAGCCTGCTCCTTGAACATGGCCGAAAGATCGGCAGACACCCTTTGTTTACTCTGCTGTTGGCTAAAAGGATCGCTGCTGACGGCGCAGCCACCAAGCAGCAGGGTAGCTACGCTCAGGGCGAGCAGTGTGGGCACATGTGGCACTCTTAATGTCCTTATTGTCTTGCTGATGCGCATTGGTATTTCCCTCATTAACGCCCTTGCAGGGCCTGAGCCAGGGAAGTGGCCTGACTTAGTTCAGTTTCTTGTAGTGTCGTGAGTTGTTGGGTCAGAGTCGGCGAGGCCGCGCCAGTACCGAGAACCTGGCTCCAGCTACCGCCACTGAAGAGTTCCAGTTGGCGGTGCTCTGACAAAGAGGAGGGCCAGTAAGTGCTCATCGAATTGCTCTCTCCGCCGGTCCAGTTAAGCGCTGTTTGTCCACTGCCGTGGCTGCCGTCCCGGTTGGTGCCGAAGACATTGGCCAGCGCGCTCGCATGGGACAGGGTGCCGGCAGCGAAGTTTACGCTGGTACTGTCCGCACTGGTTGTCAGCAAGGATTCGCTCGGCAGCAAAGCGTCTGGCTGCAATGAGAGTTGAGTCGTCAGGGGCTGTGTACTAAGGGGTGAGGAGTTTATCTTGTGGTTACCATCCGTCACCCTGAACTCTGGATCACCTTGGGCTTGACCCGACTGAACGACAGTCAGGGTGAAGGTGCTGCTGACTGAGGCGTTGTTGAGGTCAGTCACGTTAACCCGAATGCTGATACTGCCTATGTCTCCATTGACCGGGGTGCCGGAGAAGGTACCGGTGGCTGGGTTGAAGCTGAGCCAGCCGGGCAGGGCAGAGCCGTCGGCCAGGGTGGCGCTGAGGGTCAGCCTGTCGCCAGTATCGACATCGCTGAAGCTGCCTGACGGTAATGAAAAACTGAACGGAGTGCCGCTGGTGACGCTCTGGTTGGCGATGCTGCCAGCTGTGGGGGCGTCATTGGTGTTAACCACGGTGAGCACGAAGGTGCTGCTGACCGAGGCGTTGCTACTGTCGGTGGCGGTGACCCGGATATTGATGTTGCCGACGTCCCCGTTGGTCGGGGTGCCGGAGAAGGTGCCGGTGG
>NZ_JBFODG010000011.1:17307-51621 GCF_040908215.1 Aeromonas sp. R5-4 | reverse complement strand
GCATCGGTCAGCACGGTAGAGAAGAAGTGCTCCTGCTTGCCTTCAACGGAGGTGCGGTACCACTTCAGGGTCACTTTCGGCAGCATCTCGCCGGACGCCAGTGCGTTGTACATCAGCGGCACGGCTTTGTTCAGGGCAACGGTGAACTTGAACGGCTTGTGGACACGCTGACCAGCCGGCTGACCGGATTGCGGGTCGGTCGGGACGGTGACGACGTGCTGGAACTCTTGTACCAGCATCTCGTCTTCGTGGCCTTGTACGAAGATGTTGCCGACGGAATCGGAGGTGAAGGCACCGGCGGTGATATTGCCCTGGGTTTTACCTTCGATGCTGATATAACATGGAGTTGGCATGGGTATGCTCCTAAATAGGTTGGTTAAACGAGATAGCACTCGACCAACCTTTAGCAGCGTCCATGCCATTTTTTTATTCCTTACTTATCAAATAATTACATTCCGCCAGTTCTCGCTCAACGCACATGGGTGCAATAAGTTGCGCAATGTCATCACACTCACTGGCAAAACTGACCTTTTCAGTAATTTCATCTACGTAATGAGCAAGCTTTTGCGTTAGACAGCATCATGCACTGTTATCATCCACATTTTCGATTTGTGCCGTGTCAATGTTCAGCCTGACAATCCCCTGCATCAGTGCCCAGGATATCGCCTGATTTTTGCTGCTTGCCCCCAGCTTCTCTGCGATCCGCTCAAGATGGAAAGTGACGGTTCTGGGCTTGATCCCCAGGATCTGGGCAATATCGCTCACTTGCTTGCCTTCGGCGGCCCATTGGCACACCTCCAGCTCCCGTAGCGTCAGATCTTCCTGAGGAAGCTGCACGGCAAGACAAACACGGGTCACCGCCTCGAAGACATGCACCGCCAGCCAGCTTAAAAAGGGAATAGCCGTCAGCCACTGATGTTCGGTTCGTGGCGTACGAGTGATCAATGACAGCAAGCCAACATGGCCATTCGGCCCGTGCCAGGGAATCGTGATCCCGTCGCGCAGCCCCATCTCTTGTGCCTGCAGCATCACTTCCAACCCAGCGATGTCCTGCAGATCGCAACACTCGGTGATCAGGTTGGCCCAGAGGATGGGGGTGCTCTGCTTCATTCCTTTGCGCACTACGGGATCTACCGCAAAGAAACGCTGTTTGTCATAGGCCTGCACCCATTCGGCAGGACAGCCGTTGAAAATCCTCACATCAGGACGCTGAATCGAACTGGGAAAGATGAATCCAAGCCGGAAGTGGTCAAATCCCATCTGCTGGCTCAGAGTTCGCAACAGAGTCACTATGGTCTGCTCGTCAGAGGCCTCATTGAAGAGAGTAATCAGCTCAAGTGCATCGGCGGTGTCGAGAAAATAGTTCGATGTCGAAGTCAAAGGCGAGGCGCACCCATTGTAAAGAATTACTAAATGTCATTAACAATGAATCAAATAGCATAATATCTCGCCAACACAAAGAAAAAGGCGAAGCCAATGAATAACATAGGGTGAGCGGGTCACCTCGCGCTTGGCTACACGTATAAAAAATCCCCGCCTGTCAGGGCGGGGATCCGGTGCGGGCAACAGCCCGCGATCACTGCGTGTGTTGTCTTTTTAGAATACGTATTTGACCCGAGCACTCAGGTTGCGGCCCGGCTCGGTCATCAGGCTGTTGTCGGAACCTGCATCACGACCGGCGATGCGCTCGTAGCTGGTGTACTCCTTGTCAAACAGGTTGAAGACCCCGACGTTGAGCTGCAGGTCGGTCATCGGGTTGAACTGGGCGTACATATCAACCACACCCCAACCGGCGCTCTTCACGTAATCGTTGCCTTTGCTGTCTTTACGGACTTTGTCCATGTCGTCAGCAAAGCGCAGCGCGGTGTTGAAGTTCCATTGGGACTGTTCCAGACGCACACCGACGGAACCGTTCAGCGGGCTCAGGCTGTTGATGTAGTTGCCATCCCCATCCTTGCCTTCGATGTAGGCGAGGTTGCCCCAGACATTGACGATGTCGTTGAGCCAGTAATCCGCCTTGGCTTCGACCCCTTTGGTGGTCGCCTTGCTCAGGTTCTGGTACTGGTAGACGGCGGTGCGCCCCTCTTTGCCCACTTCCACCATCTCGATGAAGTCTTCAAACTTGTTGTAGAAGCTGGCTACTTCATAGCTGAAGCCGTTGCTGCTGCCACGCACGCCAAGATCGATGCCGTCGCTGCTCTCCGGATTGAGGTTCGGGTTGGGCTCGATGCGATAGCCGTACGCCTGATGGTTCAGGGTGGAGAAGGCGCTGTCATACATGGGGGCCTTGAAACCGTGGCTGTACTGGGCGAACAGGTTGGCCGCCTCGTGGGCCTTGAACACCAGACCCAGCTTGGGTGACAACTCCCCTTCGGAGAACTTGTGCAGCTTGTCGCCTGTGTAGGCCGGATCGTTGTCCGGGGTCATCCGGTAGTAGTCATAACGGGCACCCGGGGTCAGTACCCAGCGCTCGCCAAACTTGATCTCGTCAAAGGCCCACAGGGCGCTGCGCTCGCTGGTGGTAGCCGGGAAACTCAGCTCGTTGTAGCCGACAAAATCACCGGGAGTCGTCGGCCCCTTGTAACGGGTACGTTCGTTGTCGGTGTGCTCGTATTCAGCCCCCCAGGCCAGGCGGTGGTTGGCGACCGCCTTGTGGAACTGCAGCTGGGCGCCGATGTTCTTCTGATCGAACACGTTGTGATCCAGCGAGTTTTTGGTCACATAGGGGTTGCCGGGGCTGACCGGATACTTGGATGAGGCGTACTGATCCAGCGTCTGCTTGGTGCGGGCGAAGTAAACCTTGCTATCCATCCGATCAGCCCAGCCTTGATTCAGCGCGATGCCGTGATCCAGCACCACAGAGAGGTTGTCGGTCTGCTTGTCGGTGATGGGCTGATCAAAGACACGGGCAGTACCGGTACCGACCTTGTTGAGCTTGACCGCATCCGGCTCCTCGCCATCGGTCAGGTAGTCAACGGTCAGCTTGAGGAACTGCTCATCGGAGAGGTTCCACTTGCTCTTGAGCAGCAGGGCGTGGGTACCGATATCGAAGTCGTTCTTGGTGGAGTCGAAATTCTGGGTCACACCGCCATCGCGCCAGGTGTAGCGCAGCAGGTTCTCCACTTCACCAGTGCGCAAGGCGCCGGTAAAGCCCGCCATCTTCTGGTGGCTGCTGGAGGCGTAACCGCTGGTCACGTCCAGATAACTATCCTTGCCCTTGAGGAAATCGCTGGCATCCTTGGTGGTGATGGCAATCACGCCACCCAGCGCATCGGAGCCGTAGGCGGCAGAAGCGGGCCCCTTGGCCACTTCCACCTGCTTGATCATGTCGGTATCAAAGTAGCTCTGACCAACCCCGCCCTTGCTGTAGGCATCGTTCTGGCGCACACCGTCGCGCACCACCTTGACCCGGTTTTCACCCATGCCGCGGATGATAAAGGTCTGCGCATCACCCTGACCGCCGAGCACAGTCACACCGGGTTCGTAGCGGAACAGGTCGGCGACGTTGGTGACGACCTGCTCTTCAATCTGCTTGGCGGTGATCACCGAGATGGGGCCGGAGACATCTTCCAGTTTTTGCTCCATCCGTGAGCCGCTGACGACCACGACTTCATCCGCCTTCTGGGTGGCAGCAAAGACCTGGGAGGAGAGACCAGCCGCCACGGCGAGGGCAACCAGAGAGAGTGCGTTATGATGGGTCACAGCGAATCCTTATTGAGAACTGTTATCAAACAGGCCGCATATTACCCGGCTCTCGACAAAGATCAACAAGAAACGAAATCATTCTCATTTGTTTTGAACCAAATTGGTTTTACACTGTCGCTCTGTGTTGCCCTTATTCTCTATTAGCCCCCCGAGATGCACCGGCATCCGGGCATATCAGCCGTGAGATCCCATGATTAGACGACTTCCCCTGCTCGCCCTGCCGCTGCTGCTGGCAGCCTGTGCCACCCCCACTCAACCGACCCAGTCATCACAGTTGCAGACGCTCTATGACTACCGGCTAAGCAGCGAGGGAGACGCAGACCTGACGCTGGAGCAAGCAATCGCGCGCATTGCCGACGCCGATATAATTCTGGTGGGCGAGCTGCACAGCCATCCCGCCGTGCATCTGTTGCAATCGCGCCTGCTGAGCGGGCTCTACACCGCAGGTCAGCAGCACGGTCGGCCATTGGCCCTCTCCATGGAGCAGTTCAGCCGCGCCGATCAGAAGACGCTGGATGCCTTTCTGGCGAATCAGATTGGTGAAGCGGCCTTGATCCGCGAAGGCAACGCCTGGCCCAACTATCCAAGCGACTACCGCCCGCTGGTAGAGTTTGCCAAGGCTCACCAGATGCCGGTGATCGCCGCCAACGCCCCCAAACCGCTGGTGAGCTGTGTCGGTCAGGAGGGGGCTGAGTGGCTCGACAAACTGCCCGCGTCGCGCCGCAGCCAGCTGGCCCGCCAACTGACGCTGGGGGATGATCCCTATCGCCAGAAATTTATGGCTTCCATGCACCACGGCGATGCCGACAGCAACGCCCGCCGCTTCGCCGCCCAGACCAGCTGGGATGACACCATGGCCGAGAGCATGGTGGATTATCTCGCCAAGCACCCGGGCCAGCAGATCATGCATATCGCCGGCAATTTCCACGTCGAGGGGGGGCTTGGACTCGCCAGTCGCATCGCCAGCCGCAATCCTGCCCTCAAGGTAGCGCTGGTCGTGCCCCGTGCAGATGAGACCTCTGTTGCAGATCCCGCAGCCGATGTGCAGGTAACCATCATGCCGCTGCCTAAGCGCTGGCAAAACAGTGACGAGATGAAGCAAGATATGGGCGCGCTGCATCAATCCCGCAGTCGTGACTGCAGCCAGTGGCTGCAACCCTAATCTTCAAGGAAACGGCGGGTAAGAAAATGGATGTGTTACTGATCATCGATGTGCAGCAAGGCTTGTTCAACGAGCCCCGTTACCGCCAGGAGCAAGTGCTGGCCAATATCAATCGGGCTGCGGCCCATGTCAGGCAGCAACAGGGACGGGTCATCTATATCCAGCATGACTCGCCCCCCGGTACCGAACTGGAACCGGGCACCCCGGGTTGGCAGTTGCACAGTGCGCTGCAACCGGCCAAAGGAGATAGCCGGGTGCGCAAGACAGCATGTGACAGCTTTCTCGATACCGAGCTTGCCTTCCTGCTGGCCGAGCAGCCGGTCGATCGACTCATTCTCTGTGGCTGTGCCACCGATTTTTGCGTCGATACCACGGTGCGCAGTGCCGCCTCCCATGGGTACGAGGTGCTGGTGTTGAGCGATGGTCACACCACCGCCGATCGCCCCCATCTGAGCGCAGCCCAGATCACCGAGCACCATCACTGGATGTGGCGCCACCTCAGCCTGCCGGAGGGGCGCAGTGTGACCCTGCTCACCACCGACGAGCTGCTGGCAGTAACACCCGCCCTGCAGCCGTGCTAATCTGCGAGCCTCGCCTCGTTTCTCACTGGAGTCTGTCGTGCGCCTGTTGTCTGCCACCCTGTTGTTGATTGTTCCCCTGCTGTCGGCCTGCTCCAGCTTGCCCGGCCAGAAGTATGACGGGCCGGAACCCCTGTTTCTGACCCACATCAACGAGGAGGGGAGCAAGCGGTTCACCTTTGAGGCCGCGCCTAACGACACCTTGCCGCGCGGCCTCTCGGCGGCCCAGAGCCAGCGGCTGCTGGAACAGCGGGAGGCGTTACAGGAGAACCTGCTGACCGAGACCCTGGCGACCAAGCAGTATTGCCGCCAGGGCTACATCGTGCTGAGCCAGACCTCCTGGAAAGTGCGAGGAGAATGCAACGAAACGGCCACCGACGCCGATCGTCGCGCTTTTCCCAACAAGGCCAGCTGGCAGGATTGAACAGGCCGGATGAGATAGCGCAATAAAAACGGGCAGCCCAGTGGCTGCCCGTTTTGTTATGACGGCTGTCGTGGTCGACAGGGATCGTCAGACCGGCGCATCGGCCGGGCTGGTGAGCTCGGCACCGTTGTCGATGCGCTTGTGCCCTTCCACCAGATGGACGAAATCCACCAGCTCGTCACCGGAGACCGCAAACGCCTGGCCGAAGCCCTTGACGAACAGCCCCTGCTCCGGCTTGAGGCGGAACAGTTTGAAATCCTTGAGGTTGGAGAGACCCTTGATGATCTCGCCAAAACGACCTTCCAGTGCAGCGACCGCCTTGCTCCAGCGGGCGTCGTCACGGGCCACCACTTCAGCCACCGCATCGAAGGTCAGGCGCTTGCGGGCAAACAGCTCGCGGGCACCGCTCTCATCCTCGATCAGCATCAGGGATACCTGGGGCACCAGTTGCAGGTTGCGGGCGTGGCGGGCGATCTCGGAGATCAGCACATAGTAGCCATCTTCCTGCAGCACGAACGGGGCATAGCTGGCGTTGGGATTGCCTTCGCCATCGACGGTGGCGAGCTGCAGGGTGCGGCAGCTGTCGCGAAACTCGCGGATCTCCGGTTGCAGGCGGTTCTGCAGACGCTCCTGACGTTCACTCATGCTTTGACTTCCTCTTGAGAGTTGTGGCGCAGCGCCATGAAACGGGTGACCTGATCGGCCAGCAGCTGGCGTTTCTCGTCGCGACCCAGATAGACCTTGAAAATGCAGCGGCCGGAGTGACCGAAGAACTGGAAGGAGTGCCCCTCCTTGCCCATGAACAGCTTGCTGACCAGCGCAATTCCCGCCACGTTGTCGAGCTTGAGGTGACCATGCAGCTCACCGTCGCGGCCCATCAGGTTGTAGTAACCGCGTGCGTCCTTGCCTTTCGGGAAGGGGGCTTTTACCTCGAAGATGGAACCTTCTGATTCGACGATGGTGGTCACCGGGCCCCAGTCGGCCAAATCTTCCAGCAGGCCTTGTGCGCGATCGGCGGGCAACAGGGTCACCAGCTCGGCGGGCAGATGGCGAACCACCTCCCATTCGCTGATGGCAAGCTGGGCCGCCAGAGTGGACGGATGAGCGCCGGGATCCTGCTCCAGCAGCGCGTGAATGCGTTGTGCAATGCTCATGTTTTCTCCCTCTGCGGGACCATATTGTCCCGCTGTTTATCATGGCGGCTACTCTAATAAAGCACCGAAACCAATGCAATTGATAATTGCTATCATTATCAGTGCATTTTTTCCAAAGCCTTGATATTCTCGGCGGCACACCCGTTTCATTCACCCCTTCGGAGGTTAGCATGGGCCGTCGTCTTGCCCTCGCCATCAGCCTGCTCTGCAGTTCACTCTCTCCCTTCTCTGCCGTTGCCGCCGACGGACAGAAAGAGCGTATCGTCAGTATCGGCCCGGCCACCACAGAACTCATTCTGGCCCTTGGCGGTGAATCGAGCCTGATCGCCACCGATGTCAGCAGCCCCTTGCCAAAAGGGTTGCCCAAGGTGGGTTATCACCGGGCACTGGCCGCCGAAGGGATCCTGAGCCTCTCCCCCACCCGACTGGTGGGCAGCGACGAGATGGGCCCGGCCCCGACCCTGGATCAGCTGCGCCGTGCCGGGGTCAAGGTAGAGGTGCTGGATACCGCACCGACTCTCGCCAACCTCAACCAGCGTATCGACACCCTCTCCAGCCTGCTGGGCGACAAAGCCGCTGGCGATCGCCTGAAGGCAGAGATCCAGGCCCAGACCGATCAGCTGGCGGCGCAAGCCAAACAGAACAAACCGCTCAAGGTCGCCTTCCTGCTGCTGCACAAGGGGCAACCCACCAGCATCGCCGGGGGGGACACCACGGCCAGCGCGCTGATCTCGCTGGCGGGCGGCATCAATCCGGTCGCCGAATTGCGCAACTACAAGCCGGTATCCGCCGAATCCCTCATCGAGATGCAGCCCGATCTGGTGCTGGTCAGCGGTCGTGACTGGCAGCAATATGCCGATCCGGCCAAGGTGCTGGCTGAAGTGCCCGCCCTGGCCGCCACCCCGGCTGGCAAGCGTAACGCCATTCACGCCATCGATGGCCACGCCCTGCAAGGGGGCCTGAGCCTCAACTCCCTGCAACAGGCGAACCAGATCGCCCAATGGATCAAGCAGGGGTCATGATGCGGTTGCCCCTCTCCTGGCTGCTGGCCTTCACCACGGCCGCACTGGCACTGTTGCTGCTCGGTTCGCTGGCAACCGGCCCCATGACCCTCACCCTGGGCGAGAGTCTGCGGGCGCTGTTTGCCGGGCAGGAGAGCGGGATAGAGTCGCACAAGCTGCTGATCGTGCAGGAAATTCGCCTGCCGAGAACCCTGCTCTGCATCGCAGTGGGGGGGATCCTCGGGCTCTGTGGCGCCGTGATGCAGGGGCTGTTTCGCAACCCCCTGGCTGACCCCGGCATCATAGGTGTCTCCGGCGGTGCGGCACTCGGTGCGGCGCTCGCCATCGTGCTGCTGGCCCCTCTTGCACCACAATATGGCCAGCAGCTGCAAGCCACCATCGGGGTTGGTCTGCTGCCGCTGCTCGCCTTTCTCGGCGGCGCTCTCACCACCACTCTGGTCTATCTGCTCGGCACCCGTGAGGGCGGCACCTCGGTCACCGTCATGCTGCTGGCCGGGGTCGCCATCACTGCGCTCTCCGGTGCAGTGATCGGCCTGCTCACCTATCTGGCGGACGATCAGATGCTGCGCAACCTGAGCCTGTGGCAGATGGGAACGCTGGCGGCAGGCAAACCGGCCGATGTGGCGCTGGCCCTGCTCACCCTGGCGGCCCTGCTGTGGCTCTTTATGCGCGATGCCAATCCCCTCAACGCCCTGCTGCTGGGGGAAGGAGAGGCCCGTCATCTGGGGGTCAATGTGCAATCCCTCAAACGTCGCCTGATTCTGCTCACCGCAGCGGGCGTCGGGGTGGCGGTGGCGGTATCGGGGATGATCGGCTTCGTCGGGCTGGTAGTGCCCCATCTGGTGCGCCTGCTGGCAGGCCCCAACCATGTCAGGTTGCTGCCGCTCTCGGCCCTGCTTGGCGCCGCCCTGCTGCTGGCAGCCGATATGCTGGCACGCACCCTGCTGGCCCCGGCCGAGCTGCCGGTGGGCATCATCACCGCTCTGCTCGGCGCCCCCTTCTTCATCTGGCTGCTGGTAAAAGGCCGCCGCGCCCTGTGATACGGACTGTTATGCAACCACTCTCATCCTCACTCTCCTCCCCCCTGTTGAGCTGCAGCCGACTCAGCCTGCGCCGTGGCCAGCGCCAGGTCCTGGATGGGCTCGATCTTAGTCTCGAGAGCGGCACCCTCACCGCGCTGCTCGGCCCCAACGGGGCGGGCAAGAGCTCGCTGCTCAAGTGCCTGACCGGCGAGCTGGAATATGAGGGTTCCATCACCCTGTTTGGCGCGGATCGCCAGCAGTGGGACAGCAGCCAGCTGGCCCACCGGCTCGGGGTATTGCCGCAAAGCTCCTCCCTCAACTTCCCCTTTCTCTGCCACGAAGTGGTCGCCATGGGGCGCTTGCCCCACAGTGAACCGGCGGCACGGCGCGACGAGATAGTGGCGGCGGCCATGACTCATGCCGGGGTCGAGCATCTGGCCAAGCGGCTCTATCCCGGGCTCTCTGGCGGCGAGCGGCAGCGGGTGCAGTTTGCCCGGGTGCTGGCGCAGATCTGGCAAGCCCCCTCCCCGACCGAGCAGGCCGAGCAACCCCGCCTGCTACTGCTCGACGAGCCCACCTCGGCGCTGGATCTGAAATACCAGCATCAGCTGCTCACCATGGCACGCGCCCTCGCCAGCCGCAATACTGCGGTGCTGGTGGTGCTGCACGACCTCAATCTGGCGGCGCGCTATGCCGATCGGCTGGTGATGCTGGAGCGGGGCAAGCTGATGGCCGATGGCACACCTGCCGAAGTGCTGACCCCTGAGCTGATCGCCCGTCTCTATGACTATCCGGCACAGGTGATCCACCACCCCGAGAGCGGCCTGCCGATGGTGGTGTGACAAATTCAGAGTGCGGTAACGGCAGGAAATACGCCATTCATCCCGGAAACTGCAGCGTATAAACCGGTTTTTCACACCCCATATCGCCCTGCTAACATTCATCATCGCCAGATATGTGGTGTGAATATCCTCACACTTTGCTCAGGCAAAATCCCCGCAGCATCTCCGTCTACTTATAATGGCGCCGCCTCACAGAAGGCATAACTCATTGATGCTACGGAATAATTACAATGAAGAATATCAACAAGACCCTACTGGCTGCCGCCATCTCCCTCGGGATGCTGGCTGGCTGCAACAGCGACAACGACTCAAAGGCAGCTGATCCCATGGTTCGTTTTGCCACCTTCAACCTCTCTTTTGACCGCACTGCCGCCGGTATGCTGACCGGTGAGCTGGCGCTGACCCGCACCGAGCAGGATGCCCTGCTGGCCCGCCTCGCCGAAGGGAGCCTGAGCGGCGCCACTGAAACCAAAGCCAAGAACGTGCAGCAGATCCGCAACGTGGCGGAGATCATCCAGCGCACCCGCCCGGATGTGTTCCTGCTCAACGAGTTCGACAACGACGGCAAAGGCGAGAGCACCGCCGACCTGAAAGCCTTCAACGACAACTATCTGGCTCACGCCCAGCACGCAGAGGTGACGGCCATCAGCTATCCGGTGATGCAGAACTTCGCCACCAACACCGGCCTGATGAGCGGTTATGACCTCAATCTGGATGGCAAGGTGAACAGCGGCCCCGACGATGCCTGGGGCTTTGGCAACTATCACGGCCAGTATGCCTTTGCGGTGATGTCCAAATACCCCATCGACACCAAGCAGATCCGTACCTTCCAGAACTTCAAGTGGAAGGATATGCCGGGCGAGCAGAACCCCATCATCGATGACTGCAACAATCCCAAGGTCAAGATCCCGGCCGGCCGCCAGTGTGGTGATGCCTGGTATTCAGACGCAGCCTGGCAGCAGTACCCGCTCTCCTCCAAGAACCATGCCGATGTGCCGGTACGGATCAAGACCGAGAAGGGGGAAGAGGTGATCCACTTCCTGATCTCCCACCCGACCCCGCCAATCTTTGCCAATGCGGCGCGCCACACCGTCAAACACAACCGCGCCGAGATCGCCTTCTGGAATGACTACGTCAAGGGTCTCAACTACATGACCGATGACAAGGGCACCAAGGGTGGGCTGGCCAAAAACGCCAAGTTTGTTATCGCGGGTGATCTCAACGCCGATCCGCTCACCGGTGACGGCGACCTGACCGCCATGCAGGATCTGCTAAACAACCCGCTGATGAATCAGGCCATCACCAATGGCACCCTGATCCCGGTCAGCGAAGGGGGCCCGGAGTGTGTCAGCAAGGGGACCGACTGCAAACGCAACCTCACTCGCCCCAACCCGGAACGCATCACCAACTCCAGCGTGCTGCAGCTGGATCACGTCATCCCCTCCGCCAACCTCAACGCGGTGAAGAGCGGTGTCTACTGGCCTGCCAGCTTCGAGGCCGGTTATCACCTGGTCTATGATGCGAAACTCGGCATCGCCAAGGGAGTCAGTTCGGATCACCGCATGGTGTGGGTCGATCTCAAACTCGACTAACTCTGCCATGACCCCGCTGCGGCGGGGTCTTTTATTGGCAATGGGTGGCGAGTTGACCACGGCCCATTAATCCACCGCTTGGCATTGAGTTATCCATCCATAACTCCTCCATGGCCGTTGAATGGGCCTCGCGATCACAGAACCGCCGCGCCAATGGTGGTAGCATGCCTCCTCTTGCCATCCGGCCGCACGGCGGCTCCGGTGGCCCTCCCTCCTCCGCTTTCACTTTTTGAGGACGTATCTGATGGAACTGCTTCTGCTTAGCAACGGTAAAGCCAACGAATTTCCGGGTCTGCTCGGCTGGGCCCGCGATCGGGTTCAAAGCCTGCTCGCGCGCAAACAGGTCAAGCGCATCATGCTCATCCCCTACGCGGTGATCCGCAGCGACTGGGATGCCCGCGCCAACGAACTTACCGAGAGCCTCGGGATCGAGACCATCAGCATTCATCACTTCGATGATCCGGTCGAGGCCGTCAATCAGGCCGATGCCATCTTTATCAGTGGCGGCAACACCTGGCGCCTCAACCAGATGTTGCATGAAAACGGCCTGATCGTGCCGATCCAGCGTGCCGTGCGCGAACGGGGCGTCCCCTATGTAGGCTGGAGCGCCGGTTGCAACGTGGCGACCCCGAGCATCCGCACCACCAACGACATGCCGGTCTGCAACGCCGCCGTGCTGCCCGCGCTGGGCCTGTTCCCGCTGCAGATCAACCCGCACTATCTGGATGCCAGCATCAGCGGCCACATGGGTGAAACCCGCGACGAGCGTCTGGCCGAGTTCTGCGCCATCAACCCGAGCGAATATGTGGTGGCTCTGCGCGAAGCGAGCCTGCTGCAGATCAGCGGCGATACCGTTGAGTACTGGAGCGCCCGCGAGCAGGACTTCAAGATCTTCAAACATGGCCAGGAGCCGCAAGCCTTTATGGACGCCGCCCCGCTGGCCGAGCTGACCCCCTTCAAGGTCGCCTGAGCCAAGCAGAGCGCTTCACTACTGGCAGGCGGATAGCTCGCGAAATCGTAAAAACAAAAGAGGGATGGCTCAATGCCATCCCTCTTTTTATCGTCATCTTTCAGCTGGTTGCAGCCTGATTACTCACCCTGCAGGGTCACCAGCACCTTGCGGGCACCGCCATCGACACGATGCTCGCCAAGCCAGATCCCCTGCCAGGTGCCGAGCGCCAACTGACCATCACGGATCGGCAGTTGCAGGCTCACCCCGAGCAGGGAGGATTTGATATGGGCGGGCATGTCATCCGCCCCCTCATAGGTGTGGCGATAGTAGGGGGCATCCTCCGGCGCCAGCCGGTGCAGATGGGCCTCCATATCGCTGCGCACGCTGGGGTCGCAATTCTCGTTGAGGGTGAGCGAGGCGGAGGTGTGTTGCAGTAGCAGGTGGACCATGCCGATCCGGTAATCCGCCAGCATCGGCAGCTTGGCCACCAGCTCGTCGGTCACCAGATGAAAGCCCCGCGAACGGGGCTTCAGAGTCAGCAGGCACTGCTGCCACATCAGACGTACTCCATAAAGACGCGGGAGGTGAGTTTGGTGATGAGCTCGTAGGGGATGGTGCCAATCTCATCGGCCACCCGCTCCACCGGCAACCCCTCGCCCCACAGTACCGCCTCATCGCCGGGCTTGTCGGTCGCGCCTGGGCCCAGATCGACGGTGCTCATATCCATGGAGACACGCCCCACCAGCGGCACGATGCGGCCGTTGATCAGCACGGAAGTGCCATTGGGCGCCATGCGCGGATAGCCGTCACCGTAGCCGATGGCGATCACCCCGAGCCGAGTATCGCGATCCGACACCCAGTTGGCGCCATAGCCCACCGGCTCGCCCGCTTTGTGATCCCGCACCGCAATCAGCTGGGTCTTCAAGGTCATCACCGGCTGCAGGTCGTAATCGGCCGCCACCGTGTTGGGGAACGGCGACACGCCATAGAGGATGATACCGGGGCGCACCCAGTCGCAGTGGGAGTCCGGCCAGGCCAGAATACCCGCCGAGTTGGCCATGGCCCGCTCGCCTGCCAGCGGCGCCGTTAGGCGGCTAAAGAGATCAATCTGCTCGCGGGTGGTGGGCTGCTCCAGCTCATCGGAGCGGCTGAAGTGGGTCATGATGTTGAACGGCTGCACCACGTTCTTGCACTTGCCGAGGCGCTCGATAAAGGCGGGCATCTCGTCGGCCCGCACCCCGAGCCGATGCATACCGGTGTCGAGCTTGAGCCAGGCCACCACGGGGGCTGGCAGCTCGGCCTGCTCCAGCGCTTCGAGCTGTTCCCAGGTGTGAACCGCCGTCTGCAGATTGTTGGCCGCCAGCACCGGCAGGTCATCGGCGGAGAAGAAGCCCTCCAGCAGCACGATGGGCTTGACCACGGCGCAGGAGCGCAGCATCAGCGCCTCTTCGATACGGGCCACCGCATAGGCATCCGCATCCACCAGGGTGCGGGCGACCGGCAGCAGCCCGTGGCCATAGGCGTTGGCCTTGACCACAGCGATGATCTTGCAAGCGGGAGCGTGGCGCTTGACCACGGCGAGGTTGTGGCGCAAGGCCGCAGTGTTGATTTGGGCAGTAGCCGCTTTCATGGTTTTCCCTTACGAGGGCACAAATGGTCTCCCCCTCATCGGGCAGAAGACCGCCACTCACTTATCGTCGTCGAAGGCCGGACCGGCATAATTGTCGAACCGGGAAAACAGGCCCTGAGCGGCAGCCAATGACTGGCTATCGATCAGGGCAGTCGTGGTAATGACGAAACCACCATCACCTTGGGTTTATATCAATAATCGTCGTCAAACGCCGGGCCGGCATAGTTGTCGAACCGGGAGAACTGCCCCTGGAAGGTGAGGCGCACCCGGCCGATGGGGCCGTTACGCTGCTTGCCGATAATGATCTCGGCAATCCCCTTGTCAGGGCTGTCATCGTGATAAACCTCATCACGATAGATAAACATGATCAAGTCCGCATCCTGCTCGATGGAGCCCGATTCACGAAGGTCCGAGTTGACCGGGCGCTTGTCGGCCCGCTGTTCCAGACTTCGGTTGAGCTGGGAGAGCGCCACCACCGGGCACTGCAGCTCTTTCGCCAAGGCCTTGAGGGAGCGGGAAATCTCGCCGATCTCCAGGGTACGGTTGTCAGAGAGCGCCGGCACCCGCATCAACTGCAGGTAGTCCACCATGATCATGGATAGGCCACCGTGCTCGCGTGCCACCCGACGGGCACGGGAGCGCACATCGGTCGGGGTGAGGCCGGAGGCGTCATCGATATACATCTTGCCCTTCTCCAGCAGCAATCCCATGGTGGAGGAGAGGCGCGCCCAATCCTCGTCATCGAGCTGACCGGTACGCACCTTGGTCTGATCGATGCGACCGACCGAGGCGAGCATACGCATGATGATCTGCTCGGAGGGCATCTCCAGCGAGAAGATAAGCACCGGCTTGTCGGCCGTGAGGGCCGCATGCTCGCACAGGTTCATGGCAAAGGTGGTCTTGCCCATGGAAGGACGGGCCGCCACGATGATCAAGTCCGAGCGCTGCAAACCGGCGGTCATCTTGTCGAGATCGTTGTAACCGCTCGATACCCCGGTCACCCCGTTGTGCGGCGTCTTGAACAGCTCTTCAATCTTGTCGACGGTCTGCTCGAGGATCAGCTTAAGCGGCTGGGGCCCCTCGTTGGCGCTGGTGCGCTGCTCGGCAATCTTGAATACCTTGCTCTCGGCAAGATCCAGCAGATCGCCTGAGGTACGGCCCTGTGGTTCGTAGCCCGCTTCGACTATCTCGTTGGCGACCGAAATCATCTCCCGCACCACCGCTCGCTCGCGCACGATTTCGGCGTAGGCGTTGATGTTGGCGGCACTCGGGGTATTCTTGGCGATCTCCACCAGATAGGCGAAGCCGCCCGCCTCTTCCAGCTGTTCGGAGCGTTCCAGCTCCTCCTGCAGGGTGATGAGGTCAATGGGGTTGCCCGCGTTGGAGAGGCGGGTCATAGCTTGGAAGATCAACCGGTGTGGACGGCTGTAGAAATCCTGATCGATCACCCGTTCGGCAACCCGATCCCAGGCATCATTATCCAGCATCAGGCCGCCCAGTACGGACTGTTCGGCCTCAAAAGAGTGGGGAGGAACTTTCAGCTGTTGTGTCTTGGCGTCTTTTTTCGCCGTCACTTGCTCTGCCATACACATAAAAACCGCAGCGGGAAGGGGACGGGAATTTTACAAAAGAAAGCCAACTACGGCGAGCCCTATCTGGCGGCTCATACCATCATAAAGGGCCAAACCAGAGTCTGCTCTACCTTGACCATTTTGATTTTGCTTCGCATTTTGCGCTCCTTGCGACTCAATCTTCTGCTTTTCATCTGGTTTACTCCTATTGTTTGACGCCGCATCGCGGCAACCTCGTTCATGAATAATTCATGCCAGAGGTGATATTGATGAATACAAGCTGCGACACAATTAGGGACAGGCAGCCTGCCATGCGCCTTGCTGAGCTTGCCAAAGCGGAGCATGCCCCACCCACAGACGAGAGTGAAAAGAGTCAAAATGAAAAAGATGCTGACCCTGTTTGCCGTGATCCTGGCCATTGGCCTGGGGGCACCTCACGCCGAAGCCAAGAAATTTGGCGGCGGCAAATCCTTTGGTAAAAGTTACAAAACTGCGCCGGCCCAGCCTGCGGCCAAACCGGTCGACAACAAGAATCCGACACTGAATGCCCAGACTCCGCCGAAAAAGAGCGGCATGATGGGTGGCCTGCTGGGCGGCCTGCTGGCTGGCGGCCTGTTTGCCTACCTGCTGGGCAGCGGTGCCTTTGAAGGTCTGCAAGGAATGGACTTCCTGCTGATCGCCCTGCTGGCGCTGGGTGCCGTCTTCCTGATCCGTACCCTGCGCAAGGGCAAGGTCGCGACGCCACAGCCACAACAGGCGGCCTATGCGGGCTATCAGCCACCGCAATCCACGGCCCCACAGCAGTTTGAGCAGAGCAACAGCGCACCGCAAGCCACCGGCTTTGCCGACAGCGATGTGCCGTTCCGCCTGCCGCCAGGCTTTGACATGAACAGCTTCCTGGCCGGTGCCCGCGATCACTATCGCACCCTGCAAGAGGCGTGGAACAAGAACGATCTGGAAAAAGTACGCGAGTATGTTAGCCCCGAGCTGTTTGAACAGCTCAAAGCCGAGCGCGCCGAACTGACTGGCGACCAGCATACGGAAGTGATGTACGTCGATACCCAGCTGGTACGAGCCGACTACGGCAGCGACTGGGCTCAGGTGAGCGTGCGCTTCAGCGGCCGCTACATGGACCGTCAGGAGCAGGTCGAAGAAGACATCAAAGAGGTTTGGCACCTAGAGCGCGATCTGGCCAAAAACAATGCCCCTTGGCATATCGTCGGGATCGAGCAGCTGTAAGGTTTAGATTGTCACTACGCAAGAGGCGGCCCATGGGCCGCCTCTTTTCATTTCATCCCCTCACCTGACCTGATACAGGCGAGTGCTATCGTCATTGATGATTGAAAAGTTGTAACCGCTCCCCAAACAACGACAAAGGGCAGCCACCGGCTGCCCTTTGGGATCACATCTGGGGGCTATGCGCCCCGCTGACGAATCAGTTACAGCCTTCGGTAGAGGCTGAGTTCAGATAGCTCACCTCATTGCCCGGCTGATAATCGGCCACGTTGATGGTCTTCTTGACCTCGATGTACTCCTTCAGCACGGCAGCATCCACCAAACCGGCGTTGATGGTATCGATCTTCGGATAGCCGTCACCACCGGAGGCGCTGAAGCTCGGGATCGCGAAGCTGTAAGTTGCTGCCGGATCAAACGCCTTGCCACCGATACTGGTGATATTGACGCTCTTGGCCTGGCAATCCACCGCCATGTTGATACCGCCAAACTGGGCATAACCACCGGTATTGCGGGTCTTGCTTGCCACCTGGCCCAGATAGGTCGCCAGATCGCTTCCCTTCATGACAGCCTTGTTTACCGTGTTGCCAAACGGGTGTACCAGCAGCACGCTGCGGTAGGTGATATCACCGGCCGGGATGCTGTCACGGACACCGCCAGAGTTGACGATACCAAAGTCGACACCCAGCTTGCTGCTGGTCGCCGTGGTGATGAGGCGACCCAGGTTGGTCTGCTTGTTGCGAACCGAGTTGCGATCACCAACCAGCAAGCCATCTGCCGAGCCAATGACGACATTCAGCTCTTGCTGACCTTTCTCCTGATAACCCAGCAGGGTGTTATACAGCTCGGGATCCTTGGTGATCTCATCCTGTACGAACTGCATCTTGGCCGGATCCTTGGTTACGGCGCCGTTGGCATCGATCGCCTCGCCCTTGGCGTTGCGCTTGATCAGGTTGACCGGGATCAGGTCATAGCTGGTCAGGGTCAACTTGCCATTCTGGTACTCAAACTGGGCACGGCCCACATACTTGCCCCACTCGTGGGCCTGCATGATCCAGGTGCCGTTTTGCTGGTCCGGTTGGCAGTTATCACCCGGTTTGAAATTGGCGTACTTGTTGGTGGTACCCGGTTCCATACAGACCGGATTCTGGGAGTGGCCACCAATGATGGCATCCAGAGTCCCTGCCGGCAGTGCACGAGCCATCTCTACATCGCCCGGCGCATTGCTGCCGTGCTGGCCATTCTCGTAATGGCCCATGTGAGTGATGGCGAAGACCAGATTGGCCTCCTTGTTGCTGCGGATCTGCTGGCCCAGTTTGGCCGCCTCGCTGGTCGGATCGCGGAACTCCAGGGTCTGCACGTTGTTGGGATCAACCAGCTGGGCGGTATCCTCAGTGGTCAGACCCAGTACGGCAACCTTGAGACCGCTCTCCAGCTTGAACACCTTGTAGGGGTCAAAGTAGTGTTTGCCACTGGCCTTGTCATAGATGTTGGCCGAGAGCATGGGGAACTGGGCCCACTTGCGCTGCTTCTCCAGTACGCTGAGAGGGTTGTCGAATTCATGGTTGCCCACTGCCATGGCATCGTAGCGAATGTTGTTCATCGCCATGAAGTCAGGCTCGGCATCCTGCAGATCGGACTCCGGCACCCCGGTATTCACATCACCACCGGAAAGAACCAGTACGTCACTGCCAGCAGCCTTGGCATCGGCACGCAGCTGCTCGACCAGAGTCTTCTGGGCTGCCATACCATACTCATTTTCAGCGTTGTGCCAGAAACGGCCGTGGGTATCGTTGGTGTGCAGGATGGTCAGTTTGCAGACATTTTCGGTGCAGGGTGCAACGGTGTCATTGCTCGAGGTATTACAGCCAGTCAGTGCAGCAAGCACGGCCAGTGCCACGCCGCCTTTGATAAAGTTATTATTCATTTCCATATCACCTTGATTGTTTTGTTATTTATCAACCCTGTCCAGCGGGTCGGGCGCCAATATAACAAACAACAGATGACCGTTTTTCATCGATGACTCACAAATTCTGCTAATTGTGATCTTCGGCCCAACATCCGGCTTCCTGCTGATTTATCAGTTTTTTTGTTGAGCAGTCACTCACTTGCTCCCCTCCCGCACCAAGGAGGCGCCACCCGGACGCGCCTTTATGGCATACTCCCCAGCCAGCCATGCCCGAGGAGATGATTTGATGGCCAAGTACGACAAGATTTCCCCTGAGACCCAGCAGGAGGCGATGAAAATTGCCCGTGCCAACCAGAAGCCGGGGCAGACCAAGGAACAGACCCAGCTTATCGCGCAAGGGATCCAGAAAGGCATCGACGAATACAAGAAACAGATGAAGGCGCGGGCCCGTGAAGCGAGCCGCCAGAAGAAATTGCAGGCCAAAGCCAGGCAGCCACAGGGCGCGCCCCAAACCGAAGAACAAGACGATCAGCTGGAGCTGGTTGAAGTAAGCCATCAGCATCCCCTGCCCTGGATATTGCTGGTGCTGAGCTGGCTGGGATTTGCTGCAGCCTGGTTCTGGTTGCACTAAGAGTGCGCTAGCAAACCTTTATCCGGGATCCTCTTCACAGCCCGAACCCGGACTGCTGGTGATTACCTGCGAAGAGTGATTAAATCCCGCGCCTCTTGCACCGGACAACCGGTTTTTTGACGATCAGTTTTCAGGAAAGATGTTATGAACCCCGCTCCGCTCTATCTGCTGGCCCCTTTTGTTCTGTTCCTTGTGACCATGCTGCTCTATCGCATTTCGCCGCTGCGGGCGGTCGCCGCCGGTGGGGTACGCTGGTTTATCCTCCCCGCCTTCACCCTGTTTATTTTGCTGATCATCATCAACGGTGCCGCCGATCCCGCCCTGCGCGATCCGGCATTCCACTGGTTGATGCCGGGGCTTGGCTTTGCTCTGAGCCTGTTTCCGGCCCTGCCCAAGGCGCTGGTGCCACGGCTCGCCATCAAGGAGGGGGCCTTTGCCGCCCTCGGTCTGATGCTGATGAGCCTGGCCATGGTCTATTGAGCAACTGGCCACAGCCGTTAACATGACTCAAGGGGCGCTCTGTGACGTGCGCCCCTTGTACAAACAATGGCCTGCAGGCATCTTGGTGACAGGATAACCAGCAAGGAGGCCAAATGGACAATCCGCCCGATTTCATGGCGCTGTGGGATTATCAGGATCCCGCCGCCAGCGCACTGCGTTTTCACACCCTTCTTCCCGAAGCGCGCGCCGCCGCCGACCTGCAACTCGAACTGGAGTTGCTGACCCAAATTGCCCGCACCCATTCGCTGCAGCGCCAGTTTGCCGAAGCCCATCAGCTGCTCGACGAGATAGAGCCTCGCCTCACCGACACAACCCCCAGAGCGCGGATCCGGACCCTGCTGGAGCGAGGCCGCACCTTTAACTCGGCGGGCGACAAAGCCAGTGCCAAACCGCTGTTTGAACAAGCCTGGCAGTGGGGACTCAAGGAGAAGGAGACCTATCTCGCCATCGACGCCGCTCACATGATCGCCATCGCCGCACCACTGGAAGAGCAGAGCCGCTGGCATCAACTGGCGATGGAGCTGGCGGAGCGCAGCATTGACGAGAAGGTGCGCGGCTGGCTGGCCCCCCTTTACAACAATCAGGGCTGGACCCTGTTCGAACTGGGCCGCTTTGAGGAGGCAAAAATCCAGCAACAGAAATGTCTGGCCTGGCATCTGCAGCATAACCAGCCGGCAAAGGCGTTTATCGCCCGCTGGAGTCTGGCTCGCCTGACCCGGGCCCAGGGTCAGCACCAGCAGGCACTGGCAGAGCTGCACCAGCTCAAGGCCGATATGGCCGAGGCTGGCGAACCTGAGGATGGTTATCTGTTCGAGGAGCTGGGGGAGAATGCCTTGGTGCTGGACGATCCGCTGGCCGCGGAATACTTCTCCCGCGCCTGGTTTCTGCTGTCACAGGACCGCTGGTTCAGCGCCAACGAGGGGGAGCGACTGGCCCGCCTTAAGCGCCTCGCCAAACTCTGATCCCCAAAATAGCAAGGGCGGCACGCTAGCCGCCCTTGCTGCTGGCAAGATGGTTCAGGCCCGATTGGACTCCTCCCACCCCTGCTTTTTACGGTAAATGGTGGAGGGGCTGATCTCGAGCAGGGCCGCCGCCTTGGGAATGTTGCCGTCACAGCTGGCGATGGCCTGTTCGATCACCTCTTTCTCCACCAGCCAGAGCGGACGAATTGGCCCGTTGGCCACGCCGGTGGCTGCCGGAGCCGATGCCACCGCTGCCGCAATCGCAGCCGGCAGTTGGGGGCGCACCCCATTGAGCGGTGGCGGCAGAATATCCGGGCTCACCAGCTCCTTGTCATTGAGCACCACGATATTGCGCACCACGTTTTGCAGCTCGCGTACGTTGCCAGGCCAGGGGTAGTCGAGCAGCACTCGCGCCGCCTCGACATCGAAATCCTTGAAGCGTTTGTTCTCCTCCTTGGCGTAGCTTTGCAGCAGGGTGCGCGCCAGCAGCAGGATATCCTCACCCCGCTCCCGCAGCGGCGGCAGGGTAAGCGGAATGACGTGGAGCCGATAGTAGAGATCCTCGCGAAAACGGCCCGCTTTCACCTCCACCAGCGGATCCCGGTTGGTGGCGCAGATAAAGCGCACATCCACCGTCTCGAGCTTGCCGCTGCCGACTCGCTGCACTGTGCCGGTCTGGATAAAGCGCAGCAGCTTGCTCTGCAGATCCAGGTCCATCTCGCAGATCTCGTCGAGAAAGAGGGTTCCGCCATCGGCCAGACTGGCCGCCCCCTTGCGATCCCCCTGGGCGCCGGTAAAAGAGCCCTTCACATGACCGAAGATCTCGCTCTCCATCAAATCGTGGGGAATGGCGGCGCAGTTGAGGGCAATAAAGGGCTGTTCGCTGCGGGGACTGCACTGGTGAATCGCCTCGGCACACACCTCTTTGCCGGTGCCGCTCTCGCCAGTGATAAAGACGGTCGCCTTGCTGGGCGCCGCACTTTCGATGATGCGATAGACCGCCTGCATCGACATAGAGGCGCCGATAAAACCGAAGAAGGAGCTGCGCTCGAAGTTCTCCCGATAGTGGGCAACCAGCGAGCTCAACTGCTGATGTTTCAAGGCATTGCGAACGGTGGCGCAGAGCCGCTTGCTGTCAAACGGCTTGGTCAGAAAATCAAAGGCACCGAGGCGCATCGCCTCCACTGCCACATCCACCGAGCCGTGGGCGGTGATCACCACCACAGAGCAGGGTAACTGCTGTTCGGTGATCATTTGCAGAATATCCATACCGGACATATCCGGCAGCTCCAGATCCAGCAGCACCACGGGGGGAGGACTTGCCAGCAACTGCGCCAACGCCTGTTGACCGCAGTCGGCCAGCACCACCTCGTACCCCTCCTGGCGAAGGTACTGTTCATAGACCACCGCCAGACTACGGGTATCTTCCACCAGCAGGACACGCGATTTATTTTCAGCCACTGGACTCATCCTTGTATTTGATTCTGCGATCTATTTTGCCTTATTTTCGCGCGCAAACCCAACGCCAAGACAGCTCTGTTATCCCGCGATTGCAGGGAATACACAAGTAAAAACGGCTCCTTAAGGAGCCGTTTTTCACTACAAGAAAAGATTACTTCTTGGCATCGTCTGCAGTCGGCTTCTCGATAGCCAGCAGCTCAACGTCAAACACCAGTACGGCATTCGCCGGGATGGAGCCTGCACCGTGCTCGCCATAGGCCAGCTTGGACGGCAGGAAGAACTTGAACTTGGAGCCAACCGGCATCAGCTGAACGCCTTCGGTCCAACCCGGGATAACCTGGTTGAGCGGGAAGGTAGCCGGCTCGCCGCGATCGACGGAGCTGTCGAACTTGGTGCCATCAGTCAGGGTACCGGTGTAGTGCACCTTGACGATATCGGTAGATTTCGGCTTGGCGCCAGTGCCCATCTTCTCGACCACGTATTGCAGGCCGGATTCAGTGCTCTTCACACCCTCTTTCTTGGCGTTGGCAGCCAGGAACTCTTCGCCCTTCTTCAGATTCTCAACGGCGTCTTTCTCGGCCTTGGCCTTGGTCAGCTCGTTGATCTTGGCGTCGTAATCCTGCAGTACCTTCTGGATCTCTTCATCAGTCATCTTGGCTTCTTTGCCCAGACCGTCAGTCACCCCTTTCAGGATCACGGCGTTGTCCAGTTTGATGCCCAGTTCCTGCTGACGCTCCAGGGTATTGGCGATGTAACGCCCCATGGAGAGGCCAATTGCGTAGCCAGATTGCTCTTCAAAGCTCTTGGCTTCGGCCTTGGTCGCCTCTGCCGGCTTGCTGGCTTCTGCCTTCACTTCGGCGGTATTGGCCGCAGCAGGCTTCTCGTCTTTTTGGCAAGCAGTCAGACCGACGGCAACGGCCGCCGCCAACAGGGACACCTTCAGAAATTTGTTCATCAGTTTCTCCAAACTCCAAATACCGCTCTCGGTTCCATCGTGAAATGAGAGGTTTATCGTGATAAGCGCCTTATACTAACGCCGTGATCGCAGGTAACAAAAGCGTGAGACCGCAAAAATGATAAAAAGTGCCATTTATCTGGTGAGCCTCTGTTTAATGCTCACCGGTTGCGAGCAGAGCTCCCAACCCAACCAGCAAATGACTCTCGCCAGCACGGGTCTGCTGACCGCAGATCTCTCCAGTGATGGCAAGCAAGCCATCGTCTCCAGCATCAGCCAGGGCATCATCGTCTGGGATCTGGAACAGAACCGTCAACGCTGGCGCTGGAAGCAATCCGACTCGGCGGATGATCTGGTATTCATTACCCGTTTTTCCGAAGGCAACAGCCATGCCGTCACCGCTACCCCCGATACCTTTGCAACCTGGCGGCTGAGCGACGGGCAATCACAAGGCTACTACTCACTTCCTGAATCCAGGCTGAGGGACATCGCGCTCTCTGCCGACGGTCGTTATGTGCTGATCGGGCGGGAAGATGGCAAAGCTGAGTGGCTCGACACCCGAAGCGGCCGTCGCCTGCAGTTTCTGGGGCACACCGAACAGGTCAATACGGTGGATCTCTCCGCCAACGGTCGCTACGCCCTGACCGGCGGCAACGACTACAGCGCCTATCTGTGGGATACCCGTAGCGGGCAGGTGATCTGGCGCTTCAACCATGGTGGCCGGGTGATCATGGCCAGACTGGAGCCGAGCGGCCGCTACGCCTTCACCGCCGACAGCAGCCGGGCCAGCATCTGGGATCTGAAAACCGGCAAGGAGGTGAGTCAGCTGCAATATGATCACCGCTTCGAGGTCTACACCAGCGCCCGCTTTGCCAACGATGGCAAGTGGCTCATCACCGGCGCCCCTTCCCGTCAGCTCTCCCTGTGGCAAGTGAGCGATGGTGCCCTGCTGCAGAGCTGGCGCGTCTCGCCGCAACCCAAGGTGAAACCGCCCAGCGCAGTGGTCTACGGCGTCGCTTTGCGCGACAATAGCCACCTTGTCAGTGCCAGCTCCAGTGGTCTGGCCGAAATCTGGACAATCAAGTAAGGACCCGAAGGCCCATGAGTCAGCAACTTAACGATCGCATCGAAACCCTGGAAACCCGTCTCGCCTATGCGGAGTACACCATAGAGCAGCTCAACGACGAGGTAACCACCCAGGGCCGTGAACTCGATCGACTCAAATACCAGATCCAGCTGCTGATCGACAAACTGCAAAGCGTACAACCCAGCCAGATTGCCAGCATGGCCGAAGAGACCCCGCCGCCGCACTACTGATCCGGCACTATCTCTGGTCAGGCAACATGGCTTGGCACAGCTGTCAGCCAATAAAAAAACCCGCGATAATCGCGGGTTTTTTATCATCGGCGTGGCCGTGATCAGTGGTGATGGCCCTTGCCACCACAACCGCCGCCACCGCAGCAGCCGCCGTGACCATGGTCATCACCGTGGTCGTGGCCATGATCGTGACCGTGGCCAGCACCGCCGCAGCAACCGCCCTGGCCGTGATCCTCATCATGGTCGTGACCATGACCGCCACAGCAGCCGCCGTGATCGTGGTCATGACCGTGATCGTGACCGCAACCACCGGCACCGTGAACGTGGCCGTGGGCCAGCTCTTCGGCAGTGGCGGCACGCACGTCCTTGATCTCGACCTTGAAGCCCAGGGTTACGCCAGCCAGCGGATGGTTGCCATCCACTTTGACGAACTCTTCGGACACTTCAACCACGGTCACCGGGCGGTGGCCATCGTCGGTTTCAGCCACAAAAGTATCCCCTTCGGAGACTTCCATGCCGTCGAACAGCTCGCCCGGTACTTCTTGTACCAGTGTCTCGTCATATTCGCCGTAGGCCTGGCTCGGTGCCAGAGTCACTTCGAAGGCTTCACCTACCGCGCGACCTTCCAGCTCGGCTTCCAGGCCAGAGACCAGGTAACGGGTGCCGTGCAGATAGACCAGCGGCTCTTTGCCGACAGTGCTGTCGATGACTTCACCGTGCTCGTCGGTGACTGTATATTCCAGCGTAACCACGCTCAGAGGAGCTACTTTCATGTCAGGATCCTGCGGATAGAAAAAAACGGGCTCAGAATACCCTAAAAAGCGGGCCGCGCATATGCCGTGCGGCGCCACTGAGTGACGAAAAAAACGGCAACTGCGTCAGCGAGGAGACCCGCATTCCACCCACCGTTCCCTTATCAGGGGCGAAACACCCCGATCACCTCTTCCGCCTCGCGAGTCTGCTTGTCGACCTCGGCAGGCGTTTGTACCTGGGTATCGCCACAGGCGACGCAGGTCACCTTCTCGACTCCATGCTCCAGATACAGCATCATGTTGTCCAACTTGCCGCACGCCGGGCAGACTGCACCGGCAATGAAGCGCTTTTTACGTCTGGTTTCCATATTTGTTACCTCCAGGCAGCATCATATCAGGGTTTTTACATGCATCACGCCATCGAGTATCACCATTTTTCCTGCCAGGGCCTGCACGCCGGCAATCGCAAACGAACTCCGGTCGGGCAGCTGTTGCGGATCACCCGGGGCGCCGCGCTGCTGAGACTGGGCCAACATGAACTATTGCTGCCGGCAGGCAGCAGCTTCTGGCTCTGCGCCGATGCCCTCGCTGCCTTCAGCCCCCTCAGCGGTTGCGAGTACGATCAGCTGAGCGTCTCTTTGCGCGTGGCTCAGCCGCAGCAGGCTGGCTGGCTGCAGGCCACGCCTCTGCTCGATGCCCTGCTCGACTCGCTTGCCCGGTGGCAACGTCCAAAAGAGTGGCAAGGGGCCTACGGTCAGCGACTGCAGGTGATCCTGGATGAGCTGCAACAGTGCGCCATCAGCCAGCAGGGGCACGGTGAGCTGCAAGCCTGCTGGCAAGCGCTGGCCAATGGCCAACCGGAGTCTCTGCAACTGTGGGCACAACAAGCCGATGCGCCGGTGGAAGGGAGTGAATTGCAACAACAGTGGCAACTGCTGCAGGCGCTCAGATTGCTCAAAGGCGGCAGCAAACCCGCGCAGGTGGCCAGCAAGCTGGGTTATGCCGATGAGGCCGCGTTGCAAGCAGCCTGCCAGCAGTGGGGCGTTGGCGAGGATGGCGATCAATAACCGGACGCCGATGGAATACGCCAACGAAATTGGCTGAATGAGTCCAGTTTTTTGCCAGATGGTCGTTAACAAGGAAGGGCCATTCCCCCCGTAATCCTTTATGCTAGAGGCCTGAAGTGACTGCCAACGTTTCGACCAACAGGACATCTGCCATGACGAGCAAAGCCAATCAATCCCAGGGCATGTTGCTGTTTCACCTTTCAGCCAAACAATCCTTTGCCATCGGTACCCTCAAGGTGAAGGAGATAGTGCCCTACACCCAGCTGACGGCAATGCCGCACTCGCACCCGACCGTGTTGGGGGCTGCCAATATGCGCGGCTCCACCATTCCGGTGATCGACATGGCGATGGCGGTGGGCTATCGCCCCATCAGCAAGGAGGAGATGCCCCACTGCTTCATCATCATTACCGATTGCCGCCGCACTCTGGTGGGTTTTCTGGTACGCGGTATCGACAAGATCACCGAGTGCAACTGGCGCGATATCGAATCGCCCCCCGCCTCCCTCGGTCACAATGTGTTCGTAACCGGCGTGACCCGGGTCAATGACCAGCTGATCCAGCTGCTGGATGTGGAGCTGATCCTCTCCCGGGTCTATCCGGATGATCCGAGCCACCTCTATCCGGTGCTGACCGATGTGCAGCGGGAGCGGATCAAGCCGATGCGGATCCTGCTGGTCGATGACTCCTCGGTCGCTCGCCGTCAGCTGATGGCCGCCCTCGACTACATCAATATCCCTTATGAGGTCTGCACCAATGGCAAGGATGCACTGACCCTGATGCAGACGCGGGCGAGCCAGAAGACCCCGATCGACATTCTGGTAAGCGATATCGAGATGCCGGGGCTCGATGGCTATGAGCTGGCCTTCGAAGTCCAGAGCGACAGCAAACTGGCGGGGGCCTACATCATCCTGCACACCTCGCTCTCCAGCGAGATCAGTGTGGAGCGGGCCCATCAGGTAGGAGCCCATGAGGCGCTGACCAAGTTCGAAGCCAATGAGCTGATCCAGGCCATGCTGCGCGGCGCCGAACATCACGATCGCCTGCTGAAATAAGCCAATGACTGGCGGGAGGAACACGCCTCCCGTCCTCCTTATCTTCGACCCAGACCGACTGACCCCATGCTGACCGAGAGCCACTTCCACGCCCCCTGGTGGGCACGCAATCCTCATCTGCAGACCATATTGCCCAAATGGCTGCGTCGCCCCCCTGCCCGTTTTGTGGCGGAGCGGTTTGAACTGCAGGATGGGGACTTTGTCGACCTCGCCTGGAGCGGGGAAGTCAGCCTTGATGAACGGCCGCTGATAGTGGTGTTTCACGGGCTGGAGGGAAGCATTCACTCCCACTACGCCAAGGGATTGTTCGCCCACCTGCAGCAAGAGGGCAGAGAGGCTGTGCTGATGCACTTTCGCGGTTGCAGCGGCGAGCCCAATCGCCACCTGCAGGCCTATCACTCCGGCGCCATCGGTGATGCGCAGGAGCTGATTGCCGAGCTGAGCCAGCGCTTCCCGGGCAAACCGCTGATCGCCATCGGCTTTTCACTGGGTGGCAATATGCTGGTCAATCTGCTGGCGCGGGGCTGTCCTGCGGCATTGAAAGCGGCGGTGGTGGTCTCGGCCCCGCTGCAACTGGCGAGCTGCGCCGAGCGGGTCAATCAGGGCTTCTCGAAGGTCTATCAGAACTATCTGCTGCGCACCATGCGCCGCAACTTGCTCAACAAGATCAGCCAGCAGCAGAAAGCGAGTGAATGCTGGCAACCTCGACAAGTGGAGCAGATTGCCACCCTGCGCGATTTTGACGAGCTGGTCACCGCGCCACTGCATGGCTTTCACAGTGCCAACCACTACTACCAGAGCTGCTCGGGACTACCGCTGCTGGCTCAAATCCCCATCCCTACCCTTATCCTGCACGCCGCCGACGATCCCTTTATGTCACACGCGGTCATTCCCCGGCCGGAGCAACTCTCGCCCACGGTGCGCTATGAGTTGAGCCAGCGCGGCGGCCATGTCGGCTTTCTGCACGGCACGCCCTGGCGGCCACGGTTTTGGCTGGATGAACGGATCAGTCGCTGGATTGCCGAACAGAGTCACTCTGCAAAACAGAACTGATTGCGTCCCAACTCCTTGGCCCGATAGAGCGCCTGATCGGCCCGCTCCAGCAACTGGCTCGCCCCTTCACCGGACACTGTGCTGGCAATCCCCTGACTCACCGTCACCCAGGGGGCAACCTCGGACGCCAGATGCTCCAGCCGCAGGCTGGCCAAGCCATCTTGCAGCCGCTGTGCCACGCTGGCCGCCGCCTGACGGTCGGTATTGGGCAGCAGCAGCACAAACTCCTCTCCGCCATAGCGGGCCACCAGATCAGATGGTGTGCGTACCGCACGGTTGAGCGCTTGTGCCACCTCCTTGAGGCACATATCCCCCACCTGATGGCCGTAGTGGTCGTTGAATCGCTTGAAATAGTCCACATCGATCAGGATGAGCGATAGCGGAGCGCCGCTCTCCTGGCTATGGGCTAACGCGCGATCCAGCTCGATATTGAAATGCCGCCGGTTGGCGACACCGGTCAGAGGATCTTGCTTGGCGAGCTGATCAAGTTTGCGTAGCAGCGTCAGATTTTCATGCTCCCGCATGATCGCCAACTCAAACCAACGGTGCAGCATGCGGCGGCCGACCTCCAGCGCAATCACGCCAAACAACACGCCAAGCAGGTAGATCTGTGGAAAATCGACGCGTAAAAAGAGTTCCAACCCCACACCCACCGTCATCGGGCCCAAGAGATAGCCATAAAACACCTTGCGATCGGGATAAAACGCAATGAGCGCAGCCAGCAGGTTGAGCCGCATGATCCCGTTGGCATAGCTGACCCCTCCCCGCAGCTCCACCTGACCAATCGTGTAGATGTGCAGCGTCCAGAGTCCGCCCCATAGCACCATCACCAGCGCAGCCATCCGTAACCAGAGGCGATCCTGCAGATGGTCACAAAAGAGGCTGACAACAGGTAGTAGCAATAGCACCACCATGACCAGGGCCAGCTCACTCTGAAAGCGCCAGGGCAAGCTGTCATCACTGGCTAGCCCGACCTGGCTGTAAACCTCGTAGCGTATCGAAAGAAACAACACCACCAGCCAGTTCAACAACCAGAACCACACCATGCCTCGGGCAATCGCCTCTCGACGTGCGCTGTCCAGATGCTCAGTCAGGGTTAACGGCGCGCTGCGCTGCGCTTCAGACAACATCTCTCAGACTCCGGTGAAAAGGTAAAAAGTGATTGCATTCGCGGGATTCAACACAACAATAGCCTGACGATCACCTCTTTTGCTGTGAGACCTTTAAATGATCATTCCCTGGCAAGAACTGGACGGCGACACCCTGACCAACCTGATCGAACACTTTGTGTTGCAGGAGGGAACCGAATATGGAGAACAGGATGTACCGCTTGGCGTCAAAGTCGATGCAGTGAGAGAACAATTACAGCAAGGCAAAGCTGTCATCGTCTATAGCGAGCTGCACGAATCGGTGAATATCGTGATGAAAGACCGCTTCATCGAGCAGTCTTGACCCAACCGCAATCCGGACCTTATAACGGAATTCCCAAGGAAGAGAGAATCCCATGTCGGCCAAGCACCCCATTATTGCCGTTACCGGTTCGTCCGGTGCCGGCACCTCCACCTCCACCAACGCCTTTCGCTCCATGTTCCATCAACTGGGATATACCGCGGCTGTGGTGGAAGGTGACAGTTTTCACCGCTACACCCGACCGGAAATGGATGTAGCGATCCGCAAGGCGCGCGAACAGGGGCGCCATATCAGCTATTTTGGCCCTGAGGCCAATGACTTCGGGCTGCTGGAGAGCTTTTTTCAGGGCTATGGGCAGGATGGCAATGGCCAGTATCGCCGCTACCTGCACAGCTTTGACGAGGCGGTGCCCTTCAACCAGATGCCCGGCACCTTCACCCCCTGGCAGCATCTGCCCAGCAATACCGATCTGCTGTTTTATGAAGGGCTGCACGGCGGTGTGGTTACCGAGGATCACAATGTGGCGCGCCACGTGGATTTTCTGATAGGTGTAGTACCCATCGTCAACCTGGAGTGGATCCAGAAGCTGATCCGCGATACCTCGGAGCGAGGGCATTCTCGCGAGGCGGTGACCGACTCCATCGTTCGCTCCATGGATGACTACATCAACTTCATCACCCCGCAGTTCTCGCGCACCCATATCAACTTCCAACGGGTGCCGACGGTGGATACCTCCAACCCCTTCAGCGCCAAGGTGATCCCGAGTCTGGACGAGAGTATGCTGGTGATCCGGTTTCGCGGTATCAAGCAGGTGGATTTCCCCTACCTGCTGTCGATGATCGATGGCTCATTCATGTCGCGGATGAACACCATAGTGGTGCCGGGTGGCAAGATGGGCTTTGCGATGGAGCTGATCCTGCGCCCGCTCATCCAGCAATTGATCGAAACCGGCAAAATAACCTGATTCAAAGGAGTTCACGATGCGGCTTGCTTATCTCTCTGTGGCACTGCTCGCCCTGCTTGGCGGTTGCAGCAGCGGGCCGGCGGCCCCCACGCTGGAGTCCGGCACCATGCTGGTTCGCCCGATGGGCAACTGGACCTATGGTGCAACCCCGCGCTACGCCCTGGCCGAACAGTATCAATTTGCCGGTGAGTTGGCGGAAGGGTGGCTGGAGCCGATGCAGCAGGCGGTAAGCCGGGAGCTCAATGGCAAGGGATGGCAGAGTGCACCGCTCGACGAGGCGGATCTGTGGGTCGCCATCGGCGTCGCGGGCGGCAAGGATATGAGTGATGGCGAGATTTTCGCACGTCTTGGCATGACACCCGGGGTATATGCCTCGGCCAACCAGCGCAAAGGGTCGCTGGCCATCGTGCTGCTCGATCGTAAAACCCAGAAAGCAGTCTGGAGCAGCATCATCCAGCTGACCAGCGACGTGAGCATTGCAGATAGCCAGCGCCAGGCACTCAGCCAGCAGCTCGCGGCCGAGCTGCTCAATCGCGTCCCCACCAACTAGCGCTTGTTTAGTGATAATGGATAGATAGAAAAACGGCTTGCCTCCCGGCAAGCCGTTTTTTGTGGTCTCAACCTCTTGACCCAATCCGGCCTAGGCCAGACTCGGGCATAAAGCCGCACACCTTCAGCTATCTGTGGTCACTTATTTAAGCGTACAGGTCAGCAGTGTGACTCCTTTCTGAGTGAGGAGGGCTTGCTTGTCCTGATTCCAGAAAGTGGTGACGCTGTCGGAATATTTGGCGCCAGATTCAGACTCCACACGCGCCAGCTTGTGATAAACCCCGGCATAGGGGAACTGCACCATGTCAGCCTGGGCATCATAGGTAACGGCCAGCATCTCTTCGCCACACTGGTATTGGCTGTATTGATACTGGATAGGTTGCGGGCTGCTGCACGCCGCCAGACCCAAAAGGGGAAGCAGAGCGATCAATTTTTTCATTGCACTTTCCTTATGTAATGGCTTTATGTCATGGCCTTGTGCAGTGGCCTTACGTAACGGCCTTACGTAACGGCCTTATGCCAGGGTACCAACGAAACAATCGTTATCAAGCTTCAACAATTTGATAACTATGGGTAATTTGTACCGCTTTTTCCAACATCAGGGAAACAGAACAGTATTTTTCCATCGACAGATCGACCGCTCTGGCCACCTGTTTCTCTGCCAATCCCTTGCCCGTCACCACGAAGTGCAGATTAATCTTCTCGAAAACCCGGGGCACGCTATCGACCCGTTCGCCACTGACATCGACATGGCATGCGGTCACCGACTGGCGCGCTTTTTCGAGGATGGAAACCACATCAATGGAGCTGCAGCCACCGACCGCCAGCAGGATCATCTCCATCGGGCTGGCCCCCTCACCGGGGTTGGCACCATCCAGGATCACCTTGTGACCGGATTCACTCTCACCCACAAACTTCATCCCTTCCACCCAGCTGACCTTGGCTTTCATCTCGCACTCTCTCCTGTTAATCATGATGATGGATCCCTAGCATAACCCAGTCGCTTATCTCTGCCGAACAGGGGGAGTTGGGATGGAAATAGATCAAAATCAACATCTCCGACCTCTATCTTCCCTAGAATGGCCGAAGCGGCGCAGCAGGCATTACTCAAAGGGCTCTGTCAAAAGCCCGCAAAGCCTTGTCAGCACAGGCAAAGGCTCTTATCCTACTGCGACCAATACAAGGAATGGCAAGATTGGCAGCTTGCCCGGACGCACAAGTCCATAAAAAGACACTACAGAGGAATTCTCATGGTCATTGGCAAACCGCAAAGCGATCCCACCCTGGAATGGTTCTTGTCGCACTGCCACATTCATAAGTATCCCGCCAAGAGCACCCTGATCCATGCGGGTGAAAAAGCGGAGACCCTCTACTACATCGTCAAGGGCACTGTGGCCGTCTTGATCAAGGACGATGAGGGCAAAGAGATGATCCTCTCCTATCTGAACCAGGGCGATTTCCTGGGCGAGATGGGGATGTTCGAGGAGAACGAGAACCCCGAGCGCTCCGCCTGGGTTCGCGCGAAAGGCTCTTGCGAAGTGGCAGAGATCTCCTACAAGAAGTTCCGCCAGCTGATCCAGGTCAACCCGGACATTCTGATGCGTCTCTCTGGCCAGATGGCCAAGCGCCTGCAACACACCAGCCAGAAAGTGGGTAACCTCGCCTTCCTGGATGTGACCGGCCGGATCGCCCAGACCCTGCTCAACCTGGCCAAACAGCCGGATGCCATGACCCACCCGGATGGCATGCAGATCAAGATCACCCGTCAGGAGATCGGCCAGATCGTCGGCTGCTCTCGTGAAACCGTGGGCCGCATCCTGAAGATGCTGGAAGAGCAGGAGCTCATCTCTGCTCACGGCAAGACCATTGTGGTATTTGGCACTCGCTGATGACCCGTCCGCAGGCCTGACTGAGGCCTTGGGATAAAAAAGGCTGCTACGGCAGCCTTTTTTGATCCTCTCCCCTATAATCCCGAACGCCCTTCACTGTTCCGGCATTCGCCCAGAGAGTTACTATGCACCTTCAATGTCCCCGCTGCCGCAGTCCGCTCCATCTTCATGAAGCCTCCCAGGGGCGCTATTGCGACAACAAGCATCACTTCGATCCGGCACCGGAAGGTTATCTGGATCTCATCCCCGGCAAGAAAAACCCCAAAGACAGCGACAGCCGCGCCCTGATGCGCGCCAAGCACCATTTCCTGGAAGCTGGCCACCAACTGCCGCTGGTTGAGGCCATGGCCGGCCTGCTCGCTCCCCTTGCCCCACAAGAGCTTATCCATCTTGGGTGCGGTGAAGGCTACTACTGCCGCGCGCTGGCAGAGCGGCTGCCCGGCTGGCAGTTTGCTGGGGTTGATATCGCCAAGAACACCATCTTTGCCGCCAAAAAAGCGCAGCCGGACGGCCAGTTTGTCATTGCCGATCCCGCTCGCGCGCCGTTGCAACCGGGCTCTGCTCAGGTGCTGCTGGTCAACGATCTCAAGGTCAAGACTGAACAGCTGGTCAGCTGGCTGGCCCCCGGTGGCTATCTGCTCTATCTGCAGCCGGGTCCCCGTCATCAGTGGCAATTGCGGGTCAGCCTCAATCCGGTGAGCATGGAACACCCTCTCAGTTGGCCAACCCTCGGCGGCCTCAATCCGATGGCTCAACAGCGCTGCCAGTTCAGCCTCACCATGGATCAGGCCATGCGCAGCTTTATTCTGGAGACCAGCCGTCTTGGCTGGCGGGCAACCGGTGAGCAGCGTCACGCTTTCGCTCAACAGGGCCCGAATGAACTGGAACAGGATCTGCTGCTGACCCTGTGGCAAAAGCCCTTCTGATCACTGGGGGGAGCCTTGCAAGGCTCCCC
>NZ_JBFODG010000011.1:0-17021 GCF_040908215.1 Aeromonas sp. R5-4 | reverse complement strand
CCCCCCGTTTTTCCCGCCCCATTCTCCCCTGTGTGATATAGCTCACAACTTGAGCCATCTACCTTGTTGCTCAGAACAGCCTTGATGTCAAAAAAGTCACTAGAAAATAATTCATTGAATTTAATCCCTTTTTATCTTGTCAAAAACCGTCACACCCAGTCTTTATAACGACCTCGTCACCTCAATTAAACAACGATGGATTCAGGCCCAGTCAAGGTTGGGACGCCTACCGTGTGGCTATCGGACCATTTCCGATTTCACAGAACCGACAACAAGTTCGGAAGTGTTTACATCAGAGGAATAACGCATATGAAGAAGTCTGCACTGACTATTGCCATCTCCAGCCTGCTGCTGGCGAGCGGCGCCCATGCCGCTACCGTTTACAACCAGAACGATACCAAGCTGGAAATCGGCGGCCGTGCACAAGGTGCTTACTACGGTACTGACGACAACGGTTCCGAAGGTGACCAGAGCTACTTCCGTCTGCACGTTGCTGGCGAGACCAAGATTGCTCCCGAGATGAAGGCGTTCGGCTTTGCCGAGTACAACCTGCCGACTTCCGGTTCTGACAACGACGAGCTGCGTTATGCCTATGCCGGCATCAAGCACGACCGTTTCGGCGCCTTCAGCTATGGTCGTCAGGATGGTCTGTTCACCAAGGCCGTCAACAACTATACCGACGTCCTGCCTGAGTGGGGCGGTGACGGCCTGGGCAAAGATACTGAAGTATTCGGTACCGGCCGTACCAACGGTCTGGCCCAGTACATCTACACCTATCAGGGTCTGACTCTGGGTGCCCAGTTCACCGGTAACAACGATCCGCAAAACGCCGGTCGCAGTGCAATCACTGAATCTTTCAACGGCAACACCTACAACGGCGAAAGCTGGAATAGCAAAGGTTCTGCTGAAGGCTTCGCAGTATCTGCCAACTACGATTTCGATATGGGCCTGAGCCTGGGTGCTGCCTATAACCAGGCTGGCAAGACTGACGAGCAAGCTCGCTACGCCGCCTTCGGTGGCGACAAGGATGCCAAGCTGATGGGCTTCGGCGCCAAATATGCAACTGGCGACCTCTACCTGGCTGCAACCTACTCCCACGGTGAAGACCACCTGTTCGTCAACAACGGCTACGCCGAGAAGATGGATGGCTACGAAGCCGTTGCCCAGTACACCATCGGCAAGTTCAAGCCTTCTCTGGCCTACCTGCGCACTGACGTGAAAGACTCCGCTCGCGGTATCGATGATACCTACACAGAGTACGTATCTATCGGTGCCTGGTACAACTTCACCGAGAACTTCAACGCCTACGTTGATTACAAGCTGAACCTGCTGGACTCCGTAGATGGCAAGTCCACCAACTCTCTGGGCAAGAACACCGATGACGTAGTCGCGGTTGCCCTGCAGTACAACTTCTAAGTAATTGGAAGTCAGTTATACCCTGTGATACCAATGTCTACTGTTTGAATTACTTCCGGCCGCTCTGCGGCCGGTTTTTTTATTGCGCCTTTTCAGCACCTTGCATATAACTATCGAGCGGATTGATGGCAATATCCGCGTCGTTGACAGGGAGTGACAAGGAGATATTCACGGATGAGACAAGCGCGCGGGAACATAGACTGGCAACGCGAGTGGCTGTTGTTGTCACTGCTGTTGATATCGCTCATCTGGAGCAGCACGGCAGATGCCAGCTGGGATCAGAGCCTCTATCGTCAACTGGGTCTGGCCGGCAAGCTGGATAAACAGACCTTTCGTCAGGCACTCAACAGTTATCAAACTGTGCGCCACAAACGCAAACCCATTCTCACCATCATCGATTACAGCAAGCCATCCACCCAGCGCAGACTGTTTGTCATCGATATGAAGCGCCACAAGCTGCTTTATCACACCTGGGTCAGCCATGGCCGCAACTCAGGTGAACTGGCCGCAAAACACTTTTCCAACCAGCTCAACTCCCGCCAAAGTTCTCTTGGCGTCTATCGCACCGCAGAAACCTATCTGGGCAAACATGGCTACTCCCTGCGGCTGGACGGGCTCAGCCCCGGCAAGAACAGCAATGCCCGCAAGCGGGCCATCGTAGTACATGGCGCCGCCTATGCCAGCCCGACCCATCTGCGCAAATATGACAAGCTGGGCCGCAGCTGGGGTTGCCCCGCCCTGCCCAAAGAGCAGGCCAGGGCCATCATAGATACCATCAAGGGAGGGAGTGTCATCTACGCTCACGGCTAGCGGGCACAACACCAGAAAACGCAAGGCCAGCGATCGCTGGCCTTGTTTGTTACGCTTTTCACTCTAAACGTGGCGCGTTATTGGCGCACCACCAGTACCGGACAGGGTGCATGACGCACCACAGACTCGGCGACACTGCCTACCAGCAGATGGCTGATACCGGAGCGACCGTGGCTGCCCATCACGATCAGCTCAACCTCATCCTCCTTGGCCTGAATGACAATTTCATCGGCGGCGCGGCCAAAGCGAATATCAAAGGTGGCCGGGATCGGCAGGGTGGCAACCAGCTCTTTGAGCTGGGTTCTGGCCTGACGCTCCATCTCGTGAGTGATCTCGATGGCCGTCATATGAAGGATCTTGTAACTGTCAAAACCGTGCAGTTGATCAACCACGTGGATCAGCTTGAGCTGGGCCTGATGGCTCTGTGCCATGAAAACGGCATAGTCGAGTACCGCGCGAGACATTTGGGAAAAATCGACTGGACAGAGCAGAGTCTTGATCGATGGCATAATGCAGTCTCCTCTACTGATTGGGGTGCTATTGAATCTTTACTCGATCATAACGATCCGACCGCAAATAACCCTCGACCCTGTCGCAAAATGGAGATGCGAGATGTTTTCTCCGCCCGCCGCGATCAATGCATGGTATAAATCAGGTGATAAATGCTCTCCTCACCCCCTGCGAGGATAATGCTGACCATGCTGCGCATCGGTTGTTTGCTGCTTTGCTCTCTGTGTGCGATCGCCAACGCTCGCACAGCCGATATTCACGTCTATTGCGATGGCTGGCCCGGTTTCTGCCAACCGGATGGCCACGGTATCTATCTCGATCTGGTGCGAACCATCTACCAACCCCACGGCTATCAGATCGTGCCCCATATCATGCCCTACAAACGCGCCGTCGCCATGGTAGCCAGGCAAGAGGGGGATATGGCGATGAGTGTCTATCGGGACGAGATCAAGGGGGTCAAACAGCCCCGTCAGCCAGCCTCCGCCGATGATGTGACCGTCTTCATGCTCAAGCAGTGGCAGCCACAATGGCGGGGAGAGCGCAGCCTGGAGGGAGAGACCGTACTCTGGCGGCGAGGATGGGTGCTGGATAAATATCTTCCGGTCACCATGCGGTGGCACGAGATCGACAACCATGAGATGGCCCTGCAGCTGATTGGCAAGGGGCGCTATCGCTATTACCTGACCGCTGGCGTGCTCCATTCTACCGATGAGACCCCGGCCAATATGTACCGCACCATTTTGCGCTGGATCCCGACTTACCCCATTTTTGCCGATACCGAGCAGGGCGACCGGCTACTGCAGCTGTGGGATCAGGAGATGGTGAATCTGATCCGTCGCGGCACGCTGGCCGAGATATATCGCCATTATCACCTCTATGACTACTACCGCGACTTTCTCGAGGAGCAGGCGGTCAAGGTCGGCGAACACTGATCCCACCATAGGGGAAAGAGAAGGATGCCTCAGCACCGTCAACAGCAACCACCGCCAGCAACCAGTCTATAAGCAACATCGTCTCCATTGTGGTTTGAGTCACCGTTGCCACACCACAACTCAGGGTTGCCGGCCCCCCTTCGCCAAGCGGTCATAGAGGATCACATTGACCGAGGCGGCCAGATTCATGCAGCCTTGAGTCGGCACATAAACCACATCTTTCACCGCACCATAGAGGGCGGGATCGAGCGTGCCATCCTCCGGCCCGAAGATATAAAAAGCGCGCTCCGGATGGACATAGTCGGGAAGCGGCGTAGCGCCGTCGATCAGATCGACCACCACGGGAACACACCCTTCCGGCATGAATTGCAGCAGGTCATCAACCCCGAGCAACGGGATCTTCTCCACCATCTGCTTGGTATCGGTGGCAAAGCGGCGGGCCAGCTCGAAGCGGTTGCCGGTGTAGTAGACCTCATCCACCCCGTAACAACCCGCAGCCCGCATCACAGAGCCGACATTTTCCGGGGATTTGGGATTGACCAGCCCTACGCAGCAGAATGCTCTCTTTTCCATCATCTCTCCTCATCTTGCGGCGGCCATTATAAGCCGCTGCGGGGTCATCGACCCGTTAAAAGTACCTCGCCAGGCTCAACGACTCGTCGCCCCATCACGGATGTCGATTTTTTGTGCGCAAGCCGACAAATTTTGTACAAGCTAATAGCCAGCAAACGTTTCCCAGCAATAATGGACAAACGTTTGTAAATGGATGTTTGTCTATGACTGAGCGTGAACAAGAGATCCTCGCCCTGCTGCGTCAGGATCCCATGATTGCCCAGCAGGAGCTGGCCGATCGCCTCGGCATCAGCCGCTCCGCGCTGGCCAGCCACATCTCAAGCCTGATCCGGCAGGGATATGTGCAAGGCAGAGGTTATGTACTGCGAGAGGGCCCCTACGTAGTGGTGATCGGCGGTGCCAATATGGATATTTGCGGCACCAGCCATGACAACCTGCTGCTTGGCGACTCCAACCCGGGCAAGGTACGCACCTCGGCGGGCGGCGTTGGCCGCAATATCGCCGAGAATCTGGCGCGGCTCGGCAGCGACACCCGGCTGCTGACAGCGGTCGGCAACGACCAGTATGGCCACCATCTATTGGAAGTGAGCCAGCGGGCCGGCGTCGATGTGCGCCAGACTCTGGTGCTCGATGGTCACGCCACCTCCTGTTATCTCAGCCTGCATGATGGTAGCGGCGAAATGAGCTGCGCCATCAACGACATGGCCATCATAGAGCAGCTCACCCCTGCCCGCCTGACCCCCCTCGCAGGCTTTCTCGGCGGTGCCCGGCTCTGGGTACTCGACACCAATCTGGCCATCCACACCCTCGACTGGCTGTTCGAGCGACAGGGGGAGCACGCCATCTTTGTCGATACCGTTTCGGTGGCCAAGGTGGAGAAGATCCGCCCCTGGCTCGGCAAGATCCACACCCTCAAACCCAATCGCAGTGAAGCCGAGCAGCTGTGCGGTATGACCATCGCCGGGCCCGAAACCTGGCCCATGGTAGCCGCCTGGTTCCACCGCGCCGGGGTCAAGCGACTGTTCCTCAGTCTGGGTGAACTGGGGATCTTCTACAGCGATGGCGAGCAGCAGGGTCACCTGCCGGTACTGGGTAGTCCGGTACTCAACGTCACCGGCGGCGGGGATGCCTTTATGGCTGGCCTCGCCCACGCCTGGCTGCAAGAGCTCGACATTGCCCAGACCACCCGCTTTGCCCTGGGCTGCGCCGCCCTCACCGTCAATTGTTCCGATACCGTTTTTTCCGGTCTGAGCAAGACCGCCGTTGACCGCATACTGGAGGAGTACTCATGCTGAACGCTTACCTCGATATCCAACCGGAAGTTGCTGCCGCGCTGGCCGCTGGCAAACCGGTCGTCGCCCTCGAATCAACCATCATCTCCCACGGCATGCCCTATCCGCAGAACGTGGAGACGGCCCGTCAGGTGGAGCAGGTGGTGCGCGATAACGGTGCCATTCCGGCCACCATCGCCATCCTCGATGGCCGCCTCAAGGTGGGACTGGATGCCGGTGCGCTGGAGGCCCTCGGTCGGGCTGGCCATGCGGTTACCAAGTGCAGCCGCCGCGACATTCCGTTCGTGCTGGCACGCAAAGGGATGGGGGCCACTACGGTCGCCTCGACCATGATCATCGCTGCTATGGCGGGGATCCGGGTCTTTGCCACCGGTGGCATTGGCGGGGTACATCGCGGCGCACAGGAGACCTTCGATATCTCGGCCGATCTGCAGGAGCTGGCGCAAACGCCGGTAGCCGTAGTCTGTGCCGGTGCCAAGTCGATCCTCGATATCGGCCTGACCCTGGAGTATCTGGAGACCCAGGGCGTGCCGGTGATCGGCTATCAAACCGAGGAGCTGCCCGCCTTCTACACCCGCGAGAGTGGCTTCAAGGTCGATTATCGCCTCGATACCCCGGCAGCCATCGCCGAGACGCTACGCCTCAAGTGGGAGCTGGGACTGGCGGGCGGCGCCGTGGTGGCCAACCCCATCCCGACCGCACACGCCATGCCGAAAGCCGATATCGACGCAGCCATTGCCCAAGCGCTCCATGAAGCCGATGAGCAGGGGATCAAGGGCAAGGCGTCAACCCCCTTCCTGCTGGCCCGCGTCTGCGAGCTGACTGGCGGCAACTCGCTGGCGGCCAACATCCAGCTGGTACTGAACAACGCGGCGCTCGGTGCCCGCATCGCCGCCAGCCTCTGATCGCTCGCCGATACCTCGCCATGTAAAAGAGGGCCTCGCGGCCCTCTTGTTGTTTTTGCTATCTGCAGCGCTATTGCAACGCTGTGTTATTGCAGTACCACGCGCCCATTGAGGGGCTGCACCGGCCGGTTGTTGGGGTGGTGCATCACCGCCTTGAATGCGTCGATCTGGGCCTGACTGACCTCGACCGGCTGCTTCATCACCAGCCAGCGCACTCCTTCCGAGCAGGGAGGCGTAGTAAGGGAACCGCTGAAGCGATAGTAGTCACGGCTTTCCGGCAGCAGTTGCTCAGCAGAGAGCGGCGCCTTGAGGGCCTGGATCTCCCCCACCTTGGCAGGTAATGCACTCCAAGCTGCCGCCAGCGCCGGATTGGCCTTGCCAGCCTCGAACATCACCGCCACCACGGCGATCTCTCCCTTGTCACTGACATGCACAAGATGCCCTTCCAGCGGATAGGATTTGCCCTCGATGAGGTTCTCACTCGGGGCGTGGAAGTGGAACTGCTTGAGTTCAAACCTAGTGCCATCGAGTTGCAAGGTGCTGCCCGGGGCATAACCGACCTGCACGGTGTGACCGTTGTTGACCACTGTGTTGCCACCCGCCTGATAGTGGAGTACCAGCGGGGCCAGTTTGGCCTCGACCAATCCGCTCAGGTCAACCGGCGACTGATTGCTGCCCACACACTGGCTAAACTCAGGGGTCAGCTTGGCCCAGTGGGCAGGCCCCGCCTCACCGCTATATTCCCAATGGGGGGTGGCAGCAAACACGACAGGGCACAGCAACAGGGAGCAGGCCAACAGAGACTTTCTCATCATACATCCTTATCTTGATTGAAAAGCACGACCATCCCCTCCCCCGGATAGCGGGGCATTCAGAGATGGCATATCAGATACGCGGAATACAGAGCATCGGAGCGACTTTCTAATGGTAACGAGCACGAGCTGGTCAATCGATTTGACCGCGGCTCAATACAGAGTCGTTTGGCAAGTATATGGTGAGGGATCGGCAAAGACAGTGAAAGAGGGGGAAATTAATCAGCCAGCTATCCACTCATCGTCTGGCGGATACGGGTCAAGGTTCAGGGAGTCACGCTTTCATAACAACTATCCATCACAACCATCGCGGGAGTCCGGGCTCCCGCGATGGTTGACGATAACGGCAATTAACGGTCGCGATTCAACGCGATCAGACGATCAAGAATCGCCTCACCATCGGCACGCAAACCGTTGTGCTCATATTCATTGGTGATCCAGGCGCGACTGTTGCCAAGGCCACGCAGGGTTTCGCGACTGTAGTCAAACTCCACATACATATCCTCGGCATAAACGGCGCATGCTACCGGCACCTGGTTGCGGGCCAGTTGTGCCGGGTCATAGAGCGCCCCCCAGTCCGCCTTGTTGGCCAGCAGATGAGCCGCCTCTTTCAGGGGCAGCAACTCGCGGAACTGCTCGAACATCCAGGGGTAAACCATCTCGCCGGTGAAGGCGAAATCCTTGCCGGGCGCCCAGTTCACCGCAGGAAACTCCCCTCTGACCCGCTCCGCCGCCCAGCGAGTCGCCTCCCCTTCGGCGTAGATAGCCTCGTGCAGGATGGCAAACAGCGGGTTGGTATTGAATGGCTGCATGCTCTGCACCTGATAGAGAAAGGCCGGGCTAAGCTTGTCGCCGATAAAGGCCTCTTCCAGCAGGTAATAAAGCTCCTCAAAGGCACCCGTAGCACCGAGATCCAGCCCTTGCTGCTGGAACTGCTCCACCGTCAGGCGCTGGCCGTTGGGCAGCCGCACATCGTGCTGGTGCAGATGGTTGGCCAGCCGGTTGGCAATCCCCTTAGCGTGGGGGAAGCGGGCGAAGAAAGCACGGTTCTTGTCGGCCACCCGCTGATAGGTGGCGCGGTAAACCTCCTCGGCGCAGCGGCCAATCGGCGCGATGCCGCCGGTGATATAGACCTCCCGCAGACTGTCGGGGAAAAGCGAGAGATAGGTCAGGCAGCAAAAACCACCAAAGCTTTGCCCCAGCAGGCTCCAGCGATGCTTGGGGCTGAGCTCCTGCCGGATGAACTCGGCATCTTGCACTATGCTGTCGGCGCGAAAATGGCCGAGATACTCCGCCTGCTCGGCCGGTGTCATTTTGGCCAGAATCTGCCCGTGAATGGGGCTCGACATCCCGGTGCCACGCTGATCCAGCAGCAGCACTCGGAACTCCTGCAACGCCCGCTTGAGCCAGCCACTGTTGGCCGTCGGGCGCGGCGCACCGAATCCCGGCCCACCTTGCAGAAACAGCAGCCAGGGCAACGTCTCATCGAGCTTGTCTTTACGGCAGAGGGTGCGGGCAAACAGGGTAATGCTGTCGCCATCAGGCTCATCATGATCGAGGGGAACAGTAAAAAAGTGCGGCTCGCAATGAATGCCGTCCAGTACATAGCTCAAGGGGCTGTTCATCTGGGATCTCTCCGTCAGGATGGGAACATCATTGATCCCATCATATCCCCGCCCGGCCACAGGGTCACTCCAGTTTTCCAAAATGTTAACAATGGCTTAAAGGTCGAAACATCACCCGACAAGCAGCTCTTCAACAGTGCTGAATTAATTGTTTTGCAGGGGAGATTGACGCCATGGCGCCATTCAACAAAGATGGCTCGCCTGCACAGGAGTGCAGCCATTCAGGCCGACAAAATGGATAAGGGAATGTGATGAAACCGAAGTGGATCAGGGCCAGAAAAAGAGAGAAGAAGCCATGCCCTGGCAGCATGTTGCAGACCGGAATGCTGCTGTTCAGTGCCACCTGTGGCGCGACGCTCTTTTTGGCAGCATGCAACAGCAACTAGAAATGAAAAAGCCCGCTCGATTGAGCGGGCTTTTCGAATTTGGCTCCTCCTACTGGACTTGAACCAGTGACATACGGATTAACAGTCCGCCGTTCTACCGACTGAACTAAGGAGGAATTATGGTGCCCAGAGACGGAATCGAACCGCCGACACGGGGATTTTCAATCCCCTGCTCTACCGACTGAGCTATCTGGGCAACGGCGCGCATTAAACCCTTTCCAGCGCAGAGTGTCAACCATGATGGCACGATAAAAAGCGCGTTCGCTCAACAACCGAACGAAGCGACCATTTATTATCCACCCCAGCCCAGTTTCACGCACTTGCTGGCCTCTGAACACCCTGCAGGCTGCGCCAATATGATGGAAATTCGAGGCTCAGTGGGTCAGCCGCATTGAGCCTAATCCACTCTGCGAGTATGCTTTGCCGCAATGATACCGCCTGGAGGCAACATGAGTCTGAATATGCAAGAGTGGCGTGATGAGACCACCGAGATCGTCAACGAACTGCTGGCCGATGGCAGCAATCCCGATGCGGATTACGACATTGAGCACCATTTCGCCTGCCAGGATTTCGACCGTCTGGAAAAAGCAGCGGTTGACCTGTTCAAGGCTGGTTTTGAAGTGACCGATGCCGAAGAGATGGAGCTGGATGACGGCGCCACCATCTTCTGCTTCGATGCCACCATCGAGTGCAAGCTGAATGTCGAAGCGATCGTCGCCGATATCGCCAAGATGCTGCCCATCCTGGAAAAATATGGGGTGGATTACGATGGCTGGGGCACCTACTTCCAGGATTGATCCTGCCTCCATCGTAAAACAACAAGGCCACCTTGCGGTGGCCTTGTTGTTTCTGACGATCTCTCACACCAGATAGCTGGCAGCAAACTCCGCCGGCGGCAGGGGGCGACTGAACAGATAGCCCTGTAGCCGATCACACCCCGCCTCGGTCAGCCACAGCTGCTGCTCGGGTGTTTCCACCCCTTCGGCGGTGATCCGGATCCCCAGCTCATGACCCAACCCGATAACCGAACGCACGATAGCGGTGGTCGCGCTATTACTGGCCAACCCCTGAGTGAAGCTGCGATCCAGCTTGAGGGTCGCCACCTGCAAACGCGGCAGATAGGCCAGTGAACAGTAACCGGTACCAAAGTCGTCGATGGCCAACTGAAAACCGGCGGCGATCAGGTTGTCGAGGTTGGTCTCAATCTCGTCGGCATTCTCCATCAGTACCCCTTCGGTGATCTCCAGCTCCAGTTGACTGGCCTTGAGACCATGGCGAGCGATGCAGGCAGAGACCCGCTCACAGAGCGCCGGATCACGGAACTGCAGCGGCGAAAGGTTGATGGAGAGCACCATATCCGGCTGTGCAGTTTGCCACCGCGCCAGCTGGGCACAGCCCTGCTCCAGCATCAACTGACCCAGCTGACCGATGATCCCCATCTCTTCCGCCAACGGAATGAATTCGTCGGGGGAGATCATCCCAAGCTCGGGGTGGGGCCATCGACAGAGCAGCTCGGCGCCATGCAGCCGGTGGGTGCGGGTACAGATGATGGGCTGATAGACGGCAACCAGCTGGGCGGACTTGATAGCGAGCGGCAACTGGGCGGCGATCAGCTGACGCCGCTTGAGCCGGGCATGCAGCTCGGGATCAAACAGGGTGCAGTACTGCTGCTGCCGTTTGCCCTGCGCCAGCGCAGCCTCGGCATGACTGAGCAACCGCTCAGCATCGCTTGCCCGCCCCTGGGCCAGCCCCAGAAACACCGGGATCTGGATCCGGTGATCTTCCACCTGATAGTGCTCCATCAACTGCTGCTGCAGATGCTGGCTCCACCCCTGCAATGGCTCGTTGAAGTCGGGCAGCAACAGGCTGAAGTCATCGGCAGCGACCCGACAGAGCAGGGAACGCGGCGGTACCAGCTGCTGCAACCGCTTGGCCACCTGGCTCAGCAGGCGATCGGCAATCCGGATCCCGAAGCGATCGTTGATCTCACGAAAATGGTGCAGATCGACCAGCACCAGCGTGGCACTGCGTCCCCCAAGATGGCGGCTGGTCTGCAAGAACCGGGATAGTTTGAGCAGCCCGGTCAGACTGTCGTAGTGCTGCTCCTGCTGCAACTGCGCCTGAGTGGTGCGCAGGCCGGTGATGTCACGCCCCAGCGTCAGGATCCCGAGGGAGTGGCCGTCACCATCGGGGACATCGACCCGGGTGATCTCCATGTGTCGCCCCTGCCCGCTGGCATCCAGCAGACAACACTCGCCATGACCCATTCCCTGCGGCGCCGCCAGCCGGAACGGTAGCTGCTGACCCAGCACCTCATCCGCCCCTTGGCCGATAAAGTCGAGGAATGCCTGATTGCACTCCAGCAACACCCCGTTGTGATCATCGAAACGGATCAGGTCAGGAATGGCATCGAGCAGAAAACGCTGCAACAACTGCTGCTTTTTGACCGTCTGTTCAAGACTTTTGCGCTGGGCAATCTCGTTAACCACGCCGAACACTGCGCAAGCTTCCCCCTGCGGGGTGTAAAGAGGCACCTTGTGCACCTCCATCCAGCAGGTATTCCCGCCCCGGTTGCAATGGAGCTGCTGATACAGCATCGGCACGCCTCCGGCAAGCAGCTGCTCATCCTCACTGCGAAAGAGATCGCCCCAGGGCATCTCTGCATCTGTCTTGCCGACTACCTCGGCAGGCGACTCCAGCTTGGCTTCACGGGCGAACTCACGATTGGCGAACAGGTAACGCCCATGACTATCCCGACAGAAGATACTCATTGGCAATTGGTCGATGATCTGCTGCAGCAGATCCGGGGTGAGCATGTTAGTCACAGGGGTGCTTATGGAGGAATTTCGAGCAAATCTATGATAGCAAACCAATTTTGTAAAGCACCCCGATCACCTCCCCATAACACCGAACGCTGGATGGTTGCTGACAGAGATTGTCGCTCCGGCGATAATAGGCGCCGGTTGGCCAATGGCCTGGTGATATGGATGAGAGAAACAAGATGAAAAAGATTATGGGGAGCGCATTGGCGCTGCTGCTGGTTGGTTGTGCTGGTGACAATAACGGCGGTGAGGAGTATCGCTACAACCCGCCAATTGCCAAGGCAACCAACAACACTCAGGAGATGGCGATCCCGGTGGATCTGGTGTGGGCTCGCGCCGAGAAGTGGTTCACCGATCACGGCCTCACCATCGAAAACAGCCAGCGTGGCTCCGGCCTGATGACCGCCAACGTCAACCAGTCAACCGACGGGCTGGAGTGGCTGGACTGCGGCACCATGGGTTCCAAAGTTGCACTGGGCAACCCGAACCTGCAGATCAACCTGATCATCACCCAGAGCGGCAACAGCAGCGTGGCCACCGTCAACGTCAAGGGCAACACCGAACTGTTCTTCGTTGAATCCTCAGGCGAACGCGTACCGGCCCCGTCCATCAAGCCGGTCTGCGTTTCCCGCGGCACCCTGGAGCAGAGCCTGTTCGCCACCCTCGGCAACTGATTTCTCTTCCCTGCAAAGATAAAAAAAGCGGCAGATTACTCTGCCGCTTTTGTTTTTCTACTGTATTTTCGTGTTAGCCATGAGGTTTGTCGATCACCAGTATGTTGTTCAACATGTACTCGAGAACCTGAGTGGTCGTAGTATCAGAAACCCCAGTCAAGCTATCGAAAGTATGATTCATCAACACAATCTCTTGAGTTGGTGAGGTAGAACTACTGTCTTCTCTGATAAATAGATGCACACCATCGTCGCCCTGACTAACAGAGAGTAAAGAAGTCAGCTCATTCTGATTGTAAGAATCAAGCAAATCACTCAAGTCCAGCTTGTCACCTTCCGAAAGGTTGTTGGTGTCTGACCCCTTGTTGAAGTCCATGATGTAATCCGTGGTCTGAGAGCCGGATACCGTATCCCCTTTGTTCCAGACAAAGATATCTGCACCTTCATCACCACGCAGGACATCATTGCCAAGACCACCAATCAGAATGTCGTCACCCAAACCACCACGTAAACCATCAATACCTTCACCACCAATCAGTTGGTCATTGCCACTGCCGCCATGAACGACCTGGCTACCTTCGCCACCGTTGACTATGTCGTCGCCAGACCCCAAATTGACTGTGTCTGTTTTGGGTTGCAGTGGCTGCCGCGCATCTTCCTTAAGAGTACCTACGGTGTTGGTAATAACATCCTGAGTCATAAATTGGCTGCTAAGTAACTCATCTTGAGTAACCACAGGGTTATTAACATTGGGCAACGAACTACCAGTGTTCACGATATTGTTAGCAGTTGAAACACCAAGGTCGATGTAATCATTACTATCGCCTGCATTAATTAGTAGCTCGGTGTCTTTAGCAAAATATTGAGTCTTGGATGATGAAGCGACACTGCCGTATCCTCCTAAATTAACGGCAAACTGGGCTGTATCACCACTCCAATCGGTCATCATGAATGAATCTACACTCTGACCACCGACAACATTATTCTTATGCAGAACGGTAACTTGGAAATCAGCAGTGCTTTGCGCAGTATCTTGATTACTGGCTTCTGTCGCCGTAGCTACAACTGTGATGGTGAAGTTGCCATGGTTGGCGACTTTAATCTGCAGGCTGGATTTATCCCAGTTGGTAATATCCACAGTGCCATCTGCGCCAACCGTCGCCAGGTTGCCCAAACCATCTTTCAGCACAGCGCCTTCTGGCAAGCCCTGCAATTTAAGGTTCAACGTTTCTGATGTATCAGTATCTTTAAGTGATGACGATATATTGCTGAGTTTAATAAACTCACCGCGATACCCCATATTGTCGACCACTTTAAATGCTAAATTATCCAACAAGGCCCCATAAGAATCCCCATTATCACCTTCAAACTGCAAACGATATTTACCTGATTGGCCAATGGGTAAGGTAATCTTTTGATCTCTTAACCAATTCGCATTAGTGGGATCGAAGTCATATAGCGTAATAGCTTGAGCATTTAGTGGGTTGCCTTGAGTATCTAGCGGGATCAGTTTAATAGTCAGTCCAGAGGTGCTTACGCTACCTGAGCGCGCCGCAATATCAAATCCGAGTTCGTAAAATCGACCAGCATCCGCTTGGATATCGGTATACAAGGTTTTATCACCATTGTTAAACTCAATTTCCATGACTTTATTACTATTGGAACCACCAGAGACGTAGACACTTTCATAACCAATTTCAACTTTCCCGCCTCTATTACTGGTATGCCAAGTACCTATGGTATTTAGGCCCTTAATGTCATCTGCCTTAACACCACTCCAATCACCTGTAATCTTGGCATCTTCAAAGTTAATAGCCGCAACGGAGGTGTAACCATTGATTGTCAGATTAGGGGCATCTGCTACTGCTTGAACAGTGATATTCAAGGTACTTGTAGCCCCAGTATCAGTGGTGTAGGTGATTTCAGGTAATGAACCACTCCAATGCTCTTTTGGCTCGAAGCTGTATTCACCATTGGCCTTTAATTGCAGCTTACCTTCCGGCAATTGATACCAAGTACTGCCAGCGGTATAGATCTCATTATTCACTTGGAAGCTGGTCACGGATAATGTGCTATCCGCATCCGTATCATTTTTCAGTACGTTACCTTCCGCTTGAGTATCCTCGGCAACGGTGTTGCTATCTGATTCAGTCACCGTTGGATCATCAACAGGCGTTACCACTATGGTTAGTGTGCTTGTTGCCCCAGTATTCGTGGTGTAGGTGACGACTGGAACCTGGCCATTCCAATCATCTGCGGGCTTAAAGGTGTAGCTACCATCAGCATTGAGGGTTAGTTCACCCTCTGCCAATATTATTTTACTGCCTGCAGTATGCTGAGTGGTATCGTTCGCTACTGTAAAATGTGTGACTGATGTATTTTTATTGCCATCGTTATTGAGCACATTGCCAATTACAGCAGTATCTTCGGAACCAATACCTTGATCTTGAACCGCTTTACTTGCATTAACATTAACGGCATTTACATTAATGGTGAGCAATGCGCTGGATTTATCACCATCAGCATCTTGCATAGTATAGGTAAAGGTTTCCGTTGCATTGGCCGGAATCGCAGAGGCATTGGCTGTTACTGTGTATGTATAACTACCACCAGCGTATATTATTAACGTACCGTATTGGCCATTGATAATAGATCCTACGTTGCTAGAGGTACCGGACCCTGTTTGGTTACCCACAGCAGCACCAATTACCGTGAGATCGTTATCAGCACCGATGATGTCATTGTCTAACACGTTACCCTCAGTAGAGGGTAACTCATAGCCATTACCAGCAACTATACGTACAACTAGTTCATAACTGCTTGCCGCATTTTCAGCCGTTCTAATTTCAGTAACAACTTGGTTAGTACCAGGAACTCTAAAGCCTATTACTTGCAGCGTATAAACTTGCCCCTGATGTTCAAAGGTTACATTGGTATTGCCGACTTTAATGATATCTTTTGATGCTTCAGGATCGTTGTTGTCGTTTGGTGTTTCATTATGGTCAAAGTTGACGTTGAGAGTTACTGGTGTAACTACCCCATAGGCATCAGTCACCGAGAAAGTAACATCCATAGTTGCTTTAGTGATAGCGCCACCAGAAGATATTGGGAAGTTATAGTGGGTAAACGTGCCCAAAATAATCTCTTGGTTTAAGGCAAACTGACCATTTAATGCACTGTCGTTATCGATAAAACCATAACCAGATTTATAGGTATTCGTTGGATTCCCCCATCTGATCTGATCTAAACCATCATCATTGTCAGTGCCACCACCATTAGGATTACTGTTACCATCGAATCTGGTTACGCTTGTGCCATTTGTCCATGACGTCCAATTTGCCTCCACGCCAGAGACTATAAAGCTATCTACAATCACATCGACACTGCCACTGTCATTGTTGGCATTAGGGACATCATCAACAATTTTCACATCAAGGCTACCATTGGCTTGGCTGCCATCCGTATCCACAACGGTTACAGCAAAGCTATCAAAATAGCTAGTATTAGTAGCCCCATCCGCAGAGTCATTATCGACATTGTCCTTTAGCCTATAGCTATAGCTAATAGAACCACCGTTTGCATCACCAGTGAACCCCGTAAGGGTCAAAACACCATAAGGGGTTGTAATGCTCACCATATTGGTGCTTAGCGCAAGTAACGCTGTCAAATTAAAGGTTTGTCCGGCAATTGTGACAGAAGATAAACCATCTACAGAGGTAAAGCTAAAGTTACCAGTCTGAGTCAGCGCATTGCCATTAGGGGCAGAGCCCGTTGAAAGGTTAGCCTCGTGAACAGTTAACTCACCACCTTGGGCATTGAGTCCGCCTAAAGAAACTCCGTCATTAGATGGGGTCACTGTGATGTTGACTGTAGCTGGAGTTGAGTCAGCTAAATCATTGTTATCTACTGCATGGTAGGTAAAGCTGGTGTCACCATTCCAGTTGGCATTTGGCGTAAAGGTCAGGCTAGCAGCATCGGCAACCAAGATGCTCTGACCGACCGTGACGGCAACGCCATTGAGGTACAAGGTGCCATTAAGTGGCAAAGTATCAATTACAAAGCTGGCTAACGTGCCGTCGGTATCTGAGCCCGAGAGGGGGGGGATACTTATGCTTGCATCATCTTCAGTACCAATTACCTCTAAATCATTAGTAGTCGGGAGATTATTAATATCGACAATGGTGGCATTGCCGGTAGCGGTGCCTGTGGTGCCGGTTTGACCAGTCACGGTGACGCTGAAGCTTTCTGCCCCTTCATAGACGCTGTC
>NZ_JBFODG010000010.1:0-147144 GCF_040908215.1 Aeromonas sp. R5-4 | reverse complement strand
GGCTTTCTGACAGGCATGCCCAGAGTATTCAGCTTGTTTATGGCGCTCACATACGCCATGACTTCTCCCACTTGGCCGTTGTGGTTACGTAAACTGACTTTCCCCGCTAACAACTGTTTGAATCGATACATCGCAGTCTCTGCCAGCGAGCGACGGTGATACCCCGATATCTTCTTCCAGTACGCCAGCCCTTCCTTGCGCATCACCAGCACCGCGTCATTTCTTGCGTGTCCTTTTTTCCATAACCCCGCGCTTTTGCGAGGCGGGATACAGGCTGTTGCCCCTTTGCGCAAGATAAGCTGATGGCTGGCTTTGCTGTCATACGCGCCATCCGCATAAACACGTCCCAGCTTGCACCGCAGTGGATTGAGTAAGGTTGGCAGCACCTCGGCGTCATGGACATTTTCCAACGACACTTTCGCCGCCACGATATCGTGGGTCACCGGGTCTACCGCCAGATGCAACTTGCGCCACACTCGCCGCTTCTCGGCGCCGTGTTTTCTGACCTTCCACTCGCCTTCACCAAATACCTTCAGCCCGGTTGAGTCGATAACCAGGTCGGTAATATGAATCGCCCCGGATTTTCTAGACACTCTGGCGGCTATCGAGTGCCACATGACCATGTCTGAGTTGGAGCAAAGCCCACTGTGTGCAGATACTGCAGGAGAGAGACAATTTCTCCCTGAGGCTCACAAGCTGGCCAACTGCCTGCTGCTGGCTGACGCGGGTTACATTGACAGGGCTTGGTTTGAGCAGGTGAACTACGCTGGCGGATTTTATCTAGTACGAGGATCTAAAGGCCTGAACCCCTAGAGAATTCAGGCCTGGCGCGGTGATGTACGGGAAGAACCAAAACTGGCGGGACTGTCACTGAAAGAGGCCGGACGGTGACGCTGCCGGGCCGAGGTGCTGGATATGGAGGTGAAGTCCGGCAAGGTGGAATATCGGTTGACCCGGCGTTGGTTTGCCGAGGAAAAGCGGTTGCGACCATCACCGAAACGATGTGCGGCTTAACGCAGCACTTGAAGGTGTTGGAATTGTCTATGCACCGCCACCGTCAACATATCTGATAATGAACTACACTAAGGTTAAGGTGTTGGTTTATCTCGTAACCCTGACATTGGAATGAAAAAGAGATGGAGCAGAGCGCCGCATTTAACATTTCGACGATTGCCAAAATGGTCGGCAGCGATCTGGTAGAGCCTATGTTGGTGAGCTATCAAGAGAACACGCAAGCTCAGTTGACGAAATTAATCACGATTGTTGCCACGCAGTCCGCCAGTGAGCTGCATCGCTTGGCACATAGTGACTATGTGCGGCAAGTGGAAGAATTATGCCAGCGAAGTCGCGATGTTCTTGAAAAATAGTCATCTATTTAGAACAGCAAAAAGTGAGTAATCGATGACTGCAGAAGCAATGAAGGTTGTCTGTGTCGATGACGACGATTTTATGCTCAAAGCTTTAGGGCGCATGATCCGAAGAATGAGACCTGATTGGGAGATTGAGTTGGTTGAAGATGCTAACCATTGGGTGGCTAATGTGGATCACGCACCCAGTGTAGTGATTTCCGACCTGCTGATGCCGCGGAAAAATGGTGAAGCCTTGCTGACGGAGTTACGTTCGCGTTGCCCAGAGAGTATGCGGGTGCTGTTAACCGGAGATACTACCCAAGAATTGCCTCGCAAAGCACACACTTATGCGCAATTTGTGCTTCCTAAACCCTTTACTCACGAAGATTTTGAACATCTTTTCCAGTGTGTCGAACGGCTATATCGAATGCCATTCACTATTGAATGTCGCAAGCGACTTGGGGCGTTAGAGGAAATCCCGATCCTACCTAACTCCGTCCGTAAGTTACAACAAATGATTGCTTCGCCAAATTGCAGTATGGACGCAATTGCGGAAACCATTGTTCATGAGCCTGTGTTGGTGGCCAAAATCATACAAATCGCCAACTCATCCTACTTTGGTTTTCGGCGTAATACCGATTCGCTGCATGAGGCGGTTGCACGTTTGGGCGCGGTTTTGGTGGAGTCTATTGCCATCTCTTTGCTCGCGATCCATCCCAGTAATGCAAACTCAGCGGAAGATCATCAATGGGTGGCAGATTGTGCTTTCAAATCCAGCTCCATTGCTAGAGCTTTGGTTAAAGAGCTTGGTTATCCGCGTCAGGATCAAGACCGGATTTTTGTGGCGAACTTACTGACCTCGATTGGCAAAATTTTGCTGTTGGAGGATGGTGCAAGTAAAAAAGAGTTTTTGGATTACTACCACTTACAGCCTGGGTATGCCGATTGTGATGTGATATCTGCATATATACTGATTATGTGGGGCTACGATATTGATATAGGTGATATTATTCTCAACCAAAGATTGACAATGTTTAATGGTGAGCATTTAGAGCAACTAGGTAGTCTTTCATGTTTAGCAAATGTAATTGGAAATTGCAAAGAAATCAATGAATACCGACAGCTTGTAAAAGAAGTACCAAAGACAATACAAGGTGCGCTCAAGGAACTTGAAGCTCAATTTTTTCCATCTTAGCCAGTGAGATACTGAATTTTAAGGGAGTGATTTTATGGCAATTCGACTAACGGTAGCTGATGACTCAAAGTTATCGCGCAAGTCCGTGATTAGGGCGATCCCTGCCGGTTGGGATGTAGAAATAACTGAGGCTCAAAATGGAAAAGAAGCAGTAGAAAGTTATAACAAAGGCCTTGCTGATGTGATGTTTTTAGATCTGACCATGCCGGAAATGGATGGGATACAAGTTTTGGAACATTTTCACCGAATTGATGCGAGATGCTTAGTTATCGTGATTAGTGCAGATATTCAGCCATTAGTTCAACAACGAGTTAAAGAGTTGGGTGCGCTGAACTTTTTGCAAAAACCACTCGATCCAGCTCAACTGGAACAGACACTTCATGAGGCAGGGTTGCTATGAGCATAGTACTTTCCGAAGATCATAAAGACGCATTGCAGGAATTCATGAACATCTCAATGGGTCGAGCCGCCAGTAAGCTTGCGACCTTGCTTAATTTACATGTCACTATCTCTGTGCCCAACATTAGGGTTGCGATTGAGGAGGATATGCGTGCACTACAGTCCTATGCCGCCGATTATTATTACACCAGACAATCTTTCTACGGTGGAATGGATGGTGAACTGATCACCTTAATGAGCCGCTGCGGTTGTGAGCAAGTTGTTAATGATCTTAACCATTCGAAAGGCATGGCGGATGGGTTAGTCAGTATTGAAGAGAGTATTTTGGATATCTCCAATATCCTTTCTGGAGCGAGTTTAAAAGGTTTATGTCAACAGATTGAATTGAAAACAAAAATTCAACCGCCAGTGATTTTTGATCCAACTCATCAACCTTTACCAATTTTGCAATGGCGTTTATCCTTGATTATGGAGATCAATTTTCTCGTTGAGACGGCTTCTTTTACTGCCAAAACCATAATTTGTTTTGCAGATAAAGAGTTAGATAAGGTATTTTCTCATCTCGACGAACTCTTGATGTAAGGATATGAATATGGGAAAGAGTCGTCTATTGCTATCTGAACTATTGGACCAGCTCTCTTTTGCGCTCTGTATCGTGCGTAATGATTATGTGATCGTCAAAGTAAATGAGTATTTTGAATCACGTGTCATTTTTGACGGTGAAGCGATGCAAGGGAAGAACATTCTATCGCTATTTCCTGAATCTGCCGATTATTTAAAGCGAAAAATTGATACGGCGCTGGTGATTGAATCTTCCAGTTTCAGTAGTTGGGAGCAGAAACCCCATCTTTTGCCTTTCAAAAGCTCTCGCCCAGTATCGGGCGAAGAAGAGCAGATGTATCAAAACCTCGAAGTTATCCCGCTCCATAGTGAAGATGGGGCAATAGAGCATGTTTGCCTTTGTGTCTATGACGTCACTATTCAAGCGAGCCAGCAACAGGAGCTCAAACGAGTATCGCAAAAGCTTGAAGAAGAGCATCAATCCCAGAAAGTTTTAATCAATAAACTGGAAGATACACAAGGGCAGTTAATCCAATCGGAGAAAATGGCCTCTATTGGTCAGCTTTCTGCGGGGATCGCTCATGAAATTAACAATCCAGTAGGCTTTATTACCTCGAACCTGCAAACGTTAAGAGACTACTTTAATCTCTTAGAGAAAGTTCTGAATGGCATTACCCAGACGATTGGCCAGAGTAAAGACACGGCGCTTAATGAAGCTTGTCAGAAGATCCTTAAACAAGGACAAGTGGAGTTTATTTTGGAAGACACTGCTGAGTTGATAACCGAATCTTTAGAAGGCTCTTCACGCGTGATGTCGATTGTTAAAAATCTCAAAGAGTTCTCGCACGTTGACCGTTCAGAATGGAGTTACGCCAATCTAGAGAACTGTATCGAATCGACATTGAAAATCATCAACAACGAGATCAAGTACAACATTACGTTGGAGAAGCATTACGCTGCCAATGTACCTGATGTTTTTTGCCAACCGATGCAGATCAATCAGGTGTTACTCAATATTTTAGTAAATGCCAGTCATGCCATCAAAGGTGAAGGGGTAATCTCCATTACCTTACAGTCTGCGGAGGACAACTTTGTTGAAATACATATTAGAGACACTGGATGTGGTATTCCTGAGGATATTCATGAACGAATTTTTGAACCCTTCTTTACAACGAAACCTGTTGGTTCGGGAACAGGATTAGGTTTATCTGTCTCTTACGGCATTATCAATAAGCACAATGGTACGATCAGCGTCACCAGCGAAGTCGGTAAGGGGAGCGAATTCACTATTCGTTTACCGGTGAATCCAAGTGTAGAAGCGGTAGACAATACCTATGCCAAAGCGATGTAAACGGGGGCATTATGGTAGAAAAGCTATGCACTTCAGTCACTGCTATGCGAGAACAAGCGAATGGACGTCATATCCCTTTTGCTCTGTTGGCCTTTATAAAGGTACTGTTTTCCAATGTAAAGCCCAAGCGGAAGTTCGATAGTTTAATGACCACCATCAGTGATTTAGTGCCCGGGTGTCAGATTGCGCTACTTGAACGTCAAGCCAACGAGCACTTGCGTATTATTCAAACCAGTGGCTTGATAGATAATACTCGCTTCAAAACAGCATTACCTCAATTTATTGAAGGTGAGTGGTACTTCCTGCCGAATGTTCAAGAGGAAAGGGTGTGGCAAGAACATTACGCAGACTGTTTTCCTGAGTGTCAGAGCGCGTTAGCCGCGAAGTTTCACACAGCCAAGAACCATTATCTACTGCTTATTATGCAGCCGACGTTGGATGGTTTTAATCATCCACAGCGCGATGAGTTATATGCGCTATTTGATGTCACCAAAAGTGCACTTTACTCCATGCTGCAATTTCGTAAAACCGTTATCGATAAGCATCAAGTTCAGCAAGAAGAAAAATTGGCATCTTTAGGTAAGTTAGCAGCTGGCGTCGCCCATGAAATCAATAACCCGCTTGGATTTGTGATGAGTAACTTCAGTATCCTGAATGAATATATCTCTCAGATAAGTAAACATCCGCAAATTCAACCAATAGACGACCTAAGGCTTCATGAGATGATCTACGATAGTGAAGCTATTTTGATGGAGAGCTTAGAAGGACTATCGCGGATAAAAAACATCGTTTCGAGCCTCAATGTGTACTCACATACTCATGAAAGTATGGCTGAAATTGATATGCGTGATGTGCTGAGTTCGGCACTTGCTTTGATTATTGGTGATTTGAAATACCGAGCTAAGTTTGTGTATCCCGCACCAGAAAAACCTTATTACATTCGTGGTACTTACAACAAGCTGCAACAAGTGTTTATCAACTTAATTATTAATGCTGTGCAATCAGTCACTGCAACCCAAGAGGGAGTAGTGTGTCTAGAGCTATCTGAGGTGCATTGGCCGGGAGAGGGAATTCCACGTGTGCAAGTGCTGATTGAAGACAATGGAAAAGGAATCAGTGCGGAGCACATTGAAAAAGTTTTCGATCCCTTTTTTACGACTAAAAAAGTTGGTGAAGGTGCTGGCTTGGGGTTATCTGTAGCACGTGAAATCATCGAAGAACATCATGGTAAAATAAAGCTTTGTTCGACAGAAGGGGTCGGAACGCGAGTCTCTGTGACACTGCCACAAGCGGTGCGTGCATAAGGAGTCTTCTGATGCAAAGCAACCTTGACATTCTCCTGGTGGATGATAAGCCGGCGGTGTTGAATGCATCAAAGCGCGAGCTGTGCCCTTATTTCCCTCATCTGCCGACTGGCGCCTGTGCGCAAGAAGCGTTAGAGCTTTTAAAAAAACATCCAGTGCATATGTTGATTTTCTATTATCGGATGCTGGGCATGAATTGCGCCTATTCGGTGATAGAGATTAATAGCCGCTATCCGCACATCATGTTGCTTATCCTCTCTTGGCAAGCTGATACGAATGGATTGCCAATTCCCAACCACTTTTTTTCGATCTTAGAAGATCACCATTTTCTCAATACGTTAACCGAAGTCATAGTGCAAGACGCTTTTACTTTTTCAACCACTGAATATACGGTATCACAAGACATCACAATAGTGGTAATTATTCTAGTGGGAATACTGTACGTAGCTGAGGAGAAGCAAGTGCCACATGCCATGCGTCGACACTCTATTGAGAACATGGAACGCGATATTATTGCCGCTAAATATAAGTTTTATACGCTAAAATTATTAGAGAAACGCTGCGCATTAGATTATTTTGGTACAGTATATTGTGATTATGAGTATTTGGGTGAAATTCTGTTTGATGTGGTAAAGATTGATGGGCAATACATTAGAAATTCTGGCCAGGCGGAATCGAGCACGGTCATATTACAATCGATGATTTTTAGCTTTAAGTTCTTGTCTATAGAGGTTATTTCGGTATGGGCCTACTCAAATCAGCAATGTCAAATTTTACAAAAGATGGAATGTGACATGGTGCAAGGTTATTCAGTCAGTCCGGCCATTTCGCCACAACTAAATCCTGAACTATCTCCATAAAAAATAGGGGAGCCCTATGCAAATGGATAACATCCACGATGAGAAGTTGAACGTCCTGTTACTTGATGATGAAAACGATATTTTGAAAGCGCTTAACCGCGTGTTGCGGATGGACTACAACGTAGTTTCCTTCGATAACGGTGCCGATGCGTTGGGATATCTGTTGGAAAATCCAATACACATCATCATCTCGGACATGCGTATGCCAGATATGGATGGAGCGGATTTTCTGGCTAAAGCGCGCGAAATGCAGCCGGATACAATGCGTTTGTTACTCACAGGATATGCTGATATTCCATCGACAGTGCGTGCTGTTAACGCGGGAGGGATCCATACTTACATCAGCAAACCTTGGGACAACGAAAACCTCAAGCTGATTGTGGGGAAAGCTGCCGAGTTTTACCGCTTAAGTCAGGATAAAGAGCGCCTGACTCTTGAACTGGAAGAGCGCAATAAAGAACTGGAAATTGCCAATCAAGCATTAGCTGAGAACAACGTGAAGCTTTCGCACTTTAATCAAGAGTTGGAGACTAAAGTTCAAGCGCGAACCGTTGCCTTACAAGAGAGCAATAAACGGTTAGAAGTCTCGCTGGCTTCACGAAATAAAACGTTTAAAGATATTTTGGCTATGGTTACCGCGATTATCCAGCATCGTACTGGTTTCCCTGCGGATCATGCAGAGCGGATAGCTAATCAAGCAAAATTGGTAGCGCTCAAGTTGAAATTACCCGAAGCGGTTGCTAGTCATGTATATTTATGCGGGCTTATGCATCAAATTGGACTGATTGCTGAAACCAGTAATGACTGGACAGTCGTTAAGGAACATAATAATGTGGATAGCCCAATTTCACCAAACGTGAATCCCATTCTGGGCGCAGAAATTGTGGGTAGAATTAAACACTTTGAACCGTTGGTGGAAATTATCCGTCACCAAGATGAGTTGTATGATGGTACAGGGAAGCCAGATCATTTACGTGGTGATGAAATACCTATTGGCGCTCGGATCATAAAAGTCGTCAAAGATTATGACTTCTTAATCGCTTGTTCGAATAACACAATACGTATGCATACCAAAAGTGCTCAAGGTTATCTGCGTCAGCAGTCAAAAGTGTATTATGATCCTAAAGTCGTGGAAGCCTTTATTACGATGGTGAGTGCGGTGACTCGAATTGAAGAGGGGGTGGAATTGTGTGTAAATTTGAGCGAAGTGTGTCCGGGAATGGTTATCAAACGTAATATCTATCTACCTAATGGTAACTTGATGCTGACGGCAGGCAACGTAATGAGTGACCATTTATTACGTAAGCTAAAAGAGTTAGAGAAAGAGATGAATATACCGATCCCAGTCTACATAGGATAAGGGGGGATTGTAGTGGTCTAATCATCCCAGACACCATTTTAGGTGGTACAGTCGCCACCATGACCTGAGGTGTTCAATGACAAGATTACGTCGCTCATTTACTGCCGAGTTCAAACTCGAAGCCACATCCCTGGTGCTCGGCCAGGGATATTCTGTCCCTGAAGCCAGCCGTTCACTGGATGTCGGTGAAATCGTACTGCGCCGCTGGATTCGGCGACTGCAATCCGAACGCTGTGGTACAACCCCAATCAGTAAAGCTCTGACTCCGGAGCAGCAGAAAATCCAGGAGCCGGAAGCCCGCATCAACCGGCTCGAACGTGAAAAGGATATTCTAAAAAACCGCCTCCCCAGCACTCCGTGGTCCATGGAATTAGAAACACGTCCACTACACTGATCTCACCAGACAGTGGTCGTTTGTTTTTTGGAGGCTGAGTCCCCGTCAAAACACCTGATCCAGGGGAAGCTGCGGACCCGTGAGTGGTGGCACTTGGTGACCCCGTTTAGGAATGTGATCGAATCCGAGTCCCCATCCGGCACTATTTGTGATGGAGGGGTATTCATGAAAAAGCACAACACAGAACACGGTTTGCCGATCATCGATGCCCGCGCCGCGGGCATCGATATCGGTTCGCGGTTCCATGTGGTTGCGGTGCCCACCGCGCTCGCCGAAGAACCAGTGAAAAACTTTCAGGCTTTCACGGCAGACCTAGAGCGTATGGCTGCTTGGTTGGTCGAGCTTGGTATCACCACCGTGGCAATGGAGTCAACGGGCGTGTATTGGATACCCGTGTACGAGATTGGAGACCCATGGCTTACAGGTCATCTTGGCTAACGCCCGGGATGCCCGGGCCGTACTAGGGCGAAAAACCGATGTCAACGATGTGCAATGGATCCAGCGCCTGCATGCTTGCGGTCTACTGCGCGCCAGCTTCCATCCTGAGCGGGAGATCGCCGCGCTGCGCAGTTATCTGCGGCTACGTGAACGTCACCTCGATTACGCTGCGGCCCATATCCAGCACATGCAGAAGGCGCTAACTCACATGAACCTGCAATTGCAGCATGTGGTGAGTGACATCACCGGCGCCACCGGTATGCGGATCATCCGTGCCATTGTCGCAGGAGAGCGAAATGCCACGATGCTCGCCGCCATGCGCGACTTGCGCTGGCACAGCGAAGGTGTAGCACTAGTAGGATCAGTTATTTAGTTCCATCCCTATCACTAATTGATAGTCACGTTCAAAATCCATGGTATCTTGTGACAGGATATATGGTTTCCATTGTATTAGTTGTGTTGAAGAGGGGAGATGATGCCAACGTATGCCACTTCGATAAAGCTTAGGTAATAAGTTGTTTGGCAAGCTATAAACGACTTGACCTATTATTGAACCATATGAGGGCAGAGCAATATTGTAGTCAGCGCCAACTTTTAATTTTTTATGGCTTAAAACGCCAATCCCTTCCAATCCAATATGGCGAATAACCACGTAGGGTACGGGATTGAAAAAATCCATAAAAAGATTGGTTCTGCTGCATAGAGCTGTGTAACCCCCTCCCATCAGGTTGTAGCGACGTTGTTTTCGCCATTCAATCCCGCAGGGTATAGTCGGGGTGTAACGATCTTTCTCCGGTTTGATTGATTCGAGTTGCTCTCTAACATTCATTTACGTTTCCAGCTTAAGCGCAGTTGTATGTAACATTTTTAGCACAGGATGGAGGAGTGGACAATGATATGAGATCTTGAAAGGTTCAGAGGTAATTTTCTTATGATATTAATCATGGTGTTGAAAAGAATAGATTTTACATAGGAATTTTTTGATCTGATATTACGTGACTTTTATATGCCCTTACACCTAAAGATGGTGATGTCATCCAATGGATACTGTGTCTCCTTTCTCCCGGGAATGGCTATGGAACAGCGAAGGTGTAGCATTATTATGATCAGTCATTTAGGGGCTCGGATGGATTACTGTGGGATCGTGGAATTTTTGTCGTAAACAGTGAGCCTAGGTAAGGTGCGAGCAAGCACTTGACTTAAGACCATGTGTCCCTCTTGGCGTAATTGATAAGGTTCAGCATGAGACACCGGTTTGAGGCCGGTGCCAGGTGATAACTAGATCTGTACAGTATGTACTTACTAATTAGAAAGGTCTTTTATGGTATCTGAGACACTGTTTGCATCTTCAATTATTTCCTGTATTACATCACTGATTATATCAACCTGTTGTTTTCCTATTATTACGTTATTTGAAACTACTGACACTGTTTTTGTTATTCTTGTCGTGATTTCTGAGTTTAATTTAATTACATTAATTATTTCATTGGTTGACAGAGATGTTCTAGCCGCCAACTGCCGAACCTCATCAGCAACAACTGCAAATCCCCTTCCTTGATCACCTGCTCTTGCTGCCTCTATTGCCGCATTAAGAGCAAGTAGATTTGTCTGGTCTGCAATTCCACTTATTGTTGAAATAATTGATTCAATGCTTTTAGATTGATTATTCAGACGTTCAATTTCGTGACTTACATCATTTACAGAACTACTAATTTGCAGTGATGTTTCCAATACGTTCTTAATAACATCAGCACCTTTTACAGCACTCGTAACTGTCGTACTTGCGATGTTACAAGCTTGCTGCGCTGCTTCACGTACAGTAATGGACCTTTTCACTCTATCAGTTATATCACTGGCTAACTTTATAATTCTAACAACTTTCCCATCATGATTAAGTATTGGGTTGTATGTCGCTTCTAGCCATATATCATTACCTCTACTATCACGTCTCATAAATAACCCAGATTGAATGTCACCAGAACTAAGATGCTTCCAAAAATCTGGATTTTCTTCATAAAATTCAGCCGAGCAAAACATTCTATGATGCTTACCAACAATATCATCCAGTCTATAGTCAAGGCATTGAAGAAAGTTCTTATTAGCTGTAATGACAGTCCCATCTGGCGTGAAATCAATTACAGCCAAGGATTTGTCAAGAGCATTTAATAATGCTTGAGTCCTCTCTAATTCGACCTGTTGCTCAGTGACATCAAATGCAATCTTATTTATTCCAAGAACTTTGTTTTCATGGATTACAGGTAAGTATGTCGCTTCTAACCAGACAGCTTTTCCAGACTTAGCCTGACGGATGAATCGCCCCCTTCTTGATATACCATCACGAAGGTCACGCCATAACTTTTCATAGTCTTTCGTGGTGGTGTCTTCAGCAAAACACATTGTTCTATGATGCTGCCCAACTACCTCTGCACGCTTATAACCAAATAACATTAAAAAATGCTCATTCACATCAACAACAATACCTTCAGGGGTAAAGCTTATAAATGGCACATTGTTCTTAATTGCAGTTTCAAAGTCAAAAGCATTGACTAGTGCTGATTCAGCATTAGTGTGAACTATTTTTTTTTGCCCTGAAAAGCCCCACATACTATTCTCCTTTCGCCGAAAAACAACCCACTACTAAAAATTCTGAGACTCTGTATTTTAGTGTAGTACATGAAGTAAATGTTCATCATAGTTGTAATGTTGATGCTGAACTGCATAAGAAATCTGGTCACTGTGTGCTCTTGTAGCGCAATTAAACAACCTCCATAACTGTACGGTTAATAAAGTAGCGATGACAGAACAGTAAAAAGTCCTGTAATGGCAAGGGTTTCGAATAGAAATAACCCTGAATTTCGTCCACCCCGATGCTCAGCACAGCTTTGAGCTCATCGCTGTCCTCTACTCCTTCAGCAACCACACGCACGCTGAGCTGATGAGATAAGTTGGTGATTGCCTCGACGAACAAGGCTTGGCGAGTATCGCTGTCAATCGCGGTGATAAATGAGCGATCGATTTTTAGCTTGTCGAAATGGAGTTCCCGCAAGTATGCAAACGATGACCAACCAGTCCCAAAATCATCGAGTGCGACCCTCACACCGAGCTGATGCAGGGAGTTGATGATCTGTTTACTCATATCGAGATCATCCAGAGCAATAGTTTCGGTCAGCTCGACAATTAATTGTTCTAGGGTCAGCGGAGCTCCTCTCAGGAGCTCTTCCAAGTTTGCTGACAACCCCATATGAAACATGGAGCTGGAAAGGTTAACGGAGATCTCAAGTGGCTCAATCAAATCGCTAGGAAAAGAGGCGAGATCATGTGTTAAGCGCCGTATAATCCATAATCCGAGAGTTTCCCCCAGACCGTTATCTTCTGCCAACGAGATGATATCAAGAGGTGGAATAAAGCCGTACTCAGGGTGATTCCAGCGGATCAGCACCTCAGCTCCCAGTCTCACAGAACTTTGACCACGGACAATAGGTTGATAGTAGAGACTTAACTGCAAATTATCGGTGTGCCGGATCAGTTCGCTCAGCTCGGCTGATAAGCGGCGGTTACGTATGTAGTGATGATGCATACTGCTGGAGAATATTACATAGCGATTTAGTCTCTGACGCTTGGCGCTATCGAGGGCGATATCAGCAAACAACAACATCTCCTCCGGCGTGTGAACAGGCTGCACGTACTGACTTATCCCCATAAATACACGAACCCGATGGGCCGGATCTGCGTTCATAGCTCGACCAGACAATTCATGACGAAGTTGTTCCAGAAATGGAAAGCGCATATAGGTAGGCATAACGCCTGAAATAATGATCGCAAACTCGTCGCTACCTGTTCGGGCGGCAAAGATACCGTCAGCGGACACAGCGCGGATCCGCTCAGCAAGCTGCATTAGTAATGCATCACCAACCTCGTACCCCAGACTGTCGTTAACCTCCCTGAAATGGCCTAGATCTACCAGACAGACTGTAATACTTCTGCTTCGCAGCCGATGTACTGTCAGCATCTTGAGGTGTTTTATAAGAGCAGCCCGGTTTGGTAATCCTGTCAGGATATCATTCCAAGCCAAAAATTGTTGTTGGCGCACCTCACGAAACAACATAATCAGCATAAGCACGGTCGCTAACGTCAAGAAACCCAGAATGAAGAAGTTCTGGGTGCGTGAAGAATTAAGCAGATCACGCTGGGCAATGGCAGAAGGACCAGTGAAATTCTTCACCATGACATCTCGAATAGCCGCTAAATCACGGTTCAGGTCCTGAGAGAAATTGGCCAAATTTTCTGAATATCTGTCTCCATTGACTACATCTCCTTCATACTTCACGAAGTGGTGCATGATCTTTCTTGCCGCCTGTTCAGCACCAAAACGGGTTCTTACAGACTTTGCCTCCTCACCGTTCAGGAATACATCGAGTCTATTCCATGCAATATCAAAACGCTTGTTCAACTCTGCCTGGCTAACCGAACCTGTACGATATAAAGCAAGAGCCTCTTTAAACCCATGGATCTCAAGCTCCAACTGAGCCAGCGCCCAAGCTGAGAGCTGTGTATAGCGTGTAACTGCATTAAAAGCGCGGTCATAGTTCCAGACCGACCAGATGGCGACCCCCAAAAAGGTCATCACCATCAGGATCATGATCAGAAACTTGCCGCGCAGCATCTTATTTGCTCTCGATCGCAGTCAACTGCCACACCATTCGACTGTGATAGAGTTCTTTGTCTAGCTCAGGGTGCTCAGTTAGGGGGTAGATGATCCATAGCGGGCCCTTGTTACGCAGGGTCAGCTCCTTGCTATCCTGCTTATCAGCCAACAGGACTGAGTATTTACTCCCATCCTCCAGCGGTACCGCAGCCCAATAGTCATTGACAGCTACAGCCTTGACCTCTGTATTCTTAAGGTCGTAGATCTTGATCAGATCTCGCAGCAACACCCCACTATAGGTGTGTTCACCCTTGGTCCAAGGGGTGCGGGTCGTGACTTTTGTCTGAGGCAAAGCCTCAAAATCGGCACGGGATAGCACAACCTCCCCTTTACCATTGCAACAGCCATCCCCCTTAATCTTGAGGAAAGCATCATCTGCCCACGCCATCCCTGAAACGAGACAACTAGATAAGAGCAGCATCCTGCCAAACCATCCATCCATAATAAACCCTCACAACATATTGACATTCCTAATAATTGAATTTTGTAAATGTGACTAAAACTTACCGCATCTACTTCGACTCAAGTAGCAATCAGTGGGACCGAACTAGTCAACATCAGAAGCATGGCAGTGATACTACAGATGCCGCAAATGCATTCGTCGCTTTTTTGCTTTGATACTGAGTTGTTTGTAGTAGTCAACTAAATCCGGATACAAACCCTGCCCAAGCATCCATCATCGGACGTCGCTGATCCAGCAAGTCAGTACGGTGGTACGCAGCTTCGACCTTGTTCTGCACTGTATGGGCTAACGCTCGTTCAGCGAGATCCCGCGCATAGCCCTGCTCACTGCACCAGTCGCGAAAGCTGGAACGAAAACCATGTGCCGTTGCCAGACGGCCAGGAGTCGAGCTTGACGCTTTTACCCGTCGCAAAAATGTCGTTAGTACCATATCTGATAGGGGGACTTGATCGCGTGGAGAAGGGAAGACCAATTCATCATGCAACCCCTGCAACCCCATCAAGATCTCGACGGCTCGAAGAGATAACGGGACGCGATGCATTTGTTTGGCCTTCATTCGTTCCGCTGGCAAGGTCCAGATCTTTGCTTCCAGATCTACCTCTGACCATTTCATTGCTCGAACTTCACCTGAGCGGCAAGCCGTCAGGATCAAGAACTCCAGCATTAAGCGAGTTACATCGTAACGTTGTGTTGTCCTCAGATGCTGCTGAACAAAGGTTGGAATGTCACGCCAGGGCATGGCAGGTTGATGTTCGGTACGAACGGCTTTACTGGGTTGTAGTGGGAGTAAGTGATTTACCACATCGACCGGGTTTGCTTGGCAGTGACCATGCGCCCAGGCCCAAGCCATGACTGCATGCAGCCGTTGTCTCACACGGCTGGCAGTTTCAGGGATCTCCAACCAGATCGGCATTAAGACTTCGGCTATCTGTGCAGGAGTGATGGCAGAGATTGAGTACTGGCCAATCATGGGGAATGCATACTGCTCGAGCGTCGAGATCCACTGTTTGCCGTGTTTGGGGTTTTTCCATCCAGGTAGCAGTTTGGAATGAACTTCCCGAGCAGCAGCCTCGAAAGTCGGGATAGAGGGTTTGCTCTCTTCAGCACGTTTGAGTTCGAGTGGATCAAGACCATTGGCGAGTTGCTCTCGCATCTTCTGTCCTTGCTTGGTGGCATCGGCTATGGATATCTCGGGGTAAGAGCCAAGCCCCGCATTTCTGCGTTTTCCGGTCACTGGGCTTACATAACGAAGCACCCAGTTGCCACGGCCTTTAGCCGTTGACGGATGAAGTGCAAGGCCTGTTACGCCACCATGTGCAATTGCTTTGTCACCCGGCTTGAGGTTACGTGCTTTGGTATCGGTAAGAAGCGCCATAGGGAAAGTTCCTTGAGACTGTGGCATGCCACGGACTATGCCATCTATTGTGCCATTTAGTGCGGTATTGGGTCACTTCAAATTGGACATTGTTGGACGACCATTAATATAACACCATGATTTAAAATGGAGATTGTGGAGTTGGTTGGCTTTGTTTGGATTTGATTCAGGCGGTCTCCCTCACCGCCACATTGCAAAGCCCTGATGGAAACATCAGGGCTTTTTGCTATCCGTGTTTTTGCGAGCGCTGTGGGCAAGCCGATGGCGATGGGCGGCGGGCTCGGGTATAGTCCTGCGCCAATGGCGTTATCCTGTTTTGCTGACCCGTCGTGGCCCTGGTGGTGGCGAGGGGCAGGCCTGTGTAAGGAGTGTTATGAAGTTCAGTCCCCTGCTCGATGAGATGATGAAAGCCCTGCAGGTATTGCCTGGGGTGGGGCCCAAGTCTGCCCAGCGGATGGCCTTTACCCTGCTCGAGCGTGAGCGCAGCGGCGGTTTGCGTCTGGCCCAGTTGCTCTCCCGCGCCCTGACCGAGATCGGTCACTGCAGCCACTGCCGCACCTTTACTGAGAACGATCGCTGCGATATCTGCGCCAATCCCAAGCGGGAAGAGAATGGCCTGCTCTGCGTGGTGGAGAGCCCGGCGGACGTGGCCGCCATCGAGCAGACAGGCCAGTTTTCCGGTCGTTACTTCGTGCTGATGGGCCATCTGTCGCCACTCGATGGTATCGGCCCGGAGGAGCTGGGGCTCGATATTCTGGAGCGCCGCTTGAAAGATGAGGCGATCAGCGAACTGATCCTCGCCACCAATCCTACCATCGAGGGGGATGCCACCGCCTGGTATATCGCTGATATGGCCCGTGCTGCCGGGGTAGAGGTGAGCCGCATCGCCCACGGGGTGCCGGTGGGCGGCGAGCTGGAGCTGGTGGATGGCACCACGCTCTCCCACTCCCTGATGGGGCGCCAGCGCCTCAAGTAAGGGGAGGGTGGCGGCAGGCAAGTCGCGAAAAACTGAACATAAAATCGGCGGTCACACGCCAACAGGGGGCGAATGAGCAGGATTGCACATTCGCCCCCTTGATATTTGGATCCCTGTCCCCATCTAGGTTGGGCATATGTTCAACCCGATGTTTCTGAGGATTGGTCCATGACCCAAAGTGTTCATGCCGAAACCCACGGCTTTCAGACTGAAGTCAAACAACTGCTGAGCCTGATGGCTCACAGCCTCTACTCCAACAAAGAAGTATTCCTGCGCGAGCTGATCTCCAACGCCTCCGATGCGGCGGACAAGCTGCGCTTCAAGGCGCTTTCCGATGCCTCTTTGTTCGAAAACGACGGCCAGTTGCGTGTGCGTCTGGTGGTGGACAAAGAGAAGCGTACCCTGACCATCTCCGATAACGGGATCGGTATGACCCGCGATCAGGTGATTGAGCACCTGGGTACCATCGCCAAGTCCGGCACCGCAGAATTCTTCAAAAACCTCTCCGGCGATCAGGGACGTGACTCCCAGCTGATCGGTCAGTTCGGGGTCGGCTTCTACTCCGCCTTTATCGTGGCCGACAAGGTGACCGTGGTCTCCCGCGCCGCCGGTACTGCTCCGGAGCAGGGCGTACAGTGGGAATCTGAAGGGGAAGGCTCCTTCACCGTCGCTGACGTAACCAAAGAGGGTCGCGGTACCGACGTCATCCTGCACCTGCGTGCCGAAGAGGACGAGTTCCTCGACGACTGGCGCCTGCGCTCCGTGGTGGGCAAGTATTCCGATCACATCAGCGTGCCGGTGGAGATGTTCAAAGAGGGCACCCCGGATCGCGAAGAGGATGGTGAGACCATCGTCGGCACCCCGGGCGAGTGGGAGCAGGTCAACCGCGCCACGGCACTGTGGACCCGCAACCCGAAAGATATCAAGGACGAGGAGTATCAGGAGTTCTACAAGCACGTCGCCCACGACTTTGAAGATCCGCTGCTGTGGGGTCACAACCGGGTGGAAGGGGCGCAGGAGTACACCAGCCTGCTCTACGTACCGGCCCGCGCACCGTTCGACCTCTACAACCGCGAGCAGAAGCACGGTCTGAAGCTCTACGTACAGCGCGTCTTCATCATGGATGACGCCGAGCAGTTTATGCCGACCTACCTGCGCTTCGTCAAAGGGGTGCTGGACTCCAACGATCTGCCGCTCAACGTCAGCCGCGAGATCCTGCAGGACAACAAGGTGACTGCCTCTCTGCGCAAGGCTTGCTCAAAGCGCGTGCTGACCATGCTCTCCAAGCTGGCAAAAGACGATGCCGAGAAGTACGCCAAGTTCTGGAAAGAGTTCGGTAACGTGCTCAAAGAGGGCCCGGCCGAGGATTACGCCAACCGCGAAGAGATCGCCAAGCTCCTGCGTTTTGCCAGCACCGCTGGCGAGGGCGAAGCCCAGACCGTCTCTCTCGAGGATTACGTTGGTCGCATGAAGGAAGGCCAGCAGAAGATCTACTACATCACTGCTGACTCCTATGCCGCTGCCAAGAACAGCCCGCACCTCGAGATCTTCCGCAAGAAGGGTGTCGAAGTGCTGCTGATGTGGGAGCGCGTGGACGAGTGGCTGATGAGCCACCTGACCGAGTTCGACGGCAAGCAGCTTATCTCCGTCACCCGTGGCGAACTGGATCTCGGCGATCTGGAAGATGAAGCCTCCAAGCAGGCCCAGGAAGAGGCCGAAAAGGCCAACGCTGGTCTGGTTGAGCGGGTCAAGAAGAGCCTGGGCGATGCAGTGAAAGAGGTGCGTGTCACTCACCGTCTGACCGACTCCCCCTCCTGTATCGTCACCGACGCTTACGGTATGAGCACCCAGATGATCAAGCTGATGCGTGCGGCCGGCCAGCCGGTACCGGAGCAGAAGTACATTCTGGAGCTCAACCCTGACCATGCGCTGGTGAAGAAACTCGACACCATCGAAGACGAGGCGCTGTTTGGCGAGTGGGTCACCCTGCTGCACGAACAGGCCCAGCTGGCCGAGCAGGGCGGGCTGAATGATCCGGCGAGCTTCGTCTCCCGCATCAACCGTCTGCTGCTGCAAGCCTAAGCAGCAACGCCGGTAACAGAAAGCCCACTGCATGCAGTGGGCTTTTTTGATCCCGCCGTGTGAGCTCGGCGAAACACAGCGGTGAGGGAGGTGGCCAGCGCCTCTCTATTTGCGGTATTCGTTGTTGTAGTTCTGGATGAGACGGCGAGTCACCTCATGCTGGGGATCGGCAAACACCTTGAGAGTCTTGCCGCGCTCCACCACCCGACCTTCGTGCATTACCAGCACCTCGTCGCTGATATGGCTGACGATACCCAGGTCGTTGGCTACCAGCACATAACTCAGTCCCATGGTCTCCTGCATCTCCAGCAGCAGGTTGATGATCTGGGAGCGTACCGAGATATCCAGGGTGGAGAGCGCCTCATCGGCCACCACGATCTTGGGGTTGAGGATCAGTGCCCGCGCCAGCGCCACCCGCTGCTGCTGACCGGAGGAGAGCATCTGCGGATAGAACAGGGCGTGGTCCGGCAGCATCCCCACCATACGCAGGGTCTGCACCACCTTCTCGCGGCGCTCCTCCTCGGTCATCTCGGTATTGAGGCGCAGCGGGGTTTCCAGGATCTGGCCGACCCGGATCTTGCGGTTCAGCGAGGTGTTGGGATCTTGAAAAATCATCCGCAGCAGTTTGCAGCGAGTCTGGTAATCGCCATGCACCATCAGCTGGCCGTCGATGGCGATGTCGCCGCTGGTGGGTTCGATCATCCCGGCCAGAATGCGGGCGAGGGTACTCTTGCCGGAGCCAGCTTCGCCGACGATGGCGAGGGTCTGACCCACTTCGAGATCGAACGAGAGGGGCTTGATCGCCTCCACCGCCTGACGACGGAATAGACCGGTGCGGTTCTGGTAGGTTTTGCTAAGGCCTCTGACCTGCAACAGGGACGGCTCGATCACAAGCGGGGCTCCTTCATGGGGGCATTAACGGTCATCATTTTTTTGGCTCCTCCATGTTCAGCGGGAAGTGGCAGCTGAACTGATGGCCCTTGATCTTGTTCATCAACGGAGTCTGCACGCACTGCTTCTGGGCGTAGGGGCAGCGCGGCCCCAGACGGCAACCGATGGGCAGGTGTTGCAGCGGCGGGATGACGCCGGGCAGGGTCTCGAGGCGCGACTTGTGGCGCACCAGCTTGTCAAAGTCGGGGATCGATTTGAGCAGTGCATCGGTATAGGGGTGGTGCGGGGTCTCGAGGATCTGCTCCCGGGTGCCCACTTCCACCATCTGGCCGCAGTACATCACGTTGATGGTGTCGGTCAGGTTGGCTATGGCGGCGATGTCGTTGCTGATGATCAGGATGGTGGTATTACCCAGCTTGTTCATCTTGTCCAGCAGTCGCAGGATCTGGGAGTGGGTGGTGGACTCCATGGCGCTGGTGGGCTCGTCGGCTACCAGCAGACGCGGCTGGTTGGCAATGGCCATGGCGATCATCACCTTCTGGCACATGCCATCCGACAGCTCGTGGGGATAGGCGCGCATCACCTTGCGGTGATCCTTGACGCCTACCCGGTGCAGCAGGGCGATGGCCTTCTTCTTGCGCCACTGGAAGCGCTGCCAGAATTGTCCCTCGAACGAATCGGTCGGGATCGCCTCTTCCAGCTGGGTGCCGATCTCCTCGGAGGGGTCGAGACAGCTGATGGGGTCCTGGAAGATCATGGCGATCTCGCGGCCCATGATGCGCCGGCGCTCCTTGGGGGCCATGGTCAGCAGATCCATGTCGTTGAAGCGCATCCGGTCGGCACGTACCGTCCAGTTGTCTTTCTCGATGCCGACGATCACTTTGGCGATCAGACTTTTACCTGAGCCGGATTCACCCACCAGACCGCGGATCTCCCCCTCGGTCAGGGTCAGGCTCACCTTGTCCACCGCCTTGACCTTGCCCTGCGGTGTGTCGATCTCGATGGTGAGATTGCGAATGTCGAGCAGCGGCATCAGTCATTCCCCTCTTTGAGTGCTTCGCGAATACCTTCACCAACTAAATTGGTCACCAGCACGCTGAACAGGATGGCGATGCCGGGCAGGGTGACGGTCCAGGGGGCGAGATAGATAAGGTCGCTCGAATCGGCCAGCATGGTGCCCCACTCCGGTTGGGGAGATTGGGCGCCGAGGCCAAGAAAACCGACCGCCGAGATATCGAGAATGGCCGCCGACAAGGTGCGGGTGGTCTGGGCCACCAGGGTTTCGACAATGTTGGGCAAAATAGCCAGCCGCATGATCCGGAAGGGGGGCGAGCCATCGAGGCGGCTGGCGGTGATGTACTCCTTCTGCATCTCGGCATGTACTGCGTTGTAGGTGGCCCGGATAAAGGGCGGGATCAACGCCAGGGTAATGGCTATCAGGGTATTGCCAAAACCCGGCCCCATGATGGCGACCATGATGATGGCCATCAGCAGGGAGGGGATGGAGAGCAGGGTATCGAGCAGGTGGTGCAGCACGCTCGATTTAAGTCCCTTGCTCATGCCGCCGAGGATACCGATGGCGGAGCCCACCACCATGGCGATCACCACCACGACCAGCGCATAACCGAAAGTGAGGCGCGCCCCCACCACCAGCCGGGAGAGCATGTCGCGCCCCAGATCGTCGGTGCCGAGGAAGTAGTCGATGTTGCCGGTCGCCGCCCAGGAGGGGGCCAGCAGCAGCTTGTCGGTGTGCTGTTCATCGATGCCGTAGGGGACGACCAGCGGCCCCACCAGCGTGATGAGCAGCAACAGCAAAAAGCACCAGAGCCCTGCCATCGCCAGCGGATTTCGGCTGTAGGAGGCCCACGTCTGCTCAAGGGGCGAGAGGATCTTGAGCTCGGGATAGATGTTCGATTTATCTTGCATAGGATACCTGGCTCCTGGTCACGCCATGAGCGCGTTCAATCTTGTTTGGCATACAACTCTTTGCGCCGTGCCGGATAGATAAGGGTGGTCAGCAACTCGGTGCTGACGCTGGTCAGGATCACGAAACTGGCCACCACCAGGGTCGCGCCGCGAATGGCGGCGTAATCCTGCAGGGCGATGCTGCTGATGAGCCAGCGGCCGATCCCGTGCCACTCGAACACCACCTCGGTGATCATGGCGGAGGTGAGCACGCTACCCAGTTGCAGACCCAGCAGCGGCAGTACAGGCGGCAAGGCGTTCTTCAGACCATGGCGCCAGACGATCTGCGCCTTGGAGAGTCCCCTGCTCGCCGCCGCCTTGATGTAGTTCTGCTTCATCACGTCGATGAGGGAGCTGCGCACATGGCGGATCACCTCGGTGGTGGGCACCACCGCCAGCACCAGTGACGGGAGAATGAGGTGGCGCAGGGCATCGTGCAGCGCCGCTTGCCGCCAGGGCTCGTTGCTGAGCAGCACATCGATCACCGCGATGCCGGTGATGGGGGGCACGTCGTAGAGCAGGCTGATCTGGCCCGACGCTGGCAACCAGCCGAGATCCAGCGAAAAGAGCATCACCACCAGCAGCGCCAGCCAGAATACCGGCACCGCATAGCCGATAAGACCGGCAGTCATGATGGAGAGATCCAGCGTCTTGCCCTGTGACAGGGCCGCCAGGGTGCCGAGAGGAATCCCCACCAGCAGCGAGACGGTGAAAGCGGCCAGACAGAGGATCAGGGTCGCCGGGAAGTAGTGACGGATCTCGTCCAGCACCGGCAGCCCGGAGACGCTGGAGAGCCCCAGGTCGCCTGCAAAAATGCGGCGCAGGAAATCGGGATAGCCGCTCCAGAAGCTGAGTTGATTGCCGATCAGCCGATAGTCCAGCAGATAGGCGACAAAGGTCAGGGCCAGCAGAGTGATAAGCAGCAGGTTGATGCGGCGCAAGGTGTATAGAAGCATGCTTACTCCCTGTGAGCCTGGTTGAAGGAGGTGCCGCCAAAGGGCATCAGCGTCAGCCCCTCGATGTCGCTGCGGCTGACCTGGGTACGCAAGGCGTGTGCCAGCGGGATCAGCGGCAACTGTTCGTTGAGCAGGGTCTGGGCATAGTAGTAGTTGCGCAGCCGGAACGAGAGCTGGGGCGTGGTGACCGCATCATCCAGCAACTGATCGAAGGCCGGGCTACACCAGCGGCTGTAGTTGTTGCCGCGCTCCACGGCCGAGCAGCTCAGCAGCTGGCGGAAGAAGTTGTCCGGGTCGGCGTTGTCGGCAATCCAGCCGGAGAGCAGGCTGTCGTACTGCCCCTTGGTGAGACGGCCTTCGATCACCGGCCACTCCCGTTGCACGATCTTGAGCTTGATCCCGACCTTGGCCAGATCGCTGCGGATCAGCTGGGCGGTCTTGACCGCATCCGGGTTGTAGGGGCGGGCGTCTGGCTGTACCAGCACCTGCATCTCGAACCCTTTCTCCAGTTCAGCCTCCTTGAGCAGCTGGCGCGCCCGTTTCAGGTCGGGTTTGCGCTCGGGCAGGCTGGGGTTGTACCCCCATGAGAGGGTGGGCAGCAGGCTGTTGGCGGGCAGGCCGGTATCGAAATAGACCGCCTGCAACAGGTTGTCGATGTTGATGGCGCTGGCAATGGCCTGCCGCACCTTGACGTTATTGAATGGCGGCTTGCGGGTATTGAGGGCCAAAAAGGCGACGTTCATCCCCGACTGGACCGAGAGGCTCAGCGCCGGATTTTGCTTGATCACCGAGAGCTGGCTGGCGGAAGGAGTGCTCATTACGTCGCACTCGCCGGTCAGCAGCTTGGCCAGCCGTTTGGCGGATTTGGGGGTGATGTCGTAGACCAGCTGTTCAATCTTGGCATCGCCGCCCCAGTAGCCGGGATGGCGCAGATAGCGAATGAACTCGTTGTGGCGATACTCCTTGAAGCTGAACGGCCCGGTGCCGATGGGGCGGCTATCCAGCAGGGCTGGCGTGCCCGCCTGCAACATCTGCTCGGCGTATTCGGCGGAGAGGATCACCGCATAGTCGCTGGCCAGAGTGGCGAGGAAGGAGGCGTTCGGCTGGTTCAGCTCGAATACCACCGTCTGCGGCCCCTTCTTGCTCACCCGCTTGATCAGCAGATCTTGCCCCAGGCTGTAGAAGTAGGGGTAATCGCCGCCGGACACATTGTGATAGGGGTGCTGCTCGTCCAGCTGGCGGGCATAGGTAAAGACCACGTCATCGGCATTGAAGGTGCGGGTGGGCTTGAACCAGGGAGTATGGTGAAACGTCACCCCCTTGCGCAGGGTCAGGGTATAGGTGAGGCCATCCTCGCTGACATGCCAGTTGGTGGCGAGCGCCGGCTCCAGCGCCAGGGTGTTGGGGTTCACCTCCAGCAGGCGGTCGTAGAGCGGACGGGCACTGGCATCCAGTGTCACCCCGGAGTTGGAAACATGGGGATTGAAGGAGAGGGGGGATCCCTCAGCACAATAGATGAGTCCGGTTTTGGAGGCCTCGGGTTGCTTCTGGCAGCCGGTGACCAGCACCAGCATACCCAGCAGCAAGGGTGTGAGCATTCTCATTGTTGAACCATGTTCTTATAGGGGTTTTGTACGCACGTTTTGATACAAATGTGCCAGCGCGAAGGCTGGCGTGTTGCTGGAGTCGGCATCAACCGCGCTCCTTCACTCTTGTTCTGCATCGTTATCGCCATCCAGCAGCTGATATTTGCGTAGCATGCCACGGAACTGGTGATAGCTTAAGGCCAGCAGTTGAGCGGCTTTGCGCTGATTATACTGGGATTGCTGCATCGCTTGCTTGAGTAAATTAATCTCGTACTCCGCCACCGCCTGCTTGAGATCGAGTGGCAGGGCGAGGGGGGATGCAGATTGTACCTCGCTTCGGTCCTCTTGCGCAGGTTGCGTGACCTGTGGTCGCCAGGGGGAATCAAACGGGTTGAGCACCAGGGTCGAGAGCGGCAACTGGGGATTGCCCTGACGATAGATACTGCGCTCCACCACGTTCTTCAGCTCCCGCACGTTGCCCGGCCAGTGGTAATCCAGCAGCAGCTGGGTCGCCTTGCGCGAGAAACCGGCAAACAGCGGATAACCCAGCTCCCGGGTCATGCTGTGGGCGAAGTGCTCCGCCAGCATCAGGATATCTTCCCGCCGCTCCCGCAAGGGGGGGAGGGTGATCACATCAAACGCGAGCCGGTCGAGCAGATCGTGGCGAAACTGCCCCTTGTCGGCCAGCGCAGGGAGATCCTCGTTGGTGGCGCAGACCAGCCGCACATCCACCTTGAGGGGCTTGGCCCCACCCACCCGCTCGAACTCGCCATACTCGATGACTCGCAGCAACTTCTCCTGCACCCGGGCGCTGGTGGTGGCCAGCTCGTCGAGGAAGAGGGTGCCGCCATCGGCCCGCTCGAAGCGGCCCTGATGGCGCTTGGCTGCACCGGTAAACGACCCCGCTTCGTGACCGAACAGCTCGGTTTCCAGCAGGCTCTCGCTCAGGGTGGCGCAGTTGATGGTGACAAAGCTTTGATCCCAGCGCGCCGAGAGATAATGTAGGCGGTGGGCGATCAGCTCCTTGCCCGTCCCCCGCTCACCGATGATCAGCACGGGTTTGCGCAGCGGGGCGAGCCGTGAGGCCTGCTCAATGATCTCGAGAAATGCGTTGGATTCCCCCAGCAGGCTTTCCGTGGCCGTGGTCATAGTGATCCCTGTCAGTTGTAAAAGCTGGTCAATCTTACCAAAAGTTGGTGATTTTAATCATCACTTGCGCGAGGCATCTTGCAATCCGGCTATTCTGCCCCATATAAATCAACAAGTTAAATTTTGTTCCAGATTGGCACACAAGTTGCCATTGTCAATGGAGAAACAACGCCATGCCAATAACAGGAGTGCAATCATGAGTATTTTTTCCCGTCTGGCCGACATCATCAATTCCAACCTGACGGCCCTGCTCGACAAGGCAGAAGATCCCCAGAAGATGGTGCGCCTGATCATCCAGGAGATGGAGGACGAGCTGGTCAAGGAGCGTTCCAATCTGGCCCGCTTCCTCGCCAGCCAGAAAGAGATTGGTCGTCAGGTCGCCCGTCATCAGGAGCGGGTCGACGAGTGGCAAGCCAAGGCCGAGCTGGCCCTGACCAAAGGGCGTGAAGATCTGGCCCGCGCGGCCCTTATCGAAAAGAAGAAACAGACCGAGTTGTCAGAGACCCTCTGCCGCGAGCAGCAGGCGGTCGATAGCGGCATCGAGAAGCTGGGTGAAGAGATCCGTCAGCTCGAAGCCAAGCTGGAAGATGCCCGCGCCCGTCAAAAGGCGATGGCCATTCGCACTGAAGCGGCCAGCAGCCGTCTCAATGTGCAGAGCCAGGTAGCCCGTGGCGAGAGCCAGGCGGTGGTGAGCAAGTTTGAGCGGATGGAGCGTCGCATCGACGAAATGGAAGCGCGCGCCGATCTGGGACAGTCCGACAAGGCGCTGGCGCAGCAGTTTGCCGAGCTGGAAGTTGACGATCAGATAAGCCGCGAGCTGGAAGCGATGCGCCAGAAGCTGGGCCAGGGCGACAGCAAAAGCGAAGGCAAACAGGGGGAGTAACAGATGGAAGATCTGCTGGGCGTATTGATGGTTCCCATGGTGGTCTTCATGGTGGTGGTAGCCCCCATCTGGCTGGTGCTGCACTATCGTGCCAAGGGGCGCATTGGCGCCGGTCTTGCTGATAGCGAGCGGGAACAGCTGCAAGGGCTGTTGGCTCGCACCGAGAAGATGCAGGAGCGAGTGGGCGCGCTGGAATCAATTCTGGATGCGGAAGTACCCGGTTGGAGGAACAAGGTATGAGCAGTGTCAGTCGTGAAGGGCGTAACCTCTATCGTGATCCCCAGCGTGGCAAGATAGCCGGGATCTGTGCCGGTTTGGCTGAGTATTTCGGGGTGGAGACCTGGATCGTGCGGCTGCTCGCCATCAGTGGCCTTATCTTCGCCGGTTTCATTACCTTCACCGCCTATATCGCCGCCTGGTTCCTGCTCGACAAAAAGCCGGTCACCCTCTATTCGCAAGAGGATGCCGACTTTGCCGAGGTGCGGATGAAAGCGCGCAGCTGGCAGGCGGGGATCACCCCTCATCAGGCGCTGGGCCGCATCGCGCAGGAACTTGACGCGCTGGAGCCCAGAGTTCAGCGGATCGAGAAGCTGGTGACCTCAAGGGAGTTCACCCTGCAGCGGGAATTTCGCAAGCTGTAGTGCTTGCTGAAGCCCCCATGTCGATGGCGGCGCCTCCCGTGATGCGCCACCATCGACACCAGCTATCCAGATGCAACCACCAAGGGAGAACGGGTCAAGCCTTGATACTCAATAAACTGGAACAGAAGTTGACTCGCCTGCAACACAAGGCGAACGACGTGGTGAACCGGGTGCGGGATCGCCATATTCGGCTGGCGGTGACCGGCCTCTCTCGCAGCGGCAAAACCGCCTTTATCACGGCGCTGGTCAACCAGCTGGAACACGCGGCCATCGATGGCCGTTTGCCGTTGTGGGATGCCCTGCGTCAAGGGCGCATCCTCGGCGCCCGCCGGGTGCCGCAGCTCAATGCCCACATCCCCACCTTTGCCTACGAGCGTGGCCTCGACTCCCTGTTTGGCGATCCACCTGCCTGGCCCGAGCCCACCCGCGGCGTGGCCGAAGTGCGTCTCGAAATCCGCTATCGCACCCGTCACCCTCTGCGCAAGCATCTGGGGGAGATCTCCACCCTCTACGTGGATCTGGTGGACTACCCCGGGGAGTGGCTGCTCGACTTGCCGCTCCTTGAGATGAGCTACGAGCAGTGGAGCGAACAGGTGCGCGAGCAGTTGCGTCGCCCCGAGCTGCAAGCGCTCGCCGCCAGCTGGCTGACCCCCGGGTGGCAGGCCGATCAGCGCTTCGAAGAGCGGCCCGTAGCTGAGCTGGCCGAGCGCTACACTGCCTACTTGCATGCTTGCAAACAGGAGCTGGGGCTGCACCTGATCCAGCCCGGCCGTTTCGTGTTGCCGGGGGAGTATGCCGGTGCCCCCATGCTGCAGTTTGTCCCCTGGGTGTGGGAGATGCCCGCCAGCGAGCCTGCTGATGGCACCCTCTACGCCACCCTCAAGCAGCGCTTCGAGCAGTACAAACAGCATCTGGTGCAGGGTTTTTATGAGCAGCACTTTGCCGGCTTTGATCGCCAGATCGTGCTGGTGGATTGCCTGCAGCCTCTCAACGCCGGGGCGGCCAGCTTTGGCGACATGCAGCAGGCCATCGCCCGCATCATGGAGAGCTTTGCCTACGGCAAGAGCAACTGGTGGCGGCGACTCTTTTCGCCCCGTATCGACAAGCTGCTCTTTGTGGCGAGCAAGGCCGATCACGTCACCCCCGAACAACATGCGCCCATGGTCTCCCTGCTCCAGCATCTGGTACGCAGCGGTCGCGGTCAGGCTCGTTTTGAGGGGATCACCACTGAGTGCTTGGCGCTCGCCGCCATCAAGGCGACGGAAGTTGGCAAGGGGGTGGCCAATGGCCGCGAGTTCCCCGCCATCCGCGGTACCAGCCTGAGCGGTGAGCCGCTGCTGCTCTTCCCCGGGGAGGTGCCGCCCCATATTCCGCCAGCGCAGTGGTGGAACAGTCAGGGTTTTGATTTTCAGGCGTTTCGCCCCATGCCCATGAGCGCCCATCAGGCGCTGCCCCATATCCGGCTCGATGCGGCGCTGGAGTTTCTGCTCGGGGATCACCTCGAATAACGGTGTGCGGCTCGGGTTTGTTTCCTGCGCCGCCCGCAGGAGACTGTTTTCAGGAGAATAAGGCGATGAACGATCAGATAAAAGAGCGGCCACCGTTGCAGGGCAAGGTGATTCTTGAGCCTGCCTTGACGGTGGCCGGTGACGAGCGACCGCCCGCACCGGCCCAGCGGCTGGAGGAGGCGAGCTTCGAGCGTCTCGATGAGCTGGACGAGTTCACCGAGGTGGAGAGCGCCCTGGTCAGCAAACCGCGCCGCCGCCATCGGCTGCTGGCGTGGGGGCTGGGGGCGGTCGGTCTGCTCTCGTTGGGCCAGTATGGCGCCTTTCTTTACGATCAATTCCTCACCACCCCGCTCTGGGGCAGCGCCTGGCTGGCGGCCTCGGCGCTGGTCGCTGCGGGGACCGCCAGCGTGGTGGGGCGCGAGTGGCTGCGGCTGCGCACCCTCAAGCGGCGTCAGGATGTGCGCTCGCGAGCAGAAGATCTGCTTGCTCATCAGGGAGTCGGGCAGGGGCAGGCCTTTTGCGAAGGGTTGGCGGTCAAAAGTGGCGACAAGGGGCGCGAGGGGTATCAAACCTGGCTGGCCCAGCTCGATAAGAGCCACAGCGATCGGGAGGTGTTGACCCTCTACAGCCAGCTGGTACTGAGCGAGCGCGACAAGCTGGCACAGGCGCGGGTGGCTAAATGGTCGGGGGAGGCTGCGGTGCTGGTGGCGCTAAGCCCGCTCGCCACTGTCGACATGATGCTGATGCTGTGGCGCAACCTGCGGATGATCGAGGATATCGCCGATGTCTATGCCATCGAGCTCGGCTACTGGAGCCGCATACGCCTCATCCGTCAGGTGTTTCGCAACATGCTCTACGCCGGTGCCACCGAGCTGGTGACCGAGGTGGGGATGGACTTGCTGGGCGCCGAGTTTGCCGCCAAGCTCTCTGCCCGCGCGGCGCAAGGGGTGGGGGCCGGGCTTCTCACCGCTCGCCTTGGCCTGCGTACTATAGAGGCGTGCCGCCCGCTGCCCTGGTGTGCGGACGAAAAACCGAAACTCGGCGAGCTGCGCAAGCGGCTGATCGGCCAGCTGGCGGGGTATCTCAATCAGCCTTGATGGCTGCTGGAGATTAATAGCGGTTGTCACAATTTATTTACAACTGTTTCAGGCAGCCGACTCATGGGTCGGCTGCTTTTTTTGTTGCCATTTCGTTACAGTGAAGCCGTGATAAAACGGCAAGGCGCCTGATGTGGCGCCAGAGGATGGAACCGCTATGGCAACCTTCTACACCGCCCACCAGCCGGATGCTGACGGGGTGATCCACTACAGCAACGAAGAGCACGGCACCTGGCAGATCCTGATCGAACGTCAGTTCGCCGCTCTCGATGGCAAGGGGTGTGACGAGTATCTGGCCGGTCTCGACAGACTGGGGCTGCCCCGTGATCGCATCCCCCAGCTGGCCGAGATCAACGCCGTCTTGCAGCCTGCGACCGGCTGGTCGGTGGCGGCAGTACCTGCACTTATCTCGTTCGATCGCTTCTTCGCCCTGCTGGCCAATCGCCAGTTTCCGGTGGCCACCTTTATCCGGCGCCGGGACGAGCTCGACTACCTGCAAGAGCCCGATATCTTTCACGAGATCTTCGGCCACTGCGCCATGCTGACCAATCCGGCCTTTGCCCACTTTACCCACCTCTATGGCCAGCTTGGCCAGCAGGCGAGCAAGGAGCAGCGGGTCTTTCTGGCGCGGCTCTACTGGTTCACCGTGGAGTTTGGCCTCTTGGCGACGCCTGACGGGCTGCGTATCTACGGTGGCGGCATTCTCTCCTCCATCGGCGAGACAGCTTATGCCCTTTCTGGCAAGCCGCTGCTGCAACCCTTCGATCTACTGACTGTGCTGCGCACCCCGTATCGCATCGACATCATGCAGCCCACCTATTTTGTGCTGCCGAGTCTCGATCATCTCTACCAGCTGACCGGGGAGGAGATCATGGCTGCTCTGGCCGAGGCCAGTCGGCTTGGCCTCTATCCGCCGCGCTTTGAGGTTCCCGCTGGCAAACAGGCGAGCTGACCAAAAGCAAACAACCCTATTTCATTTTCATTAATTTTTCATTAATTCAAGCAGGAGTAACCCATGTCCGAACTGGCCAGCCAGCAGTGTGAAGCGTGTCGCGCCGATGCCCCCAAGGTGAGCGATGAGGAGCTGCGCGAGCTGATGCAGCTTATTCCCGACTGGCAGCCGCTGGTGGAGGAGGGGGCGCTGCAACTGCGGCGGGAATTTACGTTTCGCAACTTCAAGGAGGCGTTGGCGTTTACCAACCGCCTGGGGGAGCTGGCGGAAGCGGAGTTCCATCATCCGGCCATCCTGACCGAGTGGGGCAAGGTGACCGTCAGCTGGTGGACCCACAAGATCGGCGGCTTGCACCGCAACGACTTCATCATGGCTGCACGCACGGATGAGCTGCTGAAGTGAACGCCACCACTCATCCAGTGAGCGATAAGGTGATCGTCAGCTGGTGGATGCATAAGATCGGCGGTTTGCATCGCAACGGCTTCATCATGGCGGCGCGCACCGATCAGTTGCTCCGGTAATCGCGCCCCACACCAGCGTCATCGGTTGATCCGGGCCTGCCTGCGAAAGCGGGGCAGGCCCGCATTTTTATGGGCTGGCGCTCGCACTGGGGGGATCGAGACTGTATTATCCGCTCATTCATAGAGTTAGCTAGGAAGTGTGTCCCGAATGCGTCTTGAAGTCAGCTGTGAAGACCGCCTGGGCCTGACCCGGGAACTGCTCGACCGCCTGGTGGAGCACAATATCGATCTGCGCGGCATCGAAATCGATACCTCAGGCATCATCTATCTCAACTTTCCCGAGCTGGAGTTCAGTGATTTTCAGCACCTGATGCCGGAGATCCGCCGTATTCCCGGCGTCTACGACGTCAAGACCATCCCCTACATGCCTTCCGAGCGAGAGCATCACGAGATCGAGGCGCTGCTCAAGGCGCTGCCGGATCTGGTCTTCTCCCTCGACAGCAAGGGCAAGGTGACCCAGGCCAACCAGTCTGCCCTCACCACCCTCGGCTTGCCTGTGGAGGAGGTGCGCGGGGTGGCGCTCGGTTCGCTGGTCAAGGGCTTCTCCTTCACCCGCTGGCTGGAGGCGAGCGAGATCAAGCCGCAGACCTGCAAGCTCAGTTTCAATGGCGAAGAGTATCTGGCAGATCTGATGCCGCTGTTCGTGGCAGAAGCCCGCGGCAAGCAGGCGCTGGCTGGGGCCGTGGTGGTGCTCAAATCTGCCCGGCGGGTCGGCCTGCACTTCAGTGCGCTCCATGCGGTGGAAGTGGGGGGCTTCGAGCATCTGCAGGCCGAGAGTCCCAAGATGAAAGAGGTGCTGTCGCAAGCGCGTAAACTGGCGATGCAGGACGCGCCGCTGCTGATTGTCGGTGAGACCGGTACCGGTAAAGAGCTGCTGGCCCGTGCCTGTCACGGGGCCAGCCTGCGCTCCAGCCACCCATTTATGGCCCTCAACTGCGCCGCCATGCCCGATAACGTGGCCGAGAGCGAGCTGTTTGGTTATGCCCCCGGCGCCTTTGGCAACAACACCGAGGGCAAGCGCGGCGTGCTGGAGCTGGCGAGCGGCGGCACCCTGATGCTGGACGAGATCGGCGACATGTCTCCCCATCTGCAGACCAAGTTTTTGCGGGTGTTGCAGGATGGGGTATTCCGCCGGGTCGGTGACGAGCAGGAGGTGAAGGTCAACGTGCGTTTCATCTGCACCACCCAGAAGCAGTTGCTGGATCTGGTGCACGAAGGAACCTTCCGCGAGGATCTCTACTACCGTCTCAACGTGCTCAGTCTGGCGCTGCCCCCCCTGCGCGAGCGCAAGGCGGACATCATGGTGCTGGCCCAGCAGTTTGTCTCCCGCTTTGCCAGCGAGTTGCAGCGACCCCGTCCGCGCTTTACCCGCAACATGGCTGACTACCTGACCGCCTACCGCTGGCCCGGCAACGTGCGTCAGCTGCGCAACTGTCTCTACCGTGCCATGACCCTGCTGGAAGGGGATGAACTGGGGCCCGAGCAGATCGACCTGCCGGTGGCGGCCGATACCATGCCGCTGATCGACGAGTGGTTTGAGGGGAATCTCGACGATGCGGTGAAGCGCTTCGAGAGCCAGCTGCTGGCCCGGCTCTATCCCGCCTTCCCGTCGACGCGCCAGCTGGCCAAACGCCTGGGCGTGTCGCATACCGCCATCGCCAACAAGCTGCGGGAATACGGCATCAGCAAGAAGTGATTTCCACCTTGCTGCCTGCCACCAGAGAGCCCGTTACCAGACGGGCTCTCCGTTTTCTTTACACGAACTCTGTAGTTGATGGCGGGGTGAGACTTGTCAGGCCAGTGTCAGCCAACTTACTATCTGGGTTCATCTACCCGAACCGCAATGCCATAGCAGCGGTATTGTCAAGGCGACCACCTCCCGATCATGCTGTTACTCTTTTCCCCCCGTTTAACTGCCCGTCTGGCGCTCCTGTTGGTTGCGTTTGGCCTGCTGTTGCCCCGCGCGCTGGCGGAAACGGCCGCGGAGAGCCGGGCGACGGCGGTCAGGGAGCTGGTGCTCGATATCATGAGTTATACCCGCTGGCCCACCGAGCCTGCGGTGCTGCGCATGTGCGTGGCGGCACCGACCGAATATGCCGGCGCCCTCTTTACCATCGATCGTCAGGCCAATGGCCGTACCGTGCAGGTCCATCGTTACGAGGCGAGCGATCCGGCCATCAGCGATCACTGCGATGTGCTCTATCTGGGAGTGCTCGACGAGCCGACCCGGATTGCGCTGTTTGCCCGCCTTCAGGGACACCCAGTGCTTAGCATCAGCGAATACAACCACGACTGCTCCACCAGCTCGGTGTTCTGCCTGCAGACCTCGCCGGACAGCGTGCGAGTGCGGTTTAAAGTGAACCTCGATGCCCTGGCCCTGAGCGGAGTGCGGGTGCATCCCGCCGTGCTCAAGCTGGCCCATGCCGACAAGGGGGTCCCATGAGACGACAGGTGAGCGCGGCTCCCTGCCGTCTGACTCTGCGTCAGAGCCTGGGGCGAACCCATCTGGTGGCCGCCATCACAGCCGTCAGCGTGGCGGGACTCTTTTTTACACTGGTGGCCCTGCTGGTAGTGCGTTTTTACGCCGACCACAATCTGGAGCTGGTCGCCCGCGCCATCAGCTACAGCGCCGAGGCGGCGGTGGTGTTCCATGATGAGGAGGCGGCGAGCGAGGCACTTAGCGGCATCGTTGCCAAGGAAGAGGTGGCCGAAGCCACTATCGTGCTGACTAATGGCCAGCTGCTCGCCAGTTGGGAGCGCCCCAGAAGCAACCCGCTGGTGACGCTCGAAGACTATCTGGCCCAACTGCTGATGCCGGGGCCTGTCAAACTCCCCATGCTGCGGGGTGGTGAGCAGATCGCCACCATCGAGCTGCGCGGCCACGGTGAATACCTGTTGCTGTTTTTGCTCTCGGCGCTGCTGGTGATGGTAGTTTGCCTGATGCTGAGCGCCATGGTGGCACTCTATGTGGCCGACCGGATGCAGGTCTCCATCACCGCACCGCTGCGCAAACTGGCACTTGTCGCCCACTCGGTACGCCGACAGCGCACCCTGGGGATGCGGGCGCCACCGGCCGATATCGTCGAGATTAACGAGCTGGGGGATGACTTCAACTCCCTGCTGGACGAGCTGCAAGCCTGGCAGGCCCAGCAGGCCCGCGAAAATGCCAGCCTGCTCCATCAGGCGACTCACGATGCCCTCACCGGACTGCCCAATCGCGCCCTGTTTGAAGCGCGGCTCGCGCAGGCCATCTCCCTCGGCGAGCAAGAGGGGTTTGCGCTGCTCTATCTCGACTGCGATCGCTTCAAGCAAATTAATGACACGCTGGGGCATAACGCCGGTGACGATGTGCTGATCGCGCTCTCAAGACGGGTACAACATCAGCTGCGTCCGGATGATCTGGTTTTTCGCCTCGGTGGTGACGAGTTTGCGGTGCTGGTTGGCCCACTCCAGCGACAGCATGAGGTGGAAGAGGTGATTGGCCGCATCCAGCAGGCGATGAGCGAACCGGTGGCGCTGCGTGACGGTCGTCAGCTGGTGGCAGAGGTGAGTGTCGGCTTCGCCGTCTATCAGGCGGGCATGAGTGCCAGCGTGCTGTGTGATCAGGCCGATGCAGCCATGTATCTGGCGAAACGGGCGCGCCGCAGCGAACAGCAAACCATCGCCTGACTGGCAAGAATAACAACATAAACAAGGAGCAAACCATGAAGATCACCCACCTGTTGAAAGTGACCCTGCTGGGGTTGATGTTGTCACTGCTGGCCGGTTGCCAGAGTGCCCCCAAGGGGTTGACCCCGGAGCAAATCGCCGTGCTCAAGGAGCAGGGCTTTTATCTGACCGATGAGGGGTGGACGCTGGATCTGGCCAACCGGGTGCTGTTTGCCAACAACGTGGGGGCGCTCAATCCCCAGACTCGCCAATCCGTTGAAAAACTGGGTAAAACACTGCTTGGCGTAGGGTTGGACAAGGCGCGGGTGGATGGCCACACCGACAATACCGGCGAGAGCAGCTACAACCAGCAGCTCTCCCTGAAGCGGGCCCAGTCGGTGGCCGATGTGCTGGTCTCGGTCGGCATGAAGCCAGCCAATCTGGAGATCCATGGCCGTGGCGAGACCATGCCGCTGGCGGATAACAAGACCAGAGAGGGCCGGGCCGCCAACCGCCGGGTTGCCATCGTCATCAGCGATCAATAACCCTTTCATCGTTTCGTTACCCATAAAAAAGAGCGCCCGACCGGCGCTCTTTTTGATCGCGACAGCTGGGGTCGCGAGGGCATCTGGGGCAGGGTTACTGCGCGCTATTTTGCCCGTTATTGTCGTGATGGCTGCGCAGGCGGATGTTGATCATCTCTACCACCAGCGAGAAGGCCATGGCGAAGTAGATGTAGCCCTTCGGAATATGCAGGTCCATCCCCTCGGCCATCAGGGCGAAGCCCACCAGGGTGAGGAAGGAGAGGGCCAGCATCTTGATGGTGGGGTGGCTGTCGACGAAATCACCGATGGATTTGGCGGCAAACATCATGATGAAGACGGCGATCATGATGGCCAGCACCATCACCGGCACGTGATCGGCCATGCCGACCGCGGTGATCACCGAGTCGAGGCTGAACACGATATCGAGGATGGCGATCTGGATCAGGGTGCTGATAAAGCCCGAGGCCGCTTTGCTGACGCTCTCCGGCTCAGCCGCCCCTTCCAGGGTGACGTGGATCTCGTGGGCACTCTTGCCGATGAGGAACAGGCCCCCCAGCAGCAGGATCAGGTCGCGGCCGGAGATGGCTTCACCCAGCACGGTGAAGAGCGGATCGGTGAGGCGCATCACCCAGGCCAGCGATAGCAGCAGCAGGATCCGGGTACCCATGGCGAGCCCCAGACCCAGAATGCGCGCTTTTTGACGCTGCGCCTCCGGCAGGCGACCCACCAGGATGGAGATAAAGATGATGTTGTCGATGCCCAGCACGATTTCGAGCAGGGTAAGGGTGGCGAGTGCGACCCAGGCAGAGGGATCAAGAACCCATTCCAGCATGATTGAACCTTGGTTGAAAATTGGTTGGAAAATTGAAGCAGCGCATTCTAGCAGGGGCGCCACTGCTTGTCCCAGAGGGGGGAAAAGATAAAAATGGTGGCCATCGCAAGGGAGGCAGGCATGTTTCGATTAGGGTTCATTATTAATCCGGTCGCCGGGATTGGCGGTGCAGTGGGGCTCAAGGGCAGTGACGGCGTGGTGGATGAGGCGCTTGCTCGTGGTGCCGTGCCCAAAGCGCAGGAGCGGGCGCGGCAAGCCTTGTTGCCACTGTGCGAGCTGAGCGTCCCGTTCGAACTGCTGACGGTGGCGGGAGAGATGGGGGAGGCGGTGGCCCGCGAGCTGGGGTTGCCCTGTCGGGTCATCTATCAACCGGTCGGGGAGAGCACCTCGGCCGATGATACCCGCCACGCCGCCGGGCTGATGCGCGAAGCCGGGGTCGATCTGCTGCTGTTTGCCGGTGGCGATGGCACGGCGCGGGATATCTGCGCCGCGGTGGGGGAGTCTTGCCATGTGCTCGGCATTCCCGCGGGGTGCAAGATCCACTCCGGCGTCTACGGGGTGACGCCTGCCGCCAGCGGGCGGGTGGTGGCGCGGATGATCGCAGGGGAACTGCTCAGCCTGATCGATGCCGAGGTGCGCGACATCGACGAGGAGGCGTTTCGCGCGGGCAAGGTGCGGGCCCGCCACTACGGCCAGCTGAAGGTGCCCGGCGATCTGCGTTACGTACAGGCGGTAAAACAGGGGGGCAAGGAGTCCGAAGAGCTGGTGTTGGCGGATCTCGCCGCCGGTGTGGTGGAGCAGATGGAGCCCGATACCCTCTATCTGATGGGCTCCGGCAGCACGGTGGCAGCCTGTATGGCAGAGCTCGGTCTGGAAAATACTTTGCTCGGTGTGGATCTGGTGGAAAATGGCCGACTTATCGGGCAGGATCTCAGCGCCGCCGAGATCCTGACCCGGATCCGCGGCCGTCGCTGCCGACTGATCATTACCCTGATAGGCGGACAGGGACATCTGTTCGGGCGCGGAAATCAGCAATTGAGTCCTGAGGTGATTCGGTGTGTCGGGCTGGACAATATCCAGGTGCTGGCAACCAAAGCCAAGCTTGCCGCCCTTGCGGGCAGGCCGCTGCTGGTGGACACCGATGATCCGCAGTTAAACCGGGCGTTGCGTGGTTATCTGCGAATAACCACGGGATACAAGGATCAGGTCATCTACCCGGTGGCCAACCCGGAATAGGACGCCAAGGACGCTGCTGGCCTGGCGCCAGAGAGCTGCAATCAACCGGATTGCGGTTCCATACCCCCGAATTTTTTGCCGCAAATGAGGCTGCGTTACATGACGATTCACGATTTTGAGCACAAGTTGTTGGGACTGATCGACAGCATGGTTGCCACCGCGACCGACGATGAGCTGTTTGCGGGGGGTTACCTGCGAGGTCATATCTCATTGGCGGTTGCCCAGGCCGAGCTGGAAGGCAAGACCCTGGTGCGGGACGTCAAGAGCTATGTGCTGCGCAGCCTCAACGAGGCGATCTTGCAAGGTGAGCTATCTGAAGAGGATGAAAAACTGGTGCAGGCGATGTGGAGTCGTTTGCAACAAGACGCAGAAGCTTGATCGGATACACAATTCAAACTGAAGTTTGAGTTTATCCTTCCCCTGAAGTTAGTGAAAGGTTAATAATAAGTTTCGCCTTTTGTTTCAGGGATTAAACTATGGCCTCCTCCTCACGCATTGCCAATAAACTGCCGCTCGAGATGCTCTATCACTGGGAGCGGCAGTGTCCTGATCGAACCTACCTGCGTCAAACCATCAACCGCGAATATGTCGATTTCACCTGGGGTGAAGTGGCCGATGAAGCGCGGCGGATGGTGACGGCCTTGCGTCACCTCGGTCTGGTGGCCGGTGACAAGGTGGCGCTGCTCTCCAAGAATTGCGCCCAGTGGTTTATCGCCGATCTGGCGATGCAGATGGGGCAATACGTGAGCGTGCCCATCTACCCGACTGCCAACGTCGACACCATCGAATATGTGCTGCGCCACAGCGAAGCCAAAGCGATCTTCGTCGGCAAGCTGGATGACTGGAAGAGTCAGGAGGCTGGCGTACCCACCGATCTGCTGCGCATCGCCTTCCCCTATGACACCATGCCAGCCAGCCACCAGTGGGACGATCTGCTGGAGGCGCATGAGCCGATCCCTGACAGCCCGGTGCAGGCCCCTGACTCCCTGCTGAGTCTGGTCTACACCTCCGGCAGTACCGGCAAACCGAAAGGGGCCATGCTGAGCGTCGAGCGCTACGCCTGGTCGTGCGAGAAGCTGGTGGAGACGGTGAGCCTGAGCCAGGCCGATCGGGGCTTCTCCTACCTGCCGCTGGCCCATATTACCGAGCGGGTCTACATCTACGGCGGCAGCCTCTATGGCGGCGCTACCATCGCCTTTCCCGAATCCCTCGACACCTTTATTGAAGATGTCAAACGCTGCCGTCCCACCGTCTTTATCTCGGTGCCGCGGCTGTGGGCCATGTTCCGCATCAAGATCCACGAGAAGCTGCCCCAGAAGAAACTCGAACTGCTGCTCAAGATCCCGCTCATCTCCGGCCTTATCAAACGCAAGCTGCAAAAGGGGTTGGGACTGGATCAGGCCCGGGTACTCGGCTGCGGCTCCGCGCCGGTCTCCCCTGCGCTGCTTGAGTGGTATCTGAGCATCGGTCTCAAGGTGACTGAAGCCTGGGGCATGACCGAGAACCACGCCTACTCCACCATCAACTACCCGTTCCGCGCCGACAAGATCGGCACCGTCGGCAAGGCGGGGATTGGGGTGACCATCAAGATCTCCGACGAGGGGGAGATCCTCTGCCGCTGCGAAGGGATGATGCTGGGTTACTACAAGGATCCCGAGCACAGCGCCGAGGCCATCGATGCCGAGGGGTGGCTCCACACCGGCGATATGGGCAAGCTGGACAAGGAGGGTTATCTCACCATCACCGGCCGGATGAAGGATGTGTTCAAGACCGCCAAGGGCAAGTATGTGGCGCCGGTGCCCATCGAGGGACTGCTGGGGCAGGAGCCCATTATCGAACAGCTCTGCGTGATTGGTTACGGCATGCCCCAGCCCATTGCGCTGGTGCAACTGGCCGAGAGCGCCATGAAGGGCAATCGGGAGGAGGTCAACGCCAGACTGGAAGCGGCGCGGGTTCGGGTCAACGATCAGCTGGAATCCCACGCCAAGATCCGCGGTATTCTGGTAGTGAAAACCCCCTGGAATATCGAGAACGGCGTGCTGACCCCCACCATGAAGATCAAGCGTCACCTGCTGGAGCAAAAGTACGCCCAGGTCGGGGATCGCTGGCCCTCATCCCAAGTGGTGGTGTGGGAGGAGTAAATCCCGTCTTTCCATAGCCTAACAAACAACAACGGCCCTTGATGGGTCGTTGTTGTTTGTTGGGCATCTCACTCGCCGCTGTTTTGTCGGCGAGTAAAAGCGCGCCCGGTTAGATCTGTGCCAGCGCGGCGGCCAGATCGGCAATCAGATCGTCTGCATCTTCCACCCCGATGCTGAAGCGGATGAGGTCGTCATTGACCCCGGCGGCGAGGCGGCTCGCCTCGTCCATGGCGGCGTGGGTGGTACTGGCCGGATGGCAAGCGAGACTCTCGAGATCCCCCAGACTCACCGCCTGCACGAACAGTTGCAGGTTATCGAGCAGGGTGGCGCAGCGTTCAAACCCGCCTTCAAGTTCAATACTCACCATGCCGCCAAAGCCGCTGGCGAAGGCGCCGAGGGCATCGTGGCCCGGATGGTTGGCAAGCCCCGGGTAGATCACCTTCTTCACCGCCGGATGGGCGGCCAGAAACTCGGCCACTTTCTGGGCATTGTGCAGGTGGGCATCCATCCGCAGCGGCAGGGTCTTTACCCCGCGCTGCAGCAGGTAGGCCTCCTGCGGGCCGATGGGGGAGCCGATATGCTTGAGGGCCACGGTGCGGATGGATTTCATCAGGGCGTGAGATCCCGCTACCACCCCGGCGATGATGTCGCCGTGGCCACCCAGATACTTGGTGCCGCTGTGCATCACCACATCGACCCCGAGCTCCAGCGGACGCAGCAGGTAGGGGGTGAGGAAGGTGTTGTCACACACTGTGATGGCGCCCACCTTGCGGGCCGCTTCCACCACCAGCCGCGGATCCACCACCTTGAGGGTGGGGTTGGTCAGGGTTTCGAACAGTACCACCTTGGTGGCAGGGCGGATGTTGGCCAGCAGATCCCGATCGCTCTCGTAGGCGGTGACCTTGATACCGGCGCGGCTGAAAGTCTGCTTCAAGAAGGCATCGGTGCCGCCGTAGAGCGGGCCGATATAGGCTACCTCATCGCCACTGTCGGCCAGGGCATACATGATGGCGCTCACCGCTGCCATGCCGCTCGCCACCACCAGCGCTTCATCGGCCCCTTCCAGCGCCGCCAGTTTCTGCTCCAGCTCGGCGGTGGTGGGGTTGCCAAAGCGGCTGTAGATAAAGCCGGGGGCTTGACCTGCAAAGCGCTCCTTGCCCGCCTGGGCGCTGAAGTAGCTGAAGGTGCTGCTCTGGTAGAGCGGGGTGGTGAGGGCGCCGGTCTGGGGGTCGATCCGCTGGCCGCTATGTACGCTCATGGTCTTGAATTTCATCGTGTTGCTCCGTGATGGCCAGGCTCTGGCCATGACTGGTTGTGTTTTGTAGTTCGTTACATGTTGTTTTTTGTCTGGTCGGGTATATCCATGCTGCTTGTGGCTTATGCATATACCCGCCTGCGGATCTTTGCGCTGCTTAGGCCGGTATCGCTTCGCTTTCAGTGCGTGGGAGGCGAGTGAATTCCACCGGCCCATAGTGACGCGCCGCTACATCCGGGTGGGAGCGCAGCCGCCCTTTGAGCACGTTCTCCCCTACCTGATAGAAGAGAGGGTTGGTCGGGTCACTCTCCGGCCCTTGCGCCTGCGCTGCCAGCTCTGGGGAGAGGCTGAGCAGCGGCACGGTGGCATCGAGCCGCGCCGCCATAAAGAAGGCGCAGGAGAGGCGCGATACGCCGGGCGGCGGGCTCACCACCCGATGCAGGGTCGCCTTGAGATAGCCGTTTGAGGCTAGCTCCAGCAGCTCGCCGATATTGACCACCAGCGCTCCCGGCAGGGGCGGTGCGGAGATCCAGCCGTCGGCCGTCTCGACCTCAAGCCCCGAGTGATTGTCCTGCATCACCAGCGTCAGGTAGCCAGGATCCTTGTGGGCGCCGACCCCCTGACTGCTGCCGCCCGCCTCTTGCCCCGGGTAGTGAATCAGCTTCATGTGTTGGTAGGGGGCGCCGCGAATACTGTCGTCAAACACGTTGGCCGGTTGCTCCAGCACCTCGGCAAAAGCGGCGAGCAGGGTGAGGGTGATATCGCTCAGCCGATCCTGCCACGCCAGCAGATGGCCTTTCATCTCGGGCAGGGCGGTCGGCCACTGGTTGGGGCCGATCAGCCGCTGCCAGGGTGCACGGGTCAGGGCCGCAGGCAGGGCTTGCGCCTCATTCATGATATCGAACTGCTCTCGCAGATCCGGCCGCGCTCGGGTCAGCTCGGCACCGACCCGGTTGTAGCCGCGAAAGTGGGGGCTGTTGACCATCTGCACTGCCAACTTCTCCTGCTCCGGCAGAGCAAAGAAGCGCGCTGCCAGCGCCAGAGTCTCTCGCTGCTCGGCGTCACTCAGGCCATGCCCTGTCAGATAGAAAAAGCCGACGTCGCGGGCGGCCGCGGCAAGCCTGGCCAGCATAGGGCGACGCACCTCGGGTGCCCCGTTGAGGGCAGCCAGAGCGATGCTCGGCAGTGGTGAATGTTCCATGTGCACCTCCTCACTCTTTCGTTATCTCTGGCGCCATCTCTTCTGCTGCCTCTGGTGCGGGCAGGCTTGATGAGCGGCAAACGGGATGGCGCGACAGTGTGGCGGTATGCGCAGCGGTGTGGCGCCATCTGGAATGAAGGGGATGCTACTGTTCGGCGTTATAAGACGGAAACAACAAATTATTCTTAGTTATATACAAAATTCGAAATGGAATTCGGCGCCTGATGGGCTGACGGGTTTTTGCGCAGCCATTGCGGGGTAAAGGGGCAACGATGAGGGGGAGAGTGATAACCAGAGGCAAGTTACCAGCGGCAATAATGACCAAAGCAGAAGGGAGGCGGATGCCTCCCTTCTGGTTGAGCGGGTGTTCACCTGACCGGAAGCACAGGCGAGTGACCGCGTATTCTGGCCTTAACCGCCTGCTGGCTCTCAGTAACCCAGGGTAAAGCGCTGGCGCTGGTGAGCCGGTTTTTCCACCTCGTTCAGCACGCCATCGGCCAGATCACCGGCGGTGATCCCGGCAGGCTGTTCGCCGCTAAAGAGCACCTGATCGCCACCAATCCGATAGCCGCCGCGCTTCTCGCCCGGTTCGAGGAACACCGGGGGAGAGACAAAGCGCCAGTCGAGGGTGGTTTCACGACGCAGGGCGGTGAGACCGTCGCGGGCCGCCAGCGCCCCCTGTTTCCACTCGGCCGGAAACTCCGGGGTATCCACCAGTTGCACGCCGGGAGCGACCTCCAGACTGCCGGCGCCACCTACTACCAGCAGCCAGCTGTTGGCCGCTTTGGCTGCTGCGACTATCGCGTTGGCGCCCTTGAGGTACTGGTCGTAGATATCCGGTGTGGTCCAGCCCGGGTTGTAGGCGCTGATCACCCGATCGTGCCCCTGGAGCACCTCGGCCAATGCCTGCGGGTTTTGGGCATCCACCGCCACGGCGGTGACCTGCGGATGGGCGGCCACCTTGCTGACATCGCGGACGATGGCGGTGACGTGATGGCCGCGGCTGATGGCCTCGTTCAGGATGGCTGAACCGACAAAACCGCTGGCACCGATCAGGGCAATCTTCATGGGGAACTCTCCTTCACTGTTGGAATGGGGCTATCCTACGCCGCCATTTATGATTTAATAATCACCTCAAAAATGCATTCACTTATAAGCTGGATTTAATAATGGAACAGCTCAGACGTTACGCCATCTTCGCCGCCGTGGTGGAAGCGGGCAGCATGACAGGGGCGGCCAAATCCCTTGGCATGACCCCCTCCGCCGTCAGTCAGCATATCAGCCAGCTGGAGAGCCTGCTCGGGCTGCCCCTGCTCCATCGCTCCACCCGTCGCCTCAGTCTGACCGAGGCGGGAGAGGTGGTATGGCAAGGGTGCCGGGCGTTGCAGCAGACCCTGAGCGAGACCGAGTTGCGCCTCTCGGAGGTGCGCGACGCCCTGCTAGGTGAAGTGCGGATCACCGCCCCGGTGGGGATGGCGGGCCAGCCGCTGGCTCTGGCCCTCTCACCGCTGCTGCAGGCCCACCCCGGCCTCACCATCCAGATCATCGCCGACGACGAGAAGCGGGATCTGATTGCCGAGCGGATCGACGTGGCGCTGCGGGTCGGCACCTTGCCTGACTCGACCCTGGTGGCCCGCAAACTGGGGCAGACCCGGATGCTGCTCTGCGCCGCTCCCGCCTATCTGGCGCGCAAGGGAGCGCCGCGCATGCCCGACGATCTGGCGACTCACGACTGGCTTTGCGGCGACATGCTGGGCAACGGTTTGCTGCTGCTCGATGAAAAGGGTGGCGAACACAGGGTGAGGTTCAAGGCCAAGGTGCTCTGCAATAACGTGTTGCCCTTGCGCCAGTTTGCGCTGGCAGGGCAGGGGATCTCGCTGCAACCGGAGGGAGAAATTGGCGAGGATCTGGCGCAGGGGCGTCTGCTGGAACTGCTGCCCGGTTTTCGGGTGCAGCCGATGGAGATCCACGCCATCACGCCGCAGCGGGAGATCCCGGAGAAGGTGCGGCGGGTGGTGGAGGCGCTGCGCAGCTATTTCGGCACGACGATGTCGTCATGAGCTGCGCCTTAATGGTTGAGAAAAGGCGCCCGATTATCCTGAAGGGGGATTATCCATAAGGCGGTTTGTCGAGAAGGGCGATAGCCCGGATGAGTAGATGGGCATGCTTGACTGTTAAGCATACTTAAAACGAACTGACGGCCCGCACCTGATCTTTGAGCCAATTAAGTCCGGTATCCTGACCGGAGCTCTTGTGCCAACTCATGTAGACGGGGCAATCCTCCGAGAGCCAGGGGAGGGGATAGCTGGCCAGATCCAGCGCCTGCCCCAGCTTCTCCATGTGCCACTGGCTAGCGACGCAGAGCCAGTCGGTACGACTCACCAGATGAAGGGCGGTGAGCAGGGAGTCGCTCTCGTAGGCAATCTGGCGCGGCGGCAGCGGCGCCTTGGTCAGGGTGTTGAGCAGCAAGCTGTCGAGCCGCCTGGTTTGCAATACCACGTGCTTTTCGTTGAAGAAGGTGGCCATGTCGGGGGCCTGGCGGATCCTGGGGTGATCCTTGCGGCAGGCGATGCGCAGGGCCTGGGACATGATCTGCTCGTTTTCGATCCCCTGCTCTGCCATCGGCTTGGTGGCCAGCACCAGATCAACGCTGTGCAGATAGAGGCTGTTCTGGCGCAGGGCTTCGTCCTGCACCTGGGTGTTCCACTCCAGCTGACAGTTGGGGGCTTGGGTCTGCAACAGGTTGTTGAGCTCCGGCAGGAAGAAGATATCGATATCGGGCACCCCCGCGATGCGAAAGGTGCGCCGACTGGTCTGGGGATCAAAGAGATCGGTGCGCTGCAGGCTGCGCTCCATGTCGTGCAGCGGCACCATGATCTCGTGGTGCAGACTGAGCGCTCGCGCCGTGGGGGTGATGCCGCGTCCCTGGCGGACAAACAGCGGCTCGCCCACCAGGCTGGTCAGGCGGCTGATGGCCTGGCTGATGGCCGAGGGGGTCATCTCCATCATTTCGGCGGCCGTGGTGACACCACCATAGCGGATCACCGCATCGAGGACGCGAAAGAGATTGAGATCGACTTGAGACATGGTGGCTACCGTTAAGCAAGATTAAACAGTTAACATACTGAACAGCCTCTTGTCCGGCCAGCATTCCCTGCGATAACTGTGATGTTTCCCTCTCTATTCGTCATCTTCCATCTTGCCGCGAATGCGATCGAGCCTGTTTTGCAGCCATGCTTGAGCCCGGCAGGTGGCCCGCGGCATAGAGTAGCGCGACCAGCAGCAAGCCGCCCAGAAAGAGCCAGCGAGCGTTCCCCCATTGGCCGTTGTCCGTCATCAGGGCCGCCAGCAACAGGGGGCCAAGCAGCTGACCGAGGTTGGCGAGCTGGACAAAAAATCCCTGCACGATGGCCAGTTGTATCGGCCCCTGACTTACTTCCTGCGCTGACGAGAGGATAGCCGGCGGTGACATACCACCCGACAGGGAGAGGGCGAGGCAGAGCCCATAGGCCCACCAAGGCGACAGGGCGGGCCAGAAGGCGAGCATGCCGCACAGCGCCATCAGGCCCAGTGCCCAGCTGATGAGCCGATCTCGCGCCACGCCCCGGCGCAGCAGCCATGCTCCCATCAGGTTGCCGGGAATATTGGCGACCACCGCCAGTGCCGAGAGCAGGGCGATCTGGCTTTGGCCAATCCCGGGGCTGCCTTGCAACATGGTTGGCAGCCAGACAAAGAGCGCCCATAACATCAGGCTGTAGAGCGTGAACGCCAACCCGTAGCGCCAGAGTGCCTTCTGCCGGAGCACCGTGAGTTGGCGCAGCGGGTGGCCCGAATTGATCGAGTTTTGGGGTGCCCCGACCCGCAGTTTATCTGCCGAACGACTGGCCAGCAGAAGCAGCAGGGCCGAGAGTTGCAGAGCCATCAGGATCAGCCAGGCCAGGCGCCAGCCACCTTGCGCCGTGAGCCAGGGGGTGAGCAGCATGCCGGCCGCCGCACCAAGGGGCAGGTTGACCGCCCACAGGCTCAGGGCCAGTCGTTTATCCTCCTCCCGGGTCACCGCCACGATAAAGGCGGGCATGGCCACCGAGACCAGCAAAAAGCCAATCCCCTCGACAATGCGCGACAGCAGCATCATGGCCAGCCCGGTGGCGGGCAGAGCCAACGCCCCGCCTGCCACGATAACCAGCAGCCCGACAACCCCGGTTTGCCTCTCACTCCAGAGGGTCAGCAACAGGCCGAGAAAGAGGCTGAAGAGGATCGCCAGCGTATTGAAAGCCGAGGCGAGATAGCTGGCTTCAAGCAGTGTCAGCCCCAGCTCGCTGCGCAGTATGCCGAGCACGGCGGGCACTTTGCCAAGGCAGAGGGCGCCGCTGGCACCGGCGAAAATGGCGAGGAAGACCAGAGGCCAGCGCGTGCCTTGTGGCTGGTGGCCTGCGAGCGTGTTCATGGCTGAGATTGGCCGTAGTGCAGCCACTCATCGTTGAGCTGGCCAAATTCGCCGCGCTGATAGGCATGCAGCCGATCCGCAATGGCGTCGTGGCTATTCATGACGAAGGGGCCATGTTTGACCAGGGGTTCATTGAGCGCCTGGCCTGAGAGCAGGACGAAGTGACAGGGCTCGGTGGCCTCAAGCTGCAGAGCCACCGCCTCGCCGCCATCGGCAGGCAGGCTGACCCCCATCCCGTGACCTGCCGGGATGAGGTGCCGCTCTCCCTCAGCTTGAAAAGTCAGCGATCCGGTCAGGGGATAGATCATCGCATTCCAGCCTGCCGCCAGCAGATGGTTGAAGCGGCTACCTGGCTCGCTATTGCCATCGAGCAGGGTAAAGGGTTGGGGCAGTTCTGCCGAGTGTGGCGCCGTTATCCCGTTGCTGTGGCCTGCGACCACCCGTACTCGCACCCCTTCGCCATGAAATTCGGGGATGGTGGCAGCGGCTGCGTGGACGGCAAAAGGCGACGCCATCTTCTGACGGGCAGGCAGGTTGACGAAGATCTGCAGGGCGTGGACATAGGGCGATTCCCCCTCCGGCTGCTCGGTATGCACGGCACCGCGCCCGGCCACCAGCCAGTGGAGCGCTCCCGGTTCGATGGGACCCTGATTGCCGAGGGAGTCGTAGTTGACGTGGGGGCTCGTCGAATCCTCGAACAGATAGGTGACGGCAGAGATCCCGGCGTGGGGATGGGGCTCGAAGGTGGGGGCGGTCATCTGAAAGTGATCCACCATCACCACGGGGTCTATCAGACCGTTGAAAAAGTGTTCGCCAAAATGATGTGCTTCAAAGCCGCTGCCAATGCGCAGTGGTTGGCCCTTGACGGGGGCAGAGAGATTCAGGCGTCTGGTCATCGATATAACCTCTTGAAGATAAAAGATGCCTTCGGTCATCTGACCGAAGGCGGGCGAGTTACGACTTCTTGGCACCTTCTTGCATCTGCCACACCAGGGTAGCGAAAGGCATGTCGAGGGCGCTGTAGACATCGTGCGCCTTGGGGTCGACGTTGCTGCGCAGCATCTCGACCGCGGCAGAGGCGTAGTCGGTGACCGGGATACCGGCCCCCAGCAAGCGTTGCAGCCCAGTGGTGCGCTTGGCTTCGTTGAAGGTGCCGGAGGCATCGAGCACCACCCGGGCATCATAGCCGGCAGCCTTGGCAGAGAGGGCCGGGAAGCTGGCGCAGATCTCGAGGGATACCCCGGCGATGATCAGCTGTTTGCGGCCGGTCTTCTCAATGGCGGCGCGCACGGCGGGATCGTCCCAGGCGTTGATGACGGTGCGGTTGATCACCTTCACATCCGGCAGGGCACTGGTCAGTTCGGGCATGGTGGGGCCCCACATGCCATCGGGCATGGTCGCGGTCACGATCACCGGCACGCCGAGGGCGCGGGCGGCGTTGGCCAGCGCCACCACGTTGTGCTTGAGCTCGCCCACCGTGGTGTCGCGCACGCCGCTCAGCAAGCCGACCTGATGGTCGACCAGCAGCAGTACCGCATTGTCTCGGGAGAGCATCTCCAGATAGCGGTTGGGTGATACGGTCGGATGGCTGGTTGCCTCGGCAGCCATGGCCGGTGTCGCTGTGGTGGCTAGCGTGGCGGTCAGGGTCGCCAGACCGAGCAGGGTGGCAGAGCAGATTTGTCGCAGTTTCATGGTGAACTCCTTGTGATATCGGAACAGTCAAACGGCCCTGGCTGGTGGGGCGGATTGCCCGCGCAGCAACCGTCTGATGGGGACAGGGCCATTATGATGGCTGCAAAAATAGCGACAATCTGGTGAAATAGGTTCTTATCGTTCCATCAATGGAACGATGTGAATGCACCTCACCCTGACCAAGGCTGCCCGATGACACCACTGGAACTTGATTTGAATGATCTCTATCTCTTCACCCATGTGGTGCAGCGGCAGGGATTCACCGCCGCCGCGCGGGCGCTTGGCGTGCCCAAGTCGCGGGTCTCGCGCCGGATCCGGCTGCTGGAGGAGCGGCTGGATACCCGTCTGCTGCAGCGTACCTCGCGTCAGCTCAGCCTGACCGATGCCGGTGAGGTGCTCTATCGCCACTGTCAGGCGATGCTGGCCGAGGCGCAGGCCGGAGAGGCGGCAGTGCGGCAACGGCAGCAGGAGCCGAGCGGTCTGGTGCGCATCAGCGTGCCCATTACCATTGCCGATGCGCTGCTTGCCCGCTTGTTGCCCGTTTTTATGGCGCAATACCCCAAGGTGAGGCTCGCCGTGCAAGCCAGCAATCGGCAGCTGGATCTGCTGGAGGAGGGGCTGGATGTGGTGATCCGCGGGGTGGCCTTCGAGCAGGCCCCCTCCAGTCTGGTGCAGGTGCCGCTCTGCACGGTGCAGTGGGGCGTGCTGGCGACCCCGGCGTGGCTCTCGCGCCACAATGCGCTGGCGCATCCACGGCAGCTGGAAGGAGAGGATGCCTTGCTTTTCAGCTCGCTGGAGCGTCAGGCCGATCTGTTGCGGCTGCGGCACGATAGCGGGGAGAGTGAGGAGGTGGCGGTCAATGTGCTGCTGCGCAGCGACAATGTGCAAACCCTCAAACAGGCGGCGCTGGCGGGGCTCGGGATGGTGGGCTTGCCACTTTACGCCTGCGTGGGTGAGTTGGCGGATGGGCGGCTGCAACAACTGTTGCCCGAGTGGCGTCCCAAAGATGGCAAGCTGGTGATGCTCTACCCAGCGCGGCGCGGCCTGTCACCGGCGGTCAGAGCCCTCATCGATTTTATCAAGTCAAAGTTGCCTGCACTGCTGGCAGAGGTCGGCCAGCCCCGCTGAGGGAGCTATCCCTCCATCTTGGTGCGAATGCGCTCGAACAGACTCTGCAGGCAGGCTTGATCCCGATCGGCGGCCCGCACCGCGCCGTACATATGGCGACGGATACCGCTGCCGAGGGGGCGGGCGCAGAGCATCCCCTGTCTGACAAACTCGTCGCTGGCCCAGCGTGGCAAGGCGGCAACCCCGAGGCCGGCGGCGGCCATCTGCAGCATCACCGAGGTGTTGTCCACCGGCTTGCAGCGGGCGGGCTCCACCTCGGCGGGTTGCAAAAAGCGGCTGAAGATATCCATGCGGCTGCGCTCCACCGGATAGACCAGCAGCACCTCCGCCCCCAGATCGCCCGGCTCGATGTGGCTCCGGTGGCAGAGGGGATGATCCGGTGCCATCACCAGAGTCAGATCAAAAGCAAACAGCGGCTCGAAGTGGAGATCGCCGCGGGCCTGCACGTCCGAGGTGAGCAGCAGGTCGAGCTGGCCGCCTAGCAGGGCATTGATGGCATCAAAGCCCGGCACCGACTCCACCTCCAGATCCACCCCAGGCCACTGGCGGCGAAAATCGGGCAACAGCGGCAGCAGCCACTGGATGCAGCTGTGGCAATCGAGCGCCAGATGCAGCCTGCCCGCATCGCCGCTCTGCAGGGCTTGCAACTGTTTCTCGGTCTGGGCCAGAGCGGGCAGTACCTGACGGGCGAGGGCGAGCAGCTGGCCGCCTGCCGCGGTCAGCACCAGCGGGCGGCTTTTGCGCAGGTAGAGCTCCAGATTGAGGCGGGTCTCCAGCTCTTTGAGCTGGTGGGAGAGGGCGGACTGGGTGAGGTTGAGGGTCAGCGCCGCACCGGCCAGCGAGCCCTGCTCGGCCAGCGCGGTCAATGTTTTCAAGTGTTTGATCTCTATCCCTGCATTGCTTGGCACTGCCATAAGATGGCTCCTTGTGAGATTGCGTATGGCGCTGAGGTTGCGGTCGGCGGTGGCCTGCTGCGCTTCTTGACTGCGGCACCTCTTGCACCTGTAAAAATCGGCCTCTGTATCCTTGCGGTGAACCTTACCGGCGGTCAGTTGAGGATTATTTGAGAGCCACTTGAAGAGGATTCAATAGCCAGCGTCACCTTATCTTGTCATTTTGGATGTGTAAACATCTGGATGGCTAAATCATCCAGTTTCCCATCAGATGAATGAGCATAAGGAAATGAACCTATGACACGAGCACACACCCTGGGCTTCCCCCGTATCGGCGCCAAGCGCGAGTTGAAATTTGCCCTCGAATCCTACTGGCGTGGCGAGACCACTCAGGCCGAACTCGTTGCCGTGGGCAAGACGCTGCGTGAGCGCCACTGGCAGGCCCAGCACGGCGCCGGGGTCAATCTGCTGCCGGTGGGCGACTTCGCCTGGTACGATCAGGTGCTCGGCACCAGCCTGCTGGTAGATGCAGTGCCTGCCCGCCACCGCCATGGCGAGACCGATCTCGACACCCTGTTCCGGGTCGCCCGCGGCCGTGCGCCGACCGGCCCGGCGGCGGCGGCCGCCGAGATGACCAAATGGTTCAACACCAACTACCACTATCTGGTGCCGGAATTCAGCCGTGACCAGCGCTTCAAGCTGGGCTGGAGCCAGCTGTTTGACGAGGTTGAAGAGGCCAAAGCGCTGGGGCTGCCGGTCAAGGCGGTGCTGCTGGGACCGGTCTCCTACCTCTGGCTCGGCAAGGAGAAAGAGAGCGGCTTCTCCCGCCTTGAACTGCTCGATCGCCTGCTGATTGTCTATCAGGAGATCTTGGCCAAGTTGGCCGCCCAAGGGGTGGAGTGGGTACAGATCGATGAACCTGCGCTGACGCTGGACCTGCCGGACGAGTGGCGTCTGGCCTATCTCAACGCCTACGAGCGCCTTGCGGGCCCTTGCAAGCTGCTGCTCACCACCTATTTCGGCTCGGTGGCCCATCAGCGCGACATCATCACCAGCCTCAAGGTAGATGGCCTGCATCTGGATCTGGTGGCCGCCCCCGAGCAGTTGGAGACCCTGGTGCCGCATCTGCCCGCCCAGTGGGTCATCTCCGCCGGGGTGGTCAACGGCCGCAACGTCTGGCGTGCCAATCTGGCCAAGCTGGCGCCGACTCTGAAGGCACTGAAAGCCAAACTCGGCGAGCGACTCTGGGTGGCCTCATCCTGCTCATTGCTGCATAGCCCGGTGGATTTGACCCTGGAGCAGGAGCTGGATCCCCAGACCCGCAGCTGGTTCGCCTTCGCCTTGCAAAAATGTTTCGAGTTGGGACTGCTCAGAGAGTATCTGGATGGGGGCGAGCTCGACAAAATCACCGCCTACAGCCAGCCCATCGTCGATCGGGAGTCCGACAGCCGGGTGCACAAAAAAGCGGTGCAGTCACGGCTCGCCAGCCTCACCAACAGCGATTTTGATCGTCACAGCCCCTATCCGGTCAGGGCCGAGCTGCAGCGCTCGGATCTCAAGCTGCCGCTGCTGCCCACCACCACCATCGGCTCCTTCCCGCAGACCTCCCAGATCCGGGTATTGCGGCAGGATTGGCGCGCCGGTCGCATCGATGACAGCGCCTACGAGGCTGGCATTAAGGCCGAGATCCGCGATGCCATCGCGCGTCAGGAGGCCATCGGGTTGGACGTGCTGGTACATGGTGAGGCCGAGCGCAATGACATGGTGGAGTATTTTGGTGAGCTGCTGGATGGCTTTGCCATCACCCGCTTCGGTTGGGTACAGAGCTATGGCTCCCGCTGCGTCAAGCCGCCGGTGATCACCCGTGACATCGACCGCCCGACCCCCATGACGCTCGAATGGACCCGATTTGCCCAGAGCCTGACCGACAAGCCGGTCAAGGGGATGCTGACTGGCCCTGTGACCATCCTCTGCTGGTCCTTCCCGCGGGAAGATGTGAGCCGCGAGCAATCCGCCCTGCAAATCGGGCTGGCCATTCGCGACGAGGTGGCAGATCTGGAATCCGCCGGCATCAAGATCATCCAGATCGACGAACCGGCGATCCGCGAAGGCTTGCCCCTGCGAAAGCAGGATCATCAGGCCTATCTCGACTGGGCGGTGCGGGCCTTCCGTCTGAGTGCAAGCCCGGTGGCGGACAGCACCCAGATCCACACCCACATGTGCTACAGCGACTTCAACCTCATCATCGAGGCGGTGGCGGCGCTGGATGCGGACGTGATCACCATCGAGACGAGCCGCAGCCAGATGCAGCTGCTCGAAGCGTTCGAACGCTTCAACTACCCCAACGAGATTGGCCCGGGCGTCTACGACATCCACTCGCCGAACGTGCCGAGCCAGAGCTGGATTGAGGGGTTGCTGCGCAAGGCGGCCAAGCAGATCCCGGCCGAGCGGCTCTGGGTCAACCCGGATTGCGGCCTCAAGACCCGCGGCTGGGAAGAGACAGAGGCCGCCCTCAAGGTGATGGTCGATGCCACCAAGGCGCTGCGGGCCGAGCTGGCGTAACCGGCAAGCCGTGACCGCCATCGATAAGGTGGTGTGCTGACAAACGAACGAGAGAGGGGAAGCCACTGCTTCCTCTCTTTTTTTTCGTTGGCCACTTTTTCCACTGGATCCTGAACCTTGCTGCAGCCTGCTTTGCACTAGGCTCAGAGTTGGCAGAAGTGGATGGAGTCGCGGCCATGAGAGTCAGTCTGGGGAGTGCAATCCTGTGGGGATTGCTGATGTGGCAGAGTGTATGGGCGGCGCCAGCGGCCGAGTTGAAGATGGTCTACTTTGACGACTTTGCCCCATATTCGTGGCGTGACGAACAGGGCAGGATGCGCGGGCTGATGATCGACGTGATGGATCGGGTGGTTGTGCAGATGGGGCTGCGGGTGCGCCATGAAGGTTATCCGTGGCAACGGGCGCAAAAACTGGTGCGGATGGCGCAGGCCGATGGCTTTGTCACCATCGCCACCCGGGAGCGCAGCTCTTACACATTGGTGGTGGAGGAGCCCGTTACCACGACGGTTTTGACGGTATTTACCCGGCTTGGCCACCCCCGGATGAGCGATTTTCAGCGTGCCAGCCGCTTGAGCGACTTCAAATCACTTACCTTTCTCGACTATTTCGGTAACGGCTGGGGCAAGGAGAACCTGGCGGGCTTCACCGTTCATCACACCATCAATGTCGATAATGTTTTCAAAATGCTGGCGGCGGGTCGGGGGGACCTGATGGTGACCGACCCACTGGTGGCACGCTTCAAACTCAACCAGCTGGGATTGTCCGGGCAGGTGGTCGAGGTGCCGCTGCAGCTTGCCTCTACCCCGTTCAATCTCTGCATCGGCAAGCACTCCCGCTTCAATACCCGGATAACCGAGTTCAACCGTGCCCTGCAACAGCTGCGACAAAGCGGCGAGTTGGCGCGTATCGTCGAACGCTATCGTTGATGCGTTGCCGCCATCTGCGGTTTGCCAAGGGCGTGTCTATCTTGGCGTCATATCGGCGATGGTTGCCCAGAAGGCATCGATCAAGGGCCCCTTGCTGTGGGGCGGACGGATCAGGCCAATGGTCCAGCAGGCTTCCCCGTCTCTCAAGGGGAGGGTGAGCACATCCGGGTGCTCTATGGTGGTGGAGGAGGGGACCAGGGTCCAGGCGATCTCGGCTGCCGCGGTGGCGACGCCAGCGGCGAAGTCGTTGACGTACTGGATATCGCGAAAACGCAGCCCGCTCTGGGCCAGATAGTTCATCAGGTGATCGTAAAACGACGGGGCCTTGTCCCGACGCAGGATCGCCAGCGGCTTGTCCACCAGATCCGCCAACTCCCTCACATCGCGGTAGCTGGCGGGCAGCACGGCGACAAAGTGGGCTTCGACCACTGGCAGGGCGTGCCACCCCTTGGGGGCGGGCAGGCGACAAAAACCGAGATCCAGCTTGCTTTCACTGAGCGCCAGCAGCTGGTGGTGGGTGGAGAGATCGTTGAGCTCGATAGTCACCTGCGGCCGCTCGGCGCGAAAACGGGCAATGGCGGCGGGCACCAGGATTTTGGTGGCCACGCCAAAGCCGATGCGCAGGGTGCCGACATTGCCCGCCAGCACGTCGCGGGCGGTGCGCGAGAGCTGCTCGCTCTGGATGACCACAGCGCGGGCATCCTCATACAGCGCCCTGCCCAGTCCGGTGAGGCGAGTGGTGCTGGCGTTGCGCTCGAACAGCTCACCGCCAAGCTCATCCTCCAGCCGCTTTATCTGTTTGCTCAGGGCCGACTGGGTAACGTGCTGACGTACCGCCGCTTGGCCGAAGTGCAGCACCTCCCCCAGAGTGACGAAGGCTTTCAGATCCCGTAGCTCCATCAGGGCTCCTTTCATTCCTGTTGGGAATGTTGAGTGGTCAAATTTGTCATTGGACGGAATTTTAGAAGTGATGGATGCTTATGCCAATTCATTTCGGGTGCCCAGACAGGGGGCGCCGAGTTATCAGAGATGGCTGACACCATCAGCGCAGAAGGAGCAACACCAGATGCATCACCACAAGTTCAACGACTTCCCGAGCGATTTTCTGTGGGGCGCAGCCTCCGCCGCCTATCAGGTGGAGGGAGGCTGGAATGCCGATGGCAAGGGGCCCTCGGTGTGGGATCTCTTCACCAAGCTGCCGGGCAAGACCTTTGAGGGGAGCAACGGCGATGTGGCGGTGGATCACTACCACCGCATGGAAGGGGACGTGGCGCTGATGGCCGAGATGGGGCTCAAGGCTTACCGCTTCTCGGTGAGCTGGCCGCGCATCTATCCCACCGGTCGGGGGGAGGTGAACGAGGCGGGGCTGGCCTTCTACGAGAAGCTGATCGACACCCTCTTGGCCCACCAGATCGAACCGGTGCTGACCCTTTATCACTGGGATCTGCCGCAGGCGCTGCAAGATGAGTACGGCGGCTGGGAAGACCGACGCATTATCGAGGATTTCGAGCGCTACTGCGTGACCCTCTATCAGCGTTTTGCCGGCAAGGTGAAGTACTGGGTGTCGCTTAACGAGCAGAACTACAACCTGACCAACGCCTATCAGCTCGGCACCCATCCGCCCGCTGTGCAGGATCGCAAGCGCTTCTTTGCCGCCAACCATATCGCGTTTCTGGCCAACGCCCGGGTGATCAAGGCGTTTCGCCAGCATGTGCCAAATGGCCTCATCGGCCCGAGCTTTGCCTACTCCCCTGCCTATCCGGCGTCGTGCGACCCGAAAGATATGCTGGCCTATGAGAACGCCGAGGAGTTCAACAACCTCTGGTGGCTGGATGCTTACTGCTTTGGCCGCTATCCGCAGGCGGCGCTCGCTTACTTGCGAGAAAACGGCGAGGCCCCGGAGATCCTGCCGGGCGATATGGAGCTGCTGCGCGAGGGGACGCCCGACTACATCGGCGTCAACTACTACTACACCCTGACCTACACAGATAACCCCTTGGGCGGTCAGACCCTGCAGCGGATCAACACCACCGGCAAGAAGGGAACTACGCCATCGAGCGGCATCCCCGGCCTCTACAAGACGGCGCCCAATCCGCACCTTGAGACCAGTAACTGGGACTGGGCCATCGATCCGACCGGTATGCGTATCGCCCTGCGTCGCCTCTCTTCCCGCTATGGTCTGCCGCTGATGATCACCGAGAACGGCCTTGGCGAGTTCGACAAGCTGGAGGCGGGCGACAAGGTGAACGATGTGTACCGCATCGATTACCTGCGCAGCCACGTCAAGGCGTGCCAGGAGGCGATGCAGGATGGGGTCGAATTGCTCGGCTACTGCGCCTGGTCGTTCACCGACATCCTGAGCTGGCTCAATGGCTACCAGAAGCGTTACGGCTTCGTCTATGTGGAGCGTGACGAGCAGGGGGGCTCCCTTCGCCGGATCAAGAAGGCGAGCTTCCACTGGTATAGCCAGGTGATTGCGAGCCAGGGCAAGCAGCTCTGACGGTTTATCGCGTCGCGTAACCAGCGGGCCCAGGCAATCCCCGGGCCCACGCTGTTTGTGGCGGGGGAAGAGGGGGCAAGCCGGTTTCTCACCGTGCGACTCATCCCTGTTTACTGATTTTTGTCCTGCCAAAGCCGCCGACCCCTGCTATTATCTGCGGCCGAACATGAGCCAATAAAAATCAGGATATCGTGATGACTGACCACACTTTTATTCCCGGCAAGGACGCGGCGCTGGAAGACTCCATCGAACGCTTCCAGACCAAGCTGCAAGCCTTGGGCTTTGATATTGAAGAGGCCTCCTGGCTCAACCCCGTGCCGAACGTCTGGTCGGTGCATATTCGCGACAAAGAGTGCGCCCTCTGCTTTACCAACGGCAAGGGTGCCAGCAAGAAGGCGGCCCTCGCGTCTGCCCTTGGCGAATATTTCGAGCGTCTCTCCACCAACTACTTCTTCGCCGACTTCTATCTGGGCGAGCAGGTCGCCAACGGCGATTTCGTTCACTACCCGAACGAGAAGTGGTTCCCCATCGAGGGTGACCAGTTCCCGGCCGGTCTGCTCGACAGCTTCACCCGCAAGTTTTACAACCCGGATGGTGAAGTGACCGCCGACATGCTGGTGGATCTGCAGTCAAACAACGAAGAGCGCGGTATCGTCGCGCTGCCGTTCGAGCGTCAGTCCGATCACGAGACCGTCTACATCCCGATGAACATCATCGGCAACCTCTATGTCTCCAACGGCATGAGCGCCGGCAACACCAAGACCGAAGCGCGCACTCAAGCGCTCTCCGAGGTGTTCGAGCGCCACGTGAAGAACAAGATCATCGCCGAGGCCATCAGCTTGCCGCTGATCCCGGACGAGGTGATTGCCCGTTATCCGGGGATTGCCGCCTCCATCGCCGCCCTCGAAGCAGAAGGCTTCCCCATTTACAGCTTCGATGCTTCCCTGGGTGGCCGCTATCCGGTCATCTGTGTGGTGCTGCTCAACCCGAGCAACGGTACCTGCTTTGCCTCCTTCGGCGCCCACCCGCGCTTCGAAGTGGCCTTCGAGCGGACCGTCACCGAGCTGCTGCAGGGCCGCGGTCTCAAGGATCTCGACGTGTTCGTGCCGCCGTCATTTGATAACGAGCAGGTAGCTGATCACCACAACCTCGAGACTCACTTCATCGACTCCTCGGGCCTCATCAGCTGGGATCTGTTCAAGCAGGATGCGGACTTCGAGTTTGCCGACTGGGACTTCCGTGGCACCTCGCAGGAGGAGTTCGATCACCTGATCGGCATCTTCCATGAGCTGGAGCAGCCGGTCTATATCGCCGACTACGAGCATCTGGGTGTCTACGCCTGCCGCATTCTGGTGCCGGGCATGTCCGACATCTATCCGGCCGAAGATCTGCTGCTGGCCAACAACAATATGGGCGCCAACCTGCGCGAAGTGATCCTGGCGCTGCCATCACTTGATTGGGATGCCGAGCAGTACATGGCGTTGTTTGATCAACTGGATGAAGAGGGGCACGACGAGCGTACCCGTGTACGCGAGCTGCTGGGCATCGCCGCTGCCAAGGGGACCGCGCTGCACACTCTGCGCGTTGGCGAGCTGAAAGCCATGCTGGCGCTGGCCGCCGGTGAGTTGGAGACTGCTCTCGATCTCATCGACTGGACCATGGAGTTCAACCAGTCAGTGTTCACTGCCGAGCGTGCCAGCTACTACCGCGCCCTGCGTGCCTGTGTCGAGTTGTTCCTCGACGAGGAGCGGGATCCGGAGCAGTATCGCGCCGTCTTCACTCGCATGTATGGTGAAGAGACGCTGGCACAGGCATGGGCCAACGCCACTGGCGAAGCACGCTTCCACGGGCTGGAGGCGGCCGATCTGTCGCTCTCCCAGTTCCCGCTGCACCAGAAGCTGCTGGCGGCCTACGAGAAGCTGCAGAAGGCCAAGCGAGCCCATCACTGGGCGTGATCGTTGCTGTAAAGGAAGGGGCCGTGTGGCCCCTTCTGTTTATCGTGCGGCAAGGCACGGGATTGTTATTCAAAGATGAAATAAAAAACAAAAAATACCCCTAAGGGGGTTGATGGCAGGGCAGGGGATGTGCTGTCGATCTGCAAAGATATCTTGCCAATGCCACATTTCCATGCTCTAGAATAAATTCTTTAAAATCATTGCATTAAAAATGTGATATTTCTGTTTCAGCTGATACCTGGTGTAAAGTGGCGTAGCCATCGCACTAAAATATTTGTAGTAAAATTACATTCGCACTCTGATAAACTTGATCAATGTCAATTTTGGCTATTTGGCCCTTTGTTATGATTTCAACAGGCAAAACATTCAGGTAGAAAATAATTGAAAGCTGAATCTCCATTCGATTGTCTCAAGCCCGAAGCCATCGCTGCACTGGCTGAAGACATCACCTATGCCAAGGCTACCAAGCCGGCATACAAGGTCATTCCACTGGCCATTACCGCAGGCGCTTTCATCGCCATCGCATTTATCTTCTACATCACAGTGACGACCGGAACCGGTTCCATGCCTTGGGGTATGGCCAAGCTGGTGGGCGGTCTCTGCTTCTCTCTCGGACTTATCCTCTGTGTGCTGCTCGGAGCCGAGCTGTTCACCTCCACCACCCTGACGCTGGTGGCCAAGGCTGCCAATCGCATCAGCTGGGCTCAACTGCTCAAGAATTGGGGTCTGGTTTACTTCGGCAACCTGATTGGCGGTCTGTTGATGGTGGCGCTGATCATCGTTTCTGCAGAGTACACGGCAGCAGACGGTCAGTGGGGCCTTAACGCCCTCAAAGTTGCCCAACACAAAATTCACCACACCTTCTTCGAAGCGGTGGCACTGGGTATCCTCTGTAACCTGATGGTATGTCTTGCTGCCTGGATGGCCTTTGGTGCCCGCAGCGCGACTGACAAGGTAGTGGTTATGCTGCTGCCGGTTGCCATGTTCGTTGCCTCAGGTTTCGAGCACAGCATCGCAAACATGTTTATGATTCCGGTTGGTATCGCTATCCACAGCGTGGCTAGTCCGGAATTTTGGCAGGCCATCGGCCAGGATCCGGCAACCTTTGCTGACCTGACCGTATCCAACTTCGTCCTACACAACCTCATCCCCGTGACCATCGGCAATATCATCGGTGGTGGCGTGATGGTTGGTCTGACTTACTGGTTTATCTTCCGTCGTCATCATTAAGGATGATTGCGGGATACTACATCAATACCGTGTGAGGTAATGAAAAATGGCAGAACTTAACGAACAGTTCCAAAAAGCATGGGAAGGCTTCGCGGCCGGTGAATGGCAGACCTCTGTCAACACCCGTGACTTCATCCAGAAGAACTACACCCCGTATGAAGGTGACGAGTCCTTCCTGGCTGGCGCGACCGAAGCGACCACCAAGCTGTGGGACAAGGTCATGGAAGGGATCAAAATCGAAAACCGCACTCATGCGCCGGTCGATTTTGATACTGACCTGCCCTCCACCATTACCGCACACGATGCCGGTTATATCGATCAGAGCCTGGAGCAGATCGTTGGTCTGCAGACTGACAAGCCGCTGAAGCGCGCCATCATCGCCAACGGCGGTATCAAGATGGTTAAAACTTCTTGCGAAGTGTACGGTCGTCAACTGGACCCGATGGTCGAGAAGATCTTCACCGAATACCGTAAGACTCACAACCAGGGCGTGTTTGACGTTTACACCAAAGACATCCTGAACTGCCGCAAGTCTGGTGTTATCACCGGTCTGCCGGATGCCTACGGCCGTGGCCGTATCATCGGTGACTACCGTCGTGTTGCCCTGTACGGTGTTGACTTCCTGATGGCCGACAAACTGGCCCAGTTCAAGTCCCTGCAAGCTGACCTGGAAAACGGCGTCAACCTGGAAGCCACCATCCGTCTGCGCGAAGAGATCTCCGAGCAGCACCGTGCCCTGGCACAGATGAAGGTGATGGCTGCCAAGTACGGTTGCGATATCTCCGTACCGGCCAAGAACGCTAAAGAAGCCGTACAGTGGACCTACTTCGCCTACCTGGCGGCAGTCAAGTCCCAGAACGGTGCAGCCATGTCCTTCGGTCGTACCTCCAGCTTCCTGGATATCTACATCGAGCGTGACCTGCAGAAAGGCCTGATCACCGAGCAAGAAGCACAGGAGCTGATGGACCACATGGTCATGAAGCTGCGTATGGTTCGCTTCCTGCGTACTCCGGAATACGATTCACTGTTCTCCGGCGACCCGATGTGGGCGACCGAGACCCTGGCTGGTATGGGCGTTGACGGCCGTACTCTGGTCACCAAGAACAGCTTCCGTATGCTGAACACCCTGTACACCATGGGCCCGTCCCCTGAGCCGAACCTGACCATCCTGTGGTCCGAGAAGCTGCCGGTCGGTTTCAAGAAGTACTGTGCCAAGGTATCCATCGAGACCTCTTCCGTTCAGTACGAGAACGACGATCTGATGCGTCCGGATTTCAACAACGATGACTACGCCATCGCTTGCTGTGTATCCCCGATGATCGTTGGTAAGCAGATGCAGTTCTTCGGTGCTCGTGCCAACCTGGCCAAGACCATGCTGTATGCAATCAACGGTGGTATGGACGAGAAGCTCAAGATCCAGGTCGGTCCGAAAACCGAGATGGTCAAGTCCGAGTACCTCGACTACAACGACGTAATGGATCGTCTGGACCACTTCATGGATTGGCTGGCCAAGCAATACGTTGCTGCGCTGAACATCATCCACTACATGCATGACAAGTACAGCTACGAAGCCTCTCTGATGGCGCTGCACGACCGTGACGTATATCGCACCATGGCGTGTGGTATCGCTGGTCTGTCTGTAGCGGCTGACTCCCTGTCTGCCATCAAGTACGCCAAGGTCAAGCCGATTCGTGACGAAGATGGCGTTGCCATCGACTTCGAAATCGACGGCGAATACCCGCAGTTCGGTAACAACGACGCTCGCGTTGATGATATCGCCTGTGACCTGGTTGAGCGCTTCATGAAGAAGATTCAGAAGCTGAACACCTACCGTGGTGCTGTTGCTACCCAGTCTGTTCTGACCATTACCTCCAACGTGGTATATGGCAAGAAGACCGGTAACACCCCGGATGGCCGTCGTGCCGGTGCTCCGTTCGGCCCGGGTGCAAACCCGATGCACGGTCGTGACCAGAAAGGTGCTGTTGCTTCCCTGACTTCCGTAGCCAAGCTGCCGTTCGCTTACGCTAAAGATGGTATCTCCTATACCTTCTCCATCGTTCCGAACGCACTGGGTAAAGATATGGAAGCCCAGAAAGCCAACTTGGCTGGCCTGATGGACGGTTACTTCCACCACGAATCCAACGTAGAGGGTGGTCAGCACCTGAACGTTAACGTGATGAACCGTGAAATGCTGCTGGACGCCATGGAAAATCCGGAGAAATATCCGCAGTTGACCATCCGCGTATCCGGTTATGCCGTTCGCTTCAACTCTTTGACCAAAGAGCAACAGCAAGACGTCATCACCCGTACCTTCACTGCTTCTCTGTAATCGAGAGATAGTGAGCAAAAACCGGCGCCAAGGCGCCGGTTTTTTTATGCGTGCGATTCAGGGGGAGTAATCATCCCCTGTGAATCGCCTCCAGTTCCATCGCAACCACAACAGTTGTTACTGGGTATTCGAAGAGGATTAAGGGGTGAACAGAGGCGCCATCGCGGGTATCAAGCAATACCCATAAGCCTGTGACTATGGAATCATTCTCTGCCTCTGCCTCTGCCTCTGCCTCTGCCTCTGCCTCTGCCTCTGCCTCTGCCTCTGCCTCTGCCTCTGCCTCTGCCTCTGCCTCTGCCTCTGCCTCTGCCTCTGCCTCTGCCTCTGCCTCTGCCTCTGCCTCTGCCTCTGCCTCTGCCTCTGCCTCTGCCTCTGCCTCTGCCTCTGCCTCTGCCTCTGCCTCTGCCTCTGCCTCTGCCTCTGCCTCTGCCTCTGCCTCTGCCTCTGCCTCTGCCTCTGCCTCTGCCTCTGCCTCTGCCTCTGCCTCTGCCTCTGCCTCTGCCTCTGCCTCTGCCTCTGCCTCTGCCTCTGCCTCTGCCTCTGCCTCTGCCTCTGCCTCTGCCTCTGCCTCTGCCTCTGCCTCTGCCTCTGCCTCTGCCTCTGCCTCTGCCTCTGCCTCTGCCTCTGCCTCTGCCTCTGCCTCTGCCTCTGCCTCTGCCTCTGCCTCTGCCTCTGCCTCTGCCTCTGCCTCTGCCTCTGCCTCTGCCTCTGCCTCTGCCTCTGCCTCTGCCTCTGCCTCTGCCTCTGCCTCTGCCTCTGCTTCTGCTTCTGCTTCTGCCTCTATCTCTCTGAATGCGCAGCTGGGAGGGGTTCTGGTTTAGAGATATGTGTGAAGCTACAAACCCTGCTTGCAGAAACAACAAGGGCTGCACATTGTGCAGCCCTTGTCTCTGGAGAATAGCGGGTTGAGCGTGTCAGCTGGCCCAGGTGATGATGTGATCGATCCATTCACCCGCCTGATCCTCGTGAATGACTTTGCCACGGACGGATTGACCAGCCTGATGCATCGCGGAACGACTGCCGGTCAGCAGAGGATGCCACTCTGGAAGAGCGTCACCTTCAGACAGCAGGCGATATGCGCAAGTTGAGGGGAGCCAGTCATATTCGGCGATCTTGTCATGGGTGATCTGCAGACAGTCAGGCTCTTTTTTGAAACGATTGGCGTAATCAGAGCACTGACAGGTCTTGGTGTTAAGCAAATTGCAGGCGACATTGGTGAAAACCAGTTCGTCGGTATCTTCATCGATCAGCTTGTTGAGGCAGCATTTTCCGCAACCATCGCAGAGGGATTCCCATTCGGATTCAGTCATCTGCTGCAGACTCTTGGTCTGCCAAAAAGGGGCTTGCATCATACCGCTCACTTATTACACCTGATAAAACGCGTGGTTATACCCCTTGTTACCCGGTATTTCAAGGAGAGGGTCACTCCGGGGGGAAAATTGTCGTGATCAGCTCAAATGAATGCAATGACTTTCAGCCTCATCATATTGCTCAAACGGGTTCGCTGGTGGGCAGGAAGTCCCGCAGGTTTGAATACTTGGGCTGCATGATAGTTCAGTTCAGGTTTTATTTTCTGCTTCTTTATCCGTTACATCTTTTGATGTTTGTCTGCTTGCAGCAAGCAGGGTCAAATGATCTCCGATGCCTACCGTCAGGCTGTTGCACGCTTGTCTTTCAAATAAAGCCGCTGGTCACATATTGTTTGCGCCCTTGTCACTGCGACCCGCGGGAGAGCCTACGTAGGCGTTCGTTTTTTGTCTTAATGATTGAGATAGATATCTTGCTCTGCATAGGCCAGCAGAGGTGTGCCGAGGTTAGTCCGTTTCGCGCCAAAGAAGCGGGTGAGTACGCCAGATTGCTGTCCCAGTCGCTGTAGCTTGACGTGATCCAGCTCGATCTGCTCGGGTAGCCAGGTAAATACGGCGGCGCAGTGACCATTGCCCAGACTGCGCTCCAGGGTTTGCTGCCAGTTCTTGATTTTGGGGCTATGTACCACCAGCACTCTCCTGGGATCGATACCTCGCTCTTCCAGACGGCTGACTGTGGGGCGTCCCGGCGGGGCGATCAACAAGATCCAGCCGGTATGAGCCTCCCCAAGCTTTGTCAGCTCGCTCAGAAACTGATCATCAGACTGGATAGTCACACCATAATGAGCCAACTCCGCTTTGCAGGCGGTTCTGGTTGGCCAGGGCTTGCTCATGACACGATTCATCGCAAAGGGCAGTGAGTGCAGGGGCTGGTTCATATATGGGGTTCCTGTATGAATATCCAAGCTGTATGTGCATACAGTAGTTCTATCCTGTGGCAGTGACAAGGTGTTTTTGCTGAAAAATGTGATGGTGTTGGCATGTGTCGTTAGTAAGGTTATGTTTTTAAACACTATTTAATATAAAGCTGGCTGGGTGTTTTTCGTACTATGGACAAACCTTGCGTAACCGCCCATGGTTATACAGGTCATTTACAGGAGGTGCCGCCATGGATATCAGTACCTTGCAACGTCTTGATGCCAACATCTTGCTGGGCATCATCAATGAGAAGCTAAGGCTTGAGTGCGACGGGTTGGAGGAGTTGCTGGCCTATTATGATATGAGTGAAGAGCAGTTGGCAGGGCGTCTGGATCAGATTGGGTACCATTACGATCCATTGAGTAATCAGTTCAAGGCACATCTTTAAGGGTGCAATGATTGCTTCATATTTATACGGTAATTTTTCAGGCACATTGAAACCGGTTTCAATGTGCCGTCTTGCTGCCTATTTTCAGGGATTTTCAAGGCTTGGCAATCTCTGAAAACCTATTCATGCCAGAATATTTTTATTATTTCATTAAGTTTATGATAATAAAGGGAATGTTTGTTTTTGTGTGATCAATTAAAGGAAAGGGTTTTCAAGCTTTTCAGGCTGTTTTTATCGGTTAAAGTGTGACTTGCGTTAACTTTTAATTCTGCCGCTTTAGTTAGTATTCTCACGCCGGTACATATTTTGAGATAACAACAGCGCCGGTCCCGCAAGCGGGATAACAATTTTATTTGTAACGAAGGAATATGGTTTATGGCTACCAAGAAGAAGACAGACCAGGATCTCCAACTGGATAAAGATCAGCTCAAGGCGAGTATCGTGCGTCACCTGCGTTCTACCTTGGGAACAAGCGAACAGAAAGCCTCTCCCGAAGCGTGGTGGAAAGCCACTGCTGCGGCTGTCAATGAACAGGTGTACGAGCGCCTGACCCGCACTCAGCAGACTCATTTCAAGAAAGATACTCGTGCGATTCACTATCTCTCTGCTGAATTCCTGATGGGACGATTGACTTCCAACAACCTGCACAACCTCTCCCTCTACAAGACTTGCGAAGAGGCGCTGGGCGAACTCGGTCTGGAACTGACCGACCTGTGCGAACAAGAGCCGGACATGGCACTTGGCAACGGCGGCCTGGGTCGTCTGGCTGCCTGCTTTATCGACTCGCTGGCCACTCTGAACTATCCGGCGGTTGGTTACGGTATCCACTACGAACACGGGCTGTTCCGTCAGGAAATCCAGGATGGCCGCCAGATCGAGCGTCCGGACTCCTGGCGTGAATATGGCAACCCCTGGGAGATCTGCCGCCCCGAGTCGGTGCAAGAAGTGCCGCTCTATGGCTACGTCGAGACCGTGTTTGGTGATAATGGCGGCCTGAAGAAGGTATGGCACGCCGGTCGCAAGATTAAAGGGGTGCCTTGGGATATTCCGGTGGTCGGTTTTGGCGGTCACACCGTCAACATCCTGCGTTTGTGGGAATCCCGCGCCTCCGAGTTTTTCGACTGGGACGTGTTCAACGCCGGTGGTTACATCGACTCCCAGGCTGAGAAAGCCCAGGCCGAGACCATCTCCAAGGTGCTGTATCCGAACGATGAGACCGATGCAGGTAAAGAGCTGCGTCTGATCCAGCAGTACTTCTTCTGTGCTTGCTCCATCAAGGACATCATGCGCCGCTACAAGCGGGTCCATGGCAGTGACTTCAGCAACTTTGCCGCGCAAATTGCCATTCAGCTCAACGATACTCACCCGACTGTCGCCATCCCGGAACTGATGCGGGTGCTGGTTGACGAGGAAGATCTGAACTGGGATGCCGCTTGGGCTATCTGCTATCAGCTCTTCTCTTACACCAACCACACTCTGCTGCCGGAAGCGCTGGAGAAGTGGTCGGTCAGCCTGTTCGAGAAAGTACTGCCTCGCCATCTGGAGGTGATTTACGAGATCAACGCCCGCTTCCTGAACGAGTTGGTGGAGCCCAAGTGGCCGGGCAACGATGCCATCAAGGCCAAGCTCTCTATCATCGAAGAGGGTGATGTACGCAAGGTTCGCATGGGCAACCTGTGCGTCATCGGTTCGTCCAAAGTGAACGGTGTGGCCGAGATCCACTCCAAGCTGGTGAAGGAAGATCTCTTCCCCGAGTATGCCGAGCTGTGGCCGGAAAAAATGTGCAACGTGACCAACGGGGTGACCCCGCGTCGCTGGCTGCTGGCGTGCAACCCGGAACTGGCTGGCCTCTACAACGAAGTAGTGGGCAAGGAGTGGCCGCTGCAACTGGACAAACTGCGTGGCGTGGTGAAGTTTGCCGACGACAAGGCGTTCCAGCAGCAGTTCATGACCATCAAGCGTCACAACAAAGAGAAGCTGGTCAAGGTCATCAAAGACGAAACCGGTATCGATGTCAGTGCCGAGGCGATCTTTGACGTTCAGATCAAGCGTCTGCACGAGTACAAGCGCCAACAGCTGAACCTCATTCACATCATGGCACTCTATCGTCGTCTGCTGGCCAACCCGGACTATGACATGCATCCGCGCGTGTTTATCTTCGGCTCCAAAGCGGCGCCCGGTTACAAGCTGGCCAAAGACATCATCTATGCCATCAACAAGCTGGCGGATCGGGTCAATAACGATGCTCGTATCCAGGGCAAGCTGAAAGTGGTGTTCATGCCGAACTATCGCGTGAGTCTGGCCGAGAAGCTGATCCCGGCGGCAGATGTCTCCGAGCAGATCTCTACTGCAGGTTATGAAGCATCCGGTACCGGCAACATGAAGATGGCACTCAACGGTGCAATCACCATCGGGACGCTGGATGGAGCCAACATCGAGATCGCTGAAGAGGCGGGTGCCGAAAACTGTGCCATCTTCGGTCTGAACGTGGACGAAGTGAAGTCGCTTAAGGCGCGCGGTTACAACCCGTACGACTTCTATTATGCCAACTCCGAGCTCAAAGCCGTGCTGGACTGGTTTGATACCGACTACTTCACGCCGGGTCGTCCGGGTGAGCTGGCCTCCATCAAGCGCTCCTTGCTGGAAGGGGGAGACCCTTACCTGACCCTGGCGGACTTCCAGTCCTACTCGGATGCACACAAGCTGATCGATACCTGGTATCGGGATCCGGCACTGTGGGCGAAGAAGGCCATCATCAACTCGGCCACCATGGGCAAGTTCAACTCCGACCGCTCTATTCAGGACTATGTGGATCGGATCTGGGATCTGAAGGCCTGCAACATCGGCTAATCGGATTCATAAATGAGAAAACCCCCGCAATGCGGGGGTTTTTGTTTATTGGGGGGAGCTGGATCAGAGGATGTCGCCAACGAAGTAGGCCAGCAGGGCGAGCAACACGGTAAAGACCACGTTCAGAGCCATACCGGCTTTCATCATCTCCCTTTGGCGGATGTGGCCACTGGCAAAGACGATGGCATTGGGCGGCGTGGCGACTGGCAGCATAAAGGCACAGGAGGCACCGATAGCGATCAACACCGACATCACCACAGGTGATACACCCAGCGCCTCGGCGACACCGGCAAACAGGGGAACCAACAGTGCGGCGGTGGCGGTGTTGGAGACCAGCTCGGTCAGGAACACCACGAAGGCGGCCAGCATAAGCAACACAACAAAAATGTTGGCGTTGGAGAGTACGGCCGACAAATGGCTGGCCAGGAATGCGCTGGTACCAGTGGCCTTGAGAATGGCGCTCAAGGTCAGACCGCCGCCAAACAGCATCAGCACGCCCCAGTCGGTGTTCTGGTTGACGTCATCCCAGCTGGCGACACGGCTGACCACGATGGCAACGATGGCGCCCATGGCAATCAGGGTGTCGAGTTGCGGAATACCGCCAAAGGCGTTGGAGATGGGTTGTGAGCCGATCCAGAGCACAACGGTTGTCAGGAAGATTGCCAGCGTCACTTTCCGCTCGCGGGTCCAGTTGATGGTGACATCCTGGATCTCGACGCGGTGGCTGAGACGCGGGCGGGTTACCAGATAGAGCAGGGCAATGCCGCAGGGCATCAGGATCAGCACGACTGGAACACCGAATTTCATCCAGTCAGTGAAGCCAATCCCCATCTGGGCGGCTGCGATGGCGTTGGGTGGGCTACCCACCAGGGTACCGATGCCGCCGATACTGGCGCTGTAGGCGATCCCCAGCAATACGAAGACGAAGGTGGCGCGCTCTTTTTTGCTATCGAGGCGTGCCAGCATACCGATCGCCAGTGGCAGCATCATGGCGGTGGTAGCGGTGTTGCTGATCCACATCGACATGGCGGCTGTGATGGTAAAGAGCAGGATGACGCCCCAACCTAGATGACCATTGGCCAGGTGCATCACCTTGCCTGCCATCAGGGTATCCAGTCCCTGTTTTGAGAGGGCTGCCGCGAGGGCGAAACCGCCAAAAAAGAGGAACAGGATCGGGTTGGCAAAATCGGTGAGGGATTTGCTCATGTCAAACACCCCGAGCACGGTAGCCAGCAGAGGTACCAGCAGCGCGGTGATGGTGACGTGCAGTGCTTCGGTCAGCCAGAGGATGGCGATAAAGACCAGAATGCCCAGCCCCTTGTTGACCATGGGGTCAAACGGGAGCCAGGCGAGCATGGCACAAAGTAGCAAGACATCAAGGATGACGATCCCTGATTTGATGTCCAGCCAGCGAGATGGAGCAGAGGGTACAGCTGATGTGTGCATAATGTTCTCTCGGTTAATTTATGGTTGTTTTTGTGTTGCTGAGGTTACATCCATTCACTTGTTTGAAACAGACTCACATGTTGAAAATCAGCCTCTACTCACATACTCATTGATAAAAATGAGGAAATGAACACATAAATAAAACATGTGCAAAATATAAATCAAACATCCATGAACTGTTCCAGCCACTGCTTGAACATGTTCTTGGGCAAGGAGCCATTTATCTGGTTCACCAGTTTGCCCTGTTTGAAGACCATCAGGGTGGGGATGCTGCGAATGGCGTAACGGGCGGCAATGGTGCTCTGCTGCTCGGTATCGACTTTGACAAAGCGCATCCGTGGTTCGAGTTCATGGGCAACCTCATGAAATACCGGAGCAAACTGCTGGCAGGGGCCGCACCAGCTGGCCCAGAAATCGACCACGACTGGGATATCTGAGTTGATCAGGGTATCGAAGTTATCCGCCTTCCCGAGGCAAGGGGTCTGGCTGAACAGGAGGGCTTTGCAGCGCCCGCATTTGGCAGATGTATCGATATGGGTAACGGGCAGGCGGTTCCTGGTAAAGCAGTGGCTACAATAAGTAGTGATAAATGACATAATTGGTTCCTTCTAAATCAGCTCTGGCCGGGGATATGATGAGAAGCCAGAATGAAGCAATCGCGAAACAATAGCGAAATATCAGAGCAATAACGGTAACACAGTGCCCAGCGGGAGTGGATAATTCCCCCAGGGGTCATTGCCTAACCGGATAATTCAGCGACCACCAGATGAGAGTCGAGACGGGATGAATAAAGGATCACGGAAAAACCGTGCTGTGCCAGGGCTGATCGTTGCCTTGCTGCTCGCCTTTTCGGGCTACTGCTGGCAGTCGCTCAGTCAGCAGCAACAGGCCCACGACCTGAACGACGCGGCCGAGGTGGTGCTGAACCGGATCAACGCCGATACCGTCTATCTGCTTGGGCGGGAGCAGGCCAATGACAGCAATGTCCAGCAGCGCCTGAACCAGTTATCCATCACCCTTGACGGTTTTGTACGGGAAGTCAGAAGCGATCCCGAGCTGCTGCAAGACGATCTCTCCCAGGCACTGCTTGAGGACATGGATAACTATCTGATGGCGCTGGCCAGGCTTCATGCCATTGAGATGGCTATCGAGTACCTCAATGCGCCCCTGCAGGCCCAGATTAAAAAGGTGCGGGGGATAAGCCCGTCAGACAGTGCTCTCCATCGCGACCTGGAGGAGCTGGCGCAACTGAGCAACTATCTGCAGCGCAGTTGGGACAAACGTGAACAGACTACGCTGGACCAGCTGCAACAGCAGTTGCAATCCCGTTATGGCAACTTGCCGGAGATCGCTACCCTGATCCGCCTGAGCAAGGAGATGGGCCAGCAGGTGATTGCCTATCACACCTTGCGTTACCAGCTCATCGACATGCATGTGATCGAGAGTCTGGTGCGCTGGAAACTCGACAAGCTGGAGCGCGCCTCCTCTTTGATGAACCGCTTCTATCTGATGGTGCTGTGCGGGGCTTTGATCTGCTTTGCGCTGGTGGCCTTCACCCTGTGGCGCCGCAACCAGAAGCTGAGCGAGTTGTCGCGCCAGACCGGCTTGCTGGCTCAGGCCAAAAGCGATTTTCTGGCCAACATGAGCCATGAGATCCGCACCCCCATGAATGCCATCATAGGTTTTAGCTCGCTGGCACTGCAGACTGAACTGGATCAACAACAGCGGGACTATTTGGGCAAGATCAAATCCTCATCCGATACCCTGCTGCTGCTGATCAACGACATCCTTGATTTGACCAAGGTGGAGTCAGGCAAGCTGACGTTGGAGGAGATCGACTTCGATCTCAGCGAGCAGCTCGATTCGCTGGCGGGCATGTTTGCCGATCTGGCGGAGCGCAAACACGTGGAAGTGGTTATTCGCAAGTCACCGGAAGTGCCGGTCTTCTTGCGTGGGGATCCCTTGCGATTGGGACAAGTGCTGGTCAATCTGGTGAACAACGCCATCAAGTTTACCGAACGCGGTGAAGTCGAAGTCTGCATCGAGCTGGCCAATCCTCACCCAATGCGGATCCGCTTCAGTGTGCGCGATACCGGCATCGGTATTGCCGAAGAGAAGCAGACCCAACTGTTTCAGGCGTTTACCCAGCTGGAGGCGGGCAATACCCGAAAATATGGCGGCTCGGGACTCGGGCTCAATATCTCCCAGCGGCTGGTGGAGCTGATGGGGGGGCGGATCACCGTAGAGAGTAAGCCTGGCGTCGGCTCTCTGTTCAAGTTCGATATTCCGATGGCGCAGGCGGTCTACGGCGTCGCTGGACGGAAAGTCTTCTTCGAAAACCAGCCGCTGGTGATGGTGATGGATGACAACGAACTGGTGCTGGATCTGGCCCGGGATATTCTGACTCGGGCGGGAGTGCGAGTGCTGCCGGTTAACTCCCTTTCCCGCGCCCGTCAGCTGCTCCGTGAAGAGGGACCGAATCTGCGGTTGGCGATCCTCGACTGGCGCATGGGCCAGGAGGATGGGCTCGATCTGGCGCTGGAGATGTATCAGCACAGCCAGTGGCGGCGGATCCCCATTCTGATGATCAGTGCCTGGGCCAGAGAGGGGTTGCACGCCCGGATGGACAGCATGGGGTTGACCCATTTTCTGCCCAAACCGATGACCGAAAATGCCCTGCTGGCCAAGGTGGACGAGCTGCTCAACGGCAGCTCCTACGAACTCAACCTGCGCAAGGCCGAGGCACAGGGGGATCAGCAACACTTCAAATCCCTGTTGCAGGGTACCCGAGTGCTGTTGGCGGAAGACAACCGGGTCAATCAGCAGCTCATCATCGAGTATCTGCGGCGCGTCGATGCGGTAGTGTGTGTGGTCAGCAATGGTCGGGAGGCGGTGGAGCGGGTCGCAGAGCAGCCTTTTGACGTGATCCTGATGGATTTGCAGATGCCGGTGCTGGACGGGCTCGATGCCACCCGCCAGATCCGCAAGATGGTCGACAAGCACGATGTGCCCATCATTGCCCTCACCGCCAGTGCCATGCCCGGTGACAAGGAACGTTGTCTGGGGGTGGGGATGAATGGCTATGTCACCAAGCCGGTGAGCAAGCTGGATCTCTATAACAACCTGCTGCAGTGGGTAAAGCCGCAAGGGGTGGAGCAGGCGGGGATCATGGAGGTTAAACCGCCGGATATGATCGGGATCCTCGATCTGCAGGATGCCCTCAAGCGGCTGGAGCAGGACAAGGAGGCGTTGCAGATCCTGTTCAAGCTGTTCATGTCGGAACACAAGGACGACCTGTGGGAGATCCGCTCCGCCCTGCGCCGTCAGCAACCCGAGGTGGCCAGCAAGCTGCTGCACACCCTCAAGGGGGTGTCTGCCAATATCTCGGCGGCCCGTCTGCAATTGGTGGCTGGCGAGCTGGAGTGGCGCTTGCGGCAAAACGAGGTGCTAAGCGAGACGGATCTGGAGCAGTTGCAACAGGTCTTTAGCCAGACCCGGGAAGAGGTGTCACACTTCCTGTTGACCGGTGAGCAGCATGAAAATTCGTATAATCCCTATTCATCAGGGGATGATCGCATGTCACAGTGAATTAAATAGTAATTATTCTCAACCATCCCGGTTCGGGATATGATGAGCTTTCGTTCGAATCGCCTCCAGCCGGAGGCGATTGTTTTCATTCTTCTATTTCTGCGTGGCTTCTCTGATGGCTGCTCCTTGGAGCGGTCACGGGCAGAGAGCGCTAAAGGTTGGTGGTGTGAGCGTATTTCTACGATTGAGCTGGTTTTTCAAGGAGCAGTGGCCCCGTTATCTGGCTGCCATCTCCCTGCTACTGATGGTGGCCCTGTTGACCGTTATTCCGCCCAAAGTGGTGGGCTGGGTGGTGGATGGCATCACCAGGGGCGGTCTCGACAATGGTACCCTGATGCGCTATCTGGCGGGGCTGTTTGGTCTGGGTGTGCTGATTTATCTGCTGCGCTACGTCTGGCGGGTGATGCTGTTCGGTGCCTCTTACCGTCTGGCCTATGTGTTGCGCAATCGCCTGTTCAGTCATTTCACCCGGATGAGCCCAGATTTTTATCAGCGCCACCGTACTGGCGATTTGATGGCCCATGCCACCAATGACATTCAGGCTGTGGAGATGACCGCTGGCGAAGGGGTGCTGACCCTGGTGGACTCCATCATGGTCGGGGTATTGGTGCTCTCCATCATGTGCAGCCAGTACTCCTGGCAGTTGACGCTGGTCTCCTTGCTGCCGCTGCCGGTGATGGCCTATTTCATGAACCGCTTCGGCACCCAGATCTACACCCAGTTCAAGGCGGCGCAAGGGGCCTTCTCCAGGCTCAACAACAAGACCCAGGAGGCCCTTTCCGGCGTGCGGGTGTTGAAATCCTATGCGGTTGAATCGCTGGAAGATGAAGGCTTTGCCGAGCTGACCAAACAGGCGGGGGAGCGCAATATGGCGGTGGCCCGCATCGATGCCAAATTCGATCCGGTCATCTATCTCTGTATCGGTTGCTCCTACTTCCTCGCGGTGGCGGGGGGTAGTGTGCTGGTGCTGCGCGATGAGCTGACTCTGGGTGAGCTCACCAGCTTCACCATGTACCTCGGCCAGCTGATCTGGCCGATGTTTGCCATCGCCTGGCTGTTCAACATCATCGAGCGGGGCAGCGCCGCCTACTCCCGTATCGAAAGCCTGCTGGGGGAGCGTAGCGATATCGAAGAGCCCGCCCAGCCGGCCGCGTTTACCTCTGCCTTTCCTTTGCAGATCAAAGGGGTGAGCTATCAACTTGAGCAGCGCACCCTGCTTGCGGATATCGACGTTACCCTCAAGCAAGGGGGGATGCTCGGGGTGGTGGGGCGCACCGGGGCAGGCAAGAGTTCCCTGCTCAAGCTGCTGATGCGCCTTGCCAATCCGACTCACGGTTCGATAGCCATGGGGGGCGTACCGATTGACCAGTTGCCGCTCGCCACACTGCGCAGCCAATTTGCATATGTGCCGCAGGAGCCATTCCTGTTTTCCACCACTATCGCCGCCAATATCGCCCTGGGCAAACCCGATGCGAGCCGCGAGGAGGTCGAACGGGTGGCGCGCATTGCCTGTGTTCACGATGATATTGTGCGTTTCCCCAAGGGCTATGAGACCGAGGTGGGGGAGAAAGGGGTGACCCTCTCCGGCGGCCAGAAACAGCGGCTGGCCATTGCCCGCGCCCTGCTGCTGGATGCGCCCCTTCTGGTGCTAGATGATGCGCTCTCGGCGGTGGATGCCCACACCGAGCAGCAAATTCTGCACGCTCTCAAAGCCCATCGTCGCACCCTGATCCTGGTCAGCCATCGCATGACGGCGGTGGAGCAGGCCGACGAGATCCTGGTGCTGGAGCAGGGGACCGTTAGCGAGCGGGGTCATCACGGTGCCCTGATGGCGCACAATGGCTGGTATGCAGATATGGTGCGTTACCAGCGTCTCGAAGAAGCGGTGGAGGAGAGCCTGTGAATCCGACCATTAAACGACTGCTCGCCTACTGCGCCCAGTATCCTCGCTGGCTTATTCAGGCGGGGATCTGTTTGCTGCTTGCCACCGGCGCCGAAGTGGCCGGACCGCTGCTGATCAAGCTTTTTATCGATGACTATCTGGCGCCACGCAATATCGTGCTGCCCACCATAGCCCTGATTGCAGCGGGCTATCTGGGTTTGCAGGTGCTGTCGGCGGCGGGCTTCTATTTGCAATCCCTGCGCTTCAATCGCATTGCTCAGGCGGTGGTGCAAACTTTGCGCGAGCAGGTATTTGCTACCGCCATCCGTTTGCCGGCCCGCTACTTTGACAAGCATCGCTCCGGCTCGCTGATTTCCCGCATCACCAACGACACCGAGGCGATCATGAACCTCTATGTGCAGGTGATTGGCTTGCTGGTGCAAAAGGTGGTGCTGTTGTGCGGCATCCTCATCTCCATGGCGCTGCTGGATCTGCGGCTGATGCTGGTCTGCTCCCTGCTGCTGCCCGCCGTGGGCGGGGTGATGTGGCTCTACCAGAAACTGAGTGTGCCGGTGGTGCGAGCGACTCGCAGCCTGCTCTCCGACATCAACAGCCGCCTCAACGAGTCGCTGCAGGGGATGCCGGTGATCCAGGCGATGGTGCAGGAGCGCCACTTTGCCAACGCCTTTGCCGAGGTGAACCAGCAGCACTGGTCGGCACGGATCAGGAGCCTCAAGATCAACGGCATTTTGCTGCGTCCGCTTATCGATCTCTTCTACATGATGGTGCTGATCGGTCTGTTGGCGCTGTTCGCCCACGAGGGGGGGAGCCACGCCGGTGCCATTCAGGTGGGGGTGCTCTACGCCTTTATCAGCTATCTGGGGCGGATGATCGAGCCGCTCATCGAGATGACCAACCAGCTTAACCAGCTGCAGCAGGCGATGGTGGCGGGGGAGCGTGTCTTTGCCCTGCTCGATGAAACCCGCGAGAGCACCGATGGCGAGATGATCCCGCTGGAAGGGCGGGTCAGTTTCGAGCGGGTGAGCTTCTCCTACGATGGTGAGCAACAGGTGCTGCGGGAGGTCAGCTTTGCCGCAAAACCGGGCCAGATGCTGGCGCTGGTGGGCCATACCGGCAGCGGCAAGTCCACCATCATCAGCTTGCTGATGGGCTTCTATCCGCTGGATCAGGGGCAGATCCGCTTCGATGAGCACGCACTGGATACCCTGTCGCTGGCGGCTGTGCGCCGCAGCATCGGGCTGGTGCAGCAAGATCCCTTTATCTTCGTCGGCACCCTGGCGGAGAACCTGCGTCTCGGCCGCGCCGGAATAGACGAAGCGCGGCTCTGGCAGGCGTTGAGCGAGGTGCAGTTGGCCGACTTTGTGCGCAGCTTGCCACAGGGGATCAACACCCTGATGGAGGAGGGAGGCAAGAACCTCTCCGCCGGTCAGCGGCAACTGCTCTCCTTTGCCCGCGCGCTGGTGGGGGATCCGCGTATCCTCATTCTGGATGAAGCGACGGCGAGCGTGGACTCCCAGACCGAGCTGGCGCTGTCGCAGGCGATCTCTGCCGCGCGTCGTGGCCGCACCACCATCGCCATCGCCCACCGCCTCTCGACCATCGTCGATGCGGACGAGATCCTGCTACTCTCCCGCGGTCAGGTGAGCGAGCGGGGTACCCATGGTGAGTTGATGGCCCTCGGCGGTCACTATGCCCAGCTGTTCGAGATGCAGAGTCAGGGGGCCTGGCTGGAAGAGAAGCGTGCCTGAGCGGCACATTTGCTGTAACAGCGACATGAGCGAAAAGAGGGAACCGGTGCGGTTCCCTCTGTTTTTTTGGGTTGGGCAAAAGGTCGTAACCGTGATCCCTGTGCTTGTCGAATGGCGCAGATGCAGGCAACATGTTGTTTACATTAACTCATCGGATCAGTTCGCATATGGATTTGCAACGCTTCAAAGCCAATCTGGCGCTCCGGCTGTTTGCCTGGCGCTATATTCCCGTCATCGGGTTTTGTGCCCCGATCATCGAAGAGATGAACGCCAAGGCGCTGCGCATTCGCATTCCCCTTGGCTGGCGTACCCGCAACCATCTGGGCAGCATGTATTTTGGCGCGCTGGCGACCGGCGCCGATCTGGTAGGCGGTCTGCTGGTGATGGAGAAGGGGCGGCAGCGGCGCAAGAAGGTGCACTTCGCCTTCAAGGATGTGCAGGGGGAGTTTTTGAAACGACCGGAGGGGGATGTGCAGTTCGACTGCGCAGCGGGGGAGGAGATTGACGCCATGATCGACGAGTCGCTGGCAAGCGGTCAGCGCATCAATCGCCCCATCCGGGTGGTGGCCACCTGCCCGTCATTGAACGGGGATGAGGCGATGGCGCGTTTTGTGCTGACCCTGTCGATCAAGGCCAGCTAGCGGGTTGCCGGAGAGTGGCTCCCCGAAACGGGTTTAGCCAATCTCCGGGCTGACGCCCTCTTTCACCACGACCTTCATGCCGTTGAAGTTGACCACCTGTTCGGCCACGATCTTGCAGCGCTTGCGGGTCTCGACCTGACCGTCCACCTCGACCAGCCCTTCGGCAACGAGGGCTTTGGCGGCGCCGCCACAATCGGCCCACCCCTGATGTTTGATAAGGTCACACAAGGCAACGAAGGGGTGACCTTCGAGCAGAAACGTCTCCATGGGAAATCCTCTAGATGGATGAATGCCGGATACAGCAGGGCGACTATTTTAGGCAGTTCGCTCAGGCAAAGAAAGGAAGAGGAACCACTCGCTGTGAAAAAGTGGTCGATTGTCTTTGAGGTGGCGCTTTCGCAAGTCCTGATGGAGAGGTGAGAGGGCCAACCGTGACGTATCGTGACGCACCTCGTCCCTGCTGGTGTGCCCACACTCTCCCTTGACTGTTAGGATCGGGCCACTCTCAATGGCCCAAGGAACTTCCCATGACACTCTCCCGCCTGCTGCTGGCATGCAGCGCCCTTACTCTGTGCGGTGTTGCGCAGGCCAGTACTCCGGTGCAGGTCTCGCTGCCCGGGGTCAATTTGCCCGCGTCCCATCAGGTGGAAGGAGCGCGCGCCTCGCTGCTCTACGGTCGGACCGGTCAGGTGAAGGGTATTGATCTGCCGATCTTCGCCCTCTCCGATGTGGATCAGTTCAGCGGCCTGCAGCTCGGGGTATTCCTGGGTGCTGGCCGGGTGCGCCACCAGTTTGGCGGGGTCGCCATCAACGCCATCAACTGGCACGAAGGGCAGGATACCGGCGTCAATCTGGGGCTGGTCAACCTGACCAACAATGTGCAGGGGCTTAACTGGGGGGCGGTCAATATCGCCAGGGGCAATGCGTTGGCCAACGTCGGCTTCGTCAATTACGCCGAGCGTACCACCTTCCAGATCGGCTTTATCAATGCGACCAAGCACCTCGATGGCTTGCAGATCGGGCTGGCCAACTACGCCACCAACGGCGTGTTTCCCATTTTGCCACTGGTGAACTTCCAGAAATCGTTCTGAGTGGGCGGTTCGCTTTGCGTTAGGGGCCTCTGCTGATTACCCTGTGCCTCTTGTAACTTGTGACAGGCGAACAGAGGTGATTGATGACGGCAGGGCAGATGAGTGCAATCGGGATCGGCTGGGATGTGCGTGGCTGGCAGGGCAGTGCCCAGGCGGTGGCCGTGGTGGGCTGGCAGGCCGACTCCAACCGCCTGCACTGGCTCGGGGTGTCGCCGCTGTTTCGCTTGAGCTCGCGGGTGGCGCCGGATCTGGCCGCCCTGTTGCGTCCGGCCCTGCAAAACGAGCTGACCCTGATGCAGGTAGAAGCCTGCCCGCAACTGGCGCTCGGTATCGATGCGCCGCTCGCCTTTCCCCGTGCCTTGCGGGATCTGCTCAACGGCCAGCCACACAGCTGCGCCGTGCCCGAACGGGAGATAGACAACCCCTACGCCTATCGTGACTGCGAGCGCTGGTTGTATCAGCAGTATGGCAAGAAGCCGCTGTCGGCCACCTTCGACCGGCTCGGCAACAACGCCACTCTGGCGCTCTCCATGCTGCCGCGGCTCTCTGATCTGCAACTGGTGCCGACCGTTGCCCCGAAGGCCAGTCGTGCCGTGCTGGAGGTCTATCCGGCATTGGCCAAAGTGGGCGGCAAGGCCTCCCCGGCACGGCCCGAGCTGGCGGCCTTACTGCCTGCGGACGTGCTGGTCGGCACCGATCGCTACGATGCGGTGCTCTGCGCCCTGATGGCGCTGCAATATGCCGCTGGTGGCAAGGTGACGGTATTGCCTGAGCTGATTTCGCCACCCAGTGACATGCCTTGTGATGAGGGATGGGTCTATCACTTTGCCCGTCATGCTGTAGAGCACAACGGCATGTGACGACGGGGACGCGGCACATCATGGCGCCGCTCACCCTGTGGAGGCGGGCCAAATGGCGCAAAAAACCTGCCTTTAGTCAGGAAATTGCCTGTTCATCCCGCGCCAAGGTGGCGCATCGTTATCTTCATCCGATATATTGCCCACCTTGCTGATCCTTTGCTGTGGTATTCCCGATGAAATCCGTTCTCTCTATTCAGTCCCACGTGGTCTTTGGTTGTGCCGGCAACAGCGCGGCCGTCTTCCCCATGCGCCGCCTTGGTATGGATGTATGGCCCATCAACACGGTGCAGTTTTCCAACCACACCCAATATGCCCAGGGGTGGCAGGGGATGGCGATGCCGGCAGGCCATATCAGTGCGCTGGTGAAAGGATTGGGCAATATCGAGGTGTTGAGCCAGTGTGACGCCGTGCTGAGCGGCTACCTTGGCTCCGCCGAGCAGGGGGACGAGATCCTGACCGTGGTCAACGCCGTCAAGGCGGCCAACCCCGATGCCATCTACTTCTGCGACCCTGTGATGGGTCATCCGGAGAAGGGGTGTATCGTCGCTCCCGGCGTTACCCGTTTCCTGACCGAGCAGGCGTTGCCGGTGGCCGACATGATGGCCCCCAACCTGCTGGAGCTGGAGACCCTCTGTGATACCCATCTGGCAGATCTGGATCAGACCCGCGCGGCTGCCCATCAGCTGCTGGCCCGCGGCGTCAAGCTGGTGCTGGTCAAGCATCTCGGTCGTGCGGCGCAGGACTCCAGCCGCTTCGAGATGCTGCTGGCCACCCCGCAAGGGGATTACCTGATTGCCCGTCCGCTCTATGACTTTGCCCGCCAGCCGGTGGGGGTGGGCGATCTTATCAGCGCCCTGATGCTGGCCAATTTGCTGGCCGGTCACGATGCGGTCAGCGCGTTCGAGCGCACCAACGCTTCGGTGGATGCGGTGCTGCAGGAGACTTGGCGCCAGCAGGCTTACGAGCTGCAACTCATCGCCGCGCAAGATGCCTTTGCCCTGCCAGAGGTTGCAGTGCGAGCGGTGAAACTGCCCTGATACTGCGCTGACTTTCGTCTATCCCGACAAGGGGATGCAGATGAAAAAGGCTTGCCAATGGGCAAGCCTTTTTACTGTTTGCACTGTTTAGTGCGGCAAGCAATCAGATGCGGGGATGGCGGAGGCGATAGCGCTCAGCCATGGCATTGGCAGCTACCATGGCGGCGTAGACATCCTGTTCACTCACGGTCATCGGCATGTTGCCCATGGTATCGAGGGGATCGCAGGCCAGCTGCGCCACCTTGCGCCACTCGCTTTCATCAAAGTGGGTGAGCCCCAGCTCTTGCAGCGTCATGGGCAGGCCTGCACAGTCGATGATGCGAAACACCTCATCAAGTTCATGTTGCGGGGCGCGCTCAAGCACGAGTTGGGTCAGCAGGCCGAAGACCACCTTCTCGCCATGCTGGGCACGATGGAGCTCCGCGATCAGTGACATGCCGTTGTTGATTGCATGAGCGGCGGCCAGCCCACCGGCTTCTGCGCCGACGCCACTGAGGTAGATGGTGGCCTCGATAACCTGCTCCAGCGCCGGGGTCGAGACATGGTGGTGTATCGCATCCATGGCCAGCTCGATGTTTTCACCAAGCAGTTCGTAACAGAGCTTTGCCAGACCAAGGCCAGTGCGTGAAGGACGCTTGCCGACCAGATTGAGCCCGTCCGCCCGATAGCAGGCGCGCGCTTCGAAATAGGTGGCCAGGGCATCGCCAACGCCTGCGGAAAAGAAGCGGGGAGGGGCGGCGGCAATGATGGCCGTGTCAGCCAGCACCACGTCCGGATTTTGCGGCAGGAACAGATAGCGTTCAAATTCACCCGCCTGGTTGTAGATCACTGCCAGCGCCGTACAGGGGGCATCCGTGGAGGCAATCGTCGGGAACAGCACAACCGGACGGCGCAGATAGAAGGCCACGGCCTTGGCGACATCCAGCGTCTTGCCGCCGCCGATCCCGACAATCACGTTCGCACCATATTGCTCTGCAAGGTGGGTCAGGCGGTGGATCTCCTGTTCGGTGCATTCGTAGCGAAACTTGTCGACCACTCCCCTGAGACCTGCCTGCAGGAGCCCCGCCAAAGCTTCTTCCCGTACCCGCTCCAGAATGAACTCATCGCTGATGAGCAACGCATAGTCACCAAAATCTTTAACGTGCTCATGGAGTTGCGGGAGAAGGTGTTGACCGATGATGAACTTTTTGGGGGAGGTAACTGTACGGGGCAAAGTGGGCATCCATTATTCCTCAAGGCAGTGAATAACATAAAATTGATTATCAAATGGGTCTCTTACGATACGCCTGATGAGGCAATAGATGAAGAAGAAAAGGGGGGCGTTTTAATCATTAATTAATCTTTCTATTTGTTTGGCTGTATTTTGGGGCGGCGATTGGCGGTGTTGAGGCATACAGGAGCACTGGCCGTATCGTGGCAATCCGTCGCAAGCCAAATTGCTGCAACAAACAGTCACGCGGGCAACAAGCAAGGCCGCTTGGTGCGGCCCTGATGTATGTGGATAAGAGATAGGGGATGGTCAGAGCGGTTTATAGAAGATGACGGTCGCAGCAAGAGTGCCATCTGCGTTGCGCGCAAAGATCGGGATCTGGCCCGCCTCCAGATAGCCGAGTTGACGATAGAGGTGGGAGGCCACATCACCGGCGCGAGTATCGAGCACCAGCAGCGAACGGCCCGCGGCATGGGCGCCTTGTTCCATTGCCTGCATCAGCGCATGACCGACACCTTTGCCTCTCGCCGTTTGCAGTACCATCAGTTTTTCCACCTCGGCCCGGTGGCGACCGTTGGCCTTGCCACAGAGCGCGAGCTGAACCGCTCCCACGAGCTGTTGTTGCTCAAGGGCCAGCCACAGCTTTCGGTGACCTGCCACAAGATCCGCTTCAACTCCTTGCCAGTAGCGGGTAGATTCCTCCGTGGTCAGCGGCGGTAAAAATCCGACCGAGGCGCCGCTATCGACACAATCTTGCAGCAGGGTGATGAGCGCACTTTGGTAGGTCGCTGCGCTATTAACTTCCACAATGTCCATCTGACATCCTTGTCGTTGCGTTGCTATGTGGCTGATTGCCACCGTTGGTTCATATGAGGTGGGTACGTATGCTCGCCGCGAGTACGGCTTGTCAGCGGATCAGCCCCTGCTCAACCAGCCAGACAAACAGCAGGCGGGAGACGGGGGAGAGCTCATCGAGGTGAGAGCTGTCGAGCCAGCGCAGTTCGGCAATTTCTGCCGAGGCGATCGGGGTGCCGCTCGCTTCGCCGGTGTAACAGCGCAGTCGCACCTCGACTCCTGCCGGTTTGCCATCGGCCTGGGCGCTGAACTCGCAGGCAAAGCGCAGGGTATCGGGCTGCAGGGTGACAGCCAGCTCCTCCTCAATCTCGCGGATCAGCGCCGCCTCGTCGCTCTCGCCCGGTTCCCGCTTGCCGCCTGGGATGTAATAGATGTCCTTGCCGTGGGAGCGGGCGCAGAGCAGCTGCTGATCTTTAAAGGTGAGCCAGGCGAGTTTGTCGATCATTGAGTTGCATCCTCTGGTTATGTGGTGTGTATTGCCTGCATGTACAGGGTGCGGTAGGAGCGAGGCTCCTGCGCATCGGGAGAAAGTCCCAACTGATCTGCCAGCGCGAGCAGTTGCTGGCGAAACGCCGGGAGGCGTTCCTCGTCATCGGTCATGATGGCGAGCTCGGCAAAATCCCCGATCTCGGCCAGATGATCCAGGGTGACGTGAAACGGGCCAATAAAGTAGATGCTGCGCCTTTTGGTGATCACGAGTATCTGCCGGTAGTTCATGGTCAAGAGCATGCTGACGGCCTTGTCCGCATTATTGATATTGACCGCCTCGCAGCGATCCGTCTCGGGCCCCTTGACGATCCAGAGCTGGATGCCGGAGGGCTGCATGGTGCGGATAGCCAGACTTTTGCCAGCCTGGGCAAGGGCATCATCCGGGGTGTCGAAGTAGCGATCCTGCTCCAGATTATCCTCCAGCATGATCTCCTGATTGAGGGCGAGCAGTGCCTTGAGGAAGGCGGGGCGATCCGTCAGCTGATATTTGAACTCGACTTCGAAGCGGCCCTGAAAGTGCGCCTGTGACATCAAGAAGATCCCTCTGTGAGCCTGTGTGGCAGGCAGCCTAACAAAGATGAAGTTGAGTCCCAAGGAGAAAGAGGGGATAGGTCGGAAACGCACTGTTTCCAGCGCGGTGACCGCGTAGCTGAATGAGTGCGCAATCGCTGGTTCGCCACAGCCTTCTCGTCCCTAAAAAAGCGGACTGGCGCACATCACGACAGGGCCGGACTGGGCGAAGGCGGGCCCCTTGTGGTTTAATCTTGCCACTTTAGCGGTAGTGGGCGACGGGCCTGCTACCTTGCGTGGGCAAGATGCAGGTGAGCAAGATGCAGATAGCAGCAGAGAGCAAGTTTATCGGACTCGGGGTCGCGGGCAATTTCGCCGGTCATCTGGAGCAGGCGGGCGAAGCATCGGACTTCGTAGCGGTAGTCGTGCGCGACACCACGGCGCCCAAGGCGCTGTTTCCCTTCTTTGTGCCGGGCCATCCGGGTCAGCTCGGGGTATTCCCGTTGAGCGACAAGGCGATCTTCCTGCCGGAAGCGGCGGTCAGCGGTGACGAGAAGGTGCAGATCGAGCCGGAAGTAGCCCTCTGGTGCGAGCTGGAGTATGCCGGCAAGCAGGTGGTGGCGATCCATCCCCGCGCCTTTGGTGCCTATAACGACTGCTCCATCCGCCGTCCCAACGCCAAGAAGATCAGCGAGAAGAAGAACTGGGGCGAAGAGAGCAAGGGGTTGGCGGCCAAGCTGCTGCCGCTTTCCGGTTTTGCCGCCGGTTGCGAGCTCGATGACTATCGTATCGCCTGCTATCTGGAGCGCGATGGCGAGCTGCACGCCTACGGGGTAGACAGCGCCGCCATCGACTACAGCTACTTCCACGGCAAGCTGCTCGACTGGGCTATCGACAAGTTCAATCATCAGCAGGATGAGGGGCCGGCGGAGCACATTCAGGGACTGCTGGCGCAGGCGGGACATCCTCCCCATGCGCTCATCAGTATCGGCGCCACCCGCTATACCCCGTTTGGCGAGACCCACTTCCTCAAACCGGGCGACACTTCCTGCGTGGTGGTCTACCCGGGCAGCCGTTATAGCGAAGCGGATATTCGCGAGGCGATCCGCAGCCGCCACTTTGGTGCTGATATGTCGGTGCTGCTGCAGGCGGTGCAGGCGCGCTAATCAGATTGGCCCGCGGGAAGGTGTCTCTTCCCGCTGGTTATCATATCGAGTCATTTCATGACGATTGTTCAGGTATCCCGGGCCGATTATCCGGCCCTGATCGATCTGTGGGAGGCCTCTGTTCGGGCGACCCACCACTTCCTGCCCGAGGCCGAGATCCTCGCGCTTAAACCGCTTATTCTGGAGCACTACTTCGATGCGGTGACACTGCACAGTGCCCGCTCAGAAGAGGGGCAGATTACGGGTTTTAGCGGAGTGTACGAGGGCAAGCTGGAGATGCTGTTTGTGGCTCCCGGGGCGCGCGGCAGTGGCGTGGGGCGTTTGCTGGTGGCCCATGCCATCACGCAGGGCGGCGCGACGCTGGTTGACGTCAACGAGCAGAATGAGCAGGTGGTGGGCTTCTACCACAAGATGGGGTTCGCCGTGACGGGCCGCTCGCCGCTGGATGGTCAGGGCAAGCCCTATCCGCTGCTGCATATGGCGCTGGCGCCGACCTGATGAGGCGCAGTACCCATAAACCAACGGGGGATGGCATCAGCCATCCCCCGTTTTTTTGATCGTGTTTGTTACTTGCTGGCGACCTTGTTCACCACCTGGATCAGCTGATAGCGCACGGAGGGGGCATCGGCCGGCACATCGGTGAGTTGCTCCTTGCTGACTGTGAGCTGATACCGGTAGCCCGGCTCGAACTGGAAACCTTCAATATTCTGGTAGAACAGCGTCCAGGGCTGCTGCTCATCACTGCGAACCTGCATGCACTGCATCGGGCCAACTCCGACGCAATCGACCAGCTGGCTGTTGATATAGAGGGTCTCCCCCTGTGACGAGGCGTGGGCGCTCTGGCAGGCGGTCAGCAGCAAGGCTGCGCTGATAAACAGTGGTTTCATAATGGACTCCTTAACGCGAAAGGGGGCATTAGAGCGGCAAACAAAAAGGCGGTCAATGACCGCCTTTGTAACAAACCATATCAGCGCAGTGGTTAGCGCTGCTCGAGTGGAGTGAACTCGCGCAGCGGGTGGCCCACGTAGAGCTGGCGTGGGCGACCAATCTTGCTGTCCGGGTCTGAGTGGAACTCGTTCCAGTGCGCAATCCAGCCGATAGTGCGGGAGATGGCGAAGATCACGGTGAACATGCTCATCGGGATGCCGATCGCCTTCATGATGATGCCGGAGTAGAAGTCTACGTTCGGGTAGAGTTTCTTCTCGACGAAGTAGGGGTCGGAGAGCGCAATACGTTCCAGCTCCATGGCCACGTCCAGCAGCGGATCCTTGATCTGCAGCTCGGTCAGTACTTCGTGGCAGGTTTCGCGCATCACGGTGGCACGGGGGTCGTGGTTCTTGTAGACGCGGTGACCGAAGCCCATCAGACGGAACGGATCATTCTTGTCCTTGGCCTTGGCGATGTACTCGGGGATGCGATCCACCGAGCCGATCTCTTCCAGCATGCGCAGGCAGGCTTCGTTGGCGCCACCGTGGGCCGGTCCCCACAGGGAGGCGATCCCCGCGGCGATACAGGCGAACGGGTTGGCACCGGAGGAGCCAGCCAGACGAACGGTGGAAGTGGAGGCGTTCTGCTCGTGATCCGCATGGAGGGTAAAGATACGATCCATGGCACGTTCAACGATGGGGTTGACCTTGTACTCCTCGGTCGGCACGCCAAACATCATGTGCAGGAAGTTACCGGCATAGGAGAGGGCGTTACGCGGCTGCATGAACGGCTGGCCGATGGAGTACTTGTAACACATGGCGGCCAGAGTCGGCATCTTGGAGAGCAGACGGAAGGCACAGATCTCGCGATGCTGCTCGTTATTGATGTCGAGGGCATCGTGATAGAAGGCGGAGAGGGCGCTGACTACACCGCACATGATGGCCATGGGGTGGGAGTCACGACGGAAGCCGCGGAAGAAGAAGGCGATCTGCTCGTGCACCATGGTGTGGCGGGTGACCAGGCGTTCGAATTCGGCATATTGGGCCTTGGTCGGCGCTTCGCCGTACAGCAGGATATAGCAGACTTCCAGATAGGTTGCCTGGGTGGCCAACTGGGCGATGGGGTAACCACGGTGCAGCAAGACACCCTGATCCCCGTCAATGTAGGTAATGGCAGATTTGCAAGAACCGGTCGCCATAAAACCGGGGTCAAAGGTGAAATACCCCTGTGATCCCAATTTTCTGACATCGATAACATCCGGGCCGATGGTGCCGGAGAGGATCGGCAGTTCGACCGGATCTTTTCCGGGCAGGTGTAGGGTGGCTATCTTATCAGCCATAGCACGTCTCCTTTGCTCTTTATAATTTGGTTCCAGTCCTACTCTATTACGACTTTTATGACGCTGGCAAAGGTTGTTACCCATACCGAAGTGGCTGGAGCGCCTTATTTGAAACAGAGTTCCTTATCAATGTCAATTTTGCTGGAACCCCATTAATGGCATTAATGAAATGTTAAATTAAATATGCGATCGAGTTTGCGGTTTTGTGTTTTCTTTGTAGCTAATTGATTGTCTTCGGTTAAGGCCGCCGATATACTGCGCCACGTGGGTCATGGCTGCGGGTGTTTGAAACGCTTTGGCAAAGCCTGATGTGAAACCGAAAACTCGCGTTTTGGCTTTTTCAGAGTGTTTTGGTAACAAAAAACCAACAATCACCATTCCGTGCCCTCAAGTGTGAGTTAAAACAATAACTAACGTGCTCAATGGAGCTGAGTGGGCAAGCGTGAAAAACAAACAGAGACCGGTCAACCTCGACCTACAGACGATCAGCTTTCCTGTCACTGCCATTGCATCCATCCTGCACCGTGTTTCAGGGGTCATTACCTTTGTTGCACTGGGCATCTTGCTGTGGATGCTTGGTACTTCACTCGCCTCTCCCGAAGGGTTTGCAACCGTGGTTGCCATCATGGACAACTTCCTGGTCAAACTCGTGCTGTGGGGGATCCTGACTGCGCTGGCATACCACATTGTGGGCGGCTTGCGTCATCTGGTCATGGATATGGGCTATTGGGAAGAGCTGGAATCCGGCAATCAGAGCGCCCGCGTGGCCTTCGTGATCACCGCGATCCTGGCTGTATTGGCGGGAGTGCTTGTATGGTAACCAATTCTGCAACCTTCGGGCGCAGCGGCGTTCACGATTACATCCTGATCCGTGCCACCGCCCTCATCATGACCTGTTATGTCCTCTATCTGGTGGGCTTTGTCGCGTTCAACGACATCACCTACGAGGTGTGGGCAGGCTTCTTCGCCAAAACATTCACCAAGGTATTCACCCTGTTGACCCTGCTCTGCGTACTGATCCACGCCTGGATTGGTCTGTGGCAGGTGCTGACTGACTATATCAAGCCGGTAGGGCTGCGCGGGGCGCTGCAATTTGCCCTGGTCGTGGTGCTGTTTGTCTATCTGATGACGGGTTTCGTCGTGCTGTGGGGTGTGTAAGGTGACTATTCCAACTCGTGAATTTGATGCGGTGGTGATTGGTGCCGGTGGTGCCGGTATGCGCGCCGCGCTGCAGATTGCCCAGTCCGGCAAGAGCTGCGCTCTGTTGTCCAAGGTTTTTCCAACCCGTTCTCACACTGTCTCCGCCCAGGGCGGGATCACGGTTGCGCTGGGCAATGCCCACGATGACAACTGGCAGTGGCACATGTATGACACGGTAAAAGGTTCCGATTACATCGGTGATCAGGAAGCCATCGAGTACATGTGCAAAACCGGCCCCGAGGCTATCTATGAGCTGGAGAACATGGGGCTGCCCTTCTCCCGTTTCGACAACGGGTCTGTCTACCAGCGTCCGTTTGGTGGTCAGTCCAAGAATTTCGGTGGCGAGCAGGCTGCCCGTACTGCGGCTGCGGCCGACCGTACCGGTCACGCCCTGCTGCACACCCTTTACCAACAAAACGTCAAGAACAAGACCACCGTCTTCTCCGAGTGGTATGCGCTGGATCTGGTGAAAAACCAGGACGGCCATGTGGTGGGTTGTACCGCCATCGATATGGAGAGCGGTGAAGTGGTCTACTTCAAGGCCAAGGCTACCGTGCTGGCCACCGGCGGTGCCGGTCGTATCTACCAGTCCACCACCAACGCCCACATCAACACAGGTGACGGCGTCGGCATGGCGCTGCGTGCCGGCGTCGGCGTGCAGGACATGGAGATGTGGCAGTTCCACCCGACCGGCATCGCCGGGGCAGGGGTGCTGGTAACTGAAGGCTGCCGTGGTGAAGGTGGCTATCTGCTCAATAAAGATGGCGAGCGCTTCATGGAGCGTTACGCGCCAAACGCCAAGGACTTGGCCGGTCGCGACGTGGTGGCCCGCTCCATCATGATCGAGATCCGTGAAGGCCGTGGCTGCGATGGTCCCTGGGGCCCGCACATCAAGCTGAAGCTGGATCACCTCGGCAAAGAGGTGCTGGAATCCCGTCTGCCGGGGATCTGCGAACTCTCCCGCACCTTTGCCCACGTGGATCCGGTCAAAGAGCCGATCCCGATCATCCCGACCTGCCACTACATGATGGGCGGCGTGCCGACCAACGTGAATGGCCAGTGCCTGACCCAGGACAAGAACGGCAACGATGTACCGGTGGTCGGTCTGTTTGCGGTGGGCGAGATTGCCTGCGTTTCGGTGCACGGTGCCAACCGTCTGGGTGGCAACTCCCTGCTGGATCTGGTGGTGTTCGGCCGCGCTGCTGGCATGCATCTGGTCAACACTCTGGGCGAGATGGATCACGGCCGCGATGCTTCCGAGTCGGATCTGGATGCCGCACTGGCCCGCTTCAACCGCTGGGAAAATTGCCGTGATGGGGAAGACCCTGTGCAGATCCGCAAAGACCTGCAGCGCTGCATGCAGAACAACTTCTCCGTATTCCGCGAAGGTGCGGCGATGGCAGAAGGGTTGGCCGAGCTCAAGGTTATCCGCGAGCGCCTCAAGTCAGCCCGTCTGGATGATACCTCCAAAGAGTTCAACACCCAGCGCATCGAGTGCCTGGAGCTGGACAACCTGATGGAGACGGCGTTTGCCACGGCGGTTGCCGCCAACTTCCGTACCGAGAGTCGCGGTGCTCACTGCCGCTTCGACTTCCCGGATCGCGACGATGAGAACTGGCTGTGCCACAGCCTCTATCATCCGGACACCGAGTCCATGACCCGTCGCGCTGTCAACATGTCACCCAAGACCCGTGAGGCGTTCCCGCCCAAGGTCCGGACTTACTGATTGCGGAGCCAGCCCTATGAACGTCACATTCTCTGTCTACAGATACAATCCGGATGTTGATAACGTCCCCCATATGAAGGAATATCGTCTTGATATTCCTGAAGGTTCCGACATGATGGTGCTCGACGCACTGATCCAGTTGAAAGAGCTGGATCCCACGCTCGCCTTCCGCCGCTCTTGCCGCGAAGGGGTCTGTGGATCAGACGGTCTCAACATGAATGGCAAGAATGGTCTTGCCTGTATCACCCCGCTCTCCGACCTGCTGAAGAAGGGCAATAACGTCGTTATCCGCCCCTTGCCCGGCCTGCCGGTGATCCGTGATCTGGTGATCGACATGACCCAGTTCTACACCCAGTGGGAGAAGGTCAAACCCTTCCTCATCAATGATGACAAGTTGCCGCCGGTGCGTGAGCACCTGCAATCCCCCGAAGAGCGCGCCAAGCTTGACGGCCTGTACGAGTGCATTCTCTGTGCCTGCTGCTCCACTTCGTGCCCCTCCTTCTGGTGGAATCCCGACAAGTTCATCGGTCCGGCCGGGCTGCTCGCCGCCTACCGCTGGCTGGCTGACAGCCGCGACACCGCGACCACCGAACGACTGGGGAATCTGGACGACGCCTTCAGCGTGTTCCGCTGCCATGGCATCATGAACTGCGTGAACGTCTGTCCGAAAGGCTTGAACCCGACCAAGGCGATTGGCCAGATCAAGTCGATGTTGCTCAATCGGGCTGTTTAGTATCAGGGCCGGCCAGGTGCTGGCCCGACCTCTGGATAGCCATCCCACCCGTGGCAGGATGGCTATTTGACCCCTACAAGCTGCGCAGCAGTAACAAGAAGTACAAGGGATAGAAATGCATAACGGCGTGATGAAGGCCTGGTTGGAGTCATCTCACCTGGCTGGTGCGAATGCAAGCTATATCGAGGATTTGTACGAATCCTTCCTGGAAAATCCTGACTCCGTGTCCGACGAGTGGCGCAGCCTGTTTAGCGAGCTGCCCCAGGTCAATGGCCATGCGGTTGAACAACCCCACTCCCAGGTCCGCGATTATTTCCGTCGTCTGGCCAAGGATCCCTCTCGCTACAGTGCCCCCGTCTCCGATCCGCAAGTGGATGCCAAGCAGGTGCGGGTATTGCAGCTGATCAACGCCTTCCGTTTCCGTGGTCACCAGAATGCCAATCTGGATCCGCTGGGCCTGTGGCAGCGTGAAACCGTTGCCGAACTGGATCCCGCGTTCCACAACCTGCAGGGCGCAGACATGGAGGCCACCTTTAATGTGGGCTCCTACGCCATCGGTCGCGAGACCATGGTGCTCTCCGACCTCTACGCCTCGCTGAAGAAGACCTACTGCGGCAGTATTGGCGCCGACTACATGCACCTCACTTCCACGGAAGAGAAGCGCTGGCTGCAACAGCGCCTCGAATCCATTGAAGGGAAGGGGAGCTACACCCTCGAAGAGAAGACCCGTTTCCTCGAGAGCCTGACTGCCGCCGAAGGGCTGGAGAAATATCTGGGTGCCAAGTTCCCGGGGGCCAAGCGCTTCTCGCTGGAAGGTGGCGACGCCATGATCCCCATGCTCAAGGAGCTGATCCGTCGCGCCGGTGAGCAGGGCTGCAAAGAGGCCGTTATCGGTATGGCCCACCGCGGTCGCCTCAACGTGCTGATCAACGTGCTGGGCAAGCGCGCTCAGGATCTGTTCGACGAGTTTGCCGGCAAGCATGGCGAATCCTGGGGTACCGGTGATGTGAAGTACCACATGGGCTTCTCCTCCGACTTCGCCACCCCGGGTGGCAACGTCCACCTGGCGCTGGCGTTCAACCCCTCTCACCTCGAGATTGTCAACCCTGTGGTCATCGGCTCGGTCCGTGCCCGTATGGATCGTCGCGGTGACAAGGATGGCTCCAGCGTGCTGCCCATCACCATTCACGGTGACTCGGCCATGGCCGGTCAGGGCGTGGTGGCCGAGACCTTCAACATGTCCCAGACCCGTGCCTATGGTGTCGGCGGGACGGTGCGCATCGTCATCAACAACCAGGTTGGTTTCACCACCTCCTATATCCGTGACCTGCGTTCCACCGAATATTGCACCGACATCGCCAAGGCGGTGCAGGCGCCGGTGCTGCACGTCAACGGGGATGATCCGGAAGCCGTGGTGCTGGTGACCCAGATTGCACTGGATTACCGCAACACCTTCAAACGCGACGTGGTGATCGAACTGGTCTGCTACCGTCGTCACGGCCACAACGAAGCGGACGAGCCGAGCGCGACTCAGCCGCTGATGTACCAGAAGATCAAGCAGCACCCGACCCCGCGCAAGATCTACGCCGATCAGCTGGTGGCCGAGGGGAGCCTCGCCCAGGAGCGGGCGACCGAACTGGTTAACGAGTATCGTGAAGCGCTGGATCGCGGCGAGCGGGTGAGCAAGGAGTGGCGTCCGATGGAGCTACACTCCGTCGACTGGACCCCTTATCTGGGCCACGACTGGAACATGGCCTATGAGAGTGCCGTGCCGATGGATCACCTCAAGAGCCTCGGCGAGCGGGTAAGCCAGTATCCGGCGACCCACGTGCTGCAGCGTCAGGTCGAGAAGATTTACGAAGACCGCCGTCTGATGGCCGCTGGCGAGAAGCTGGTGGATTGGGGCTTTGCCGAGACCCTGGCCTATGCCACTCTGGTGGACAAGGGCTCCCGCATCCGCTTTACCGGTGAAGACTCCGGCCGTGGCACCTTCTTCCACCGCCATGCCGTGCTGCACAGCCAGACCGATGCCAGCACTTATACCCCGCTGTGCAACCTGCACGACGAGCAAGGCCCGTTCGAGGTGTACGACTCTGTGCTGACCGAGAACGCGGTTCTGGCCTTTGAATATGGCTACGCCAGCGCCGAGCCGGCTGGCCTCACCATCTGGGAAGCCCAGTTCGGTGACTTCGCCAACTGTGCCCAAGTGGTAGTGGATCAGTTCCTCTCCTCCGGCGAGCAGAAGTGGGGCCGGATGTGCGGCCTGACCATGTTGCTGCCGCACGGTTACGAGGGGCAGGGCCCGGAGCACTCCTCCGCCCGTCTGGAGCGTTATCTGCAGATGTGCGCCCAGCACAACATGCAGGTGTGCGTGCCCTCTACCCCGGCGCAGGTGTTCCATATGCTGCGTCGTCAGGTGGTACGTCCGATGCGCCGTCCGCTCATCGTAATGACGCCCAAATCCCTGCTGCGCCACCCGCTGGCGGTGAGCAAGCTCGAAGAGCTGGCTGAAGGCACCTTCCAGAACGCCATCGGCGAGATCGATGCGCTGGATCCGAAAGCGGTCAAGCGCGTGGTCTTCTGTTCTGGCAAGGTCTACTACGACCTGCTCGATGCCCGTCGCAAGGCCGAGCAGCAAGATGTGGCACTGGTGCGAATTGAGCAGCTCTACCCCTTCCCGGAAGAGGAAGTGCGCGCCATTCTGGCCGATTACAGCCACGTCACCGACTTTGTCTGGTGTCAGGAAGAGCCGCAGAACCAGGGCGCCTGGTACTGCACCCGTCACCACTACGATGGCGTGCTGCCAGCCGGAGCCACCCTGCGTTATGCCGGTCGCCCTGCGTCAGCCTCACCGGCCGTCGGTTACATGTCTGTCCACGCCAAGCAGCAAAAAGCCTTGGTGGAAGATGCCCTTACCCTGTAAAGCCTCTGGCATAGAAGTAAAAAGGAACTGATTGGATGACTATCGAGATCAAGGTACCGGATCTGCCGGAATCAGTGGCCGATGCCACTATCGCTACCTGGCACAAAAAACCGGGCGACCTGGTCGCCCGTGACGAAGTGCTGGTCGACATCGAGACCGACAAGGTGGTGCTGGAAGTGCCGGCACCGCAAGCCGGTGTGCTGGGGGATATTCTGCAAGGGGAAGGGGCGACTGTGTTGTCCCGTCAACTGATTGCCATCCTCACCGCCGCTCCGGTGGCCGGTGAAGAGACCAAAGAGAAACCCGCTGAAGCGGTGGCCGATGATGGTGCCGATGGCTTGAGCCCCTCGGTGCGCCGCCTGATTGGTGAGCACGATATCGACGTGACCAAGCTGACCGGTACCGGCAAGGGTGGTCGCATCACCAAGGATGATGTGGAAGCCTTCATCAAGGCCAAGAGCCAGCCTGCGGCAGCCGCACCGGTCGCAACTGCAGCCCCGGCAGCCAAGGTTGCCCCGCTGGGTGGTCGCACCGACAAGCGGGTACCGATGACCCGTCTGCGCAAGCGCATTGCCGAGCGTCTGCTGGAAGCGAAAAACACCACCGCCATGCTGACCACCTTCAACGAGGTCAACATGAAGCCCATCATGGATCTGCGCAAGCAGTACGGCGAGATCTTCGAGAAGAAGCACGGCATCAAGCTCGGCTTTATGTCCTTCTACGTGAAGGCGGTGGTGGAGTCCCTCAAGCGCTATCCGGAAGTGAACGCGGCGCTCGATGGTGATGACGTCGTTTACCACAATTACTTCGACGTCAGCATCGCCGTCTCCACCCCCCGTGGTCTGGTGACGCCGGTGCTGCGCGACTGCGACAACATGAGCCTGGCGGACATCGAGAAGGCCATCAAGGATCTGGCGGGCAAGGGCCGTGACGGCAAGCTGACCGTGGATGAACTGACTGGCGGCAACTTCACCATCACCAACGGTGGCGTGTTCGGCTCCCTGATGTCCACCCCGATCATCAACCCGCCCCAGAGCGCCATTCTGGGCATGCACAAGATCCAGGATCGCCCGATGGCCGTTGACGGCAAAGTCGAGATCCTGCCGATGATGTACCTGGCGCTCTCCTACGATCACCGTCTCATCGACGGACGCGAATCGGTAGGCTTCCTGGTCTCCGTCAAGGAGCTCTTGGAAGACCCGACCCGTCTGTTGCTGGACGTCTAAGCCTGTGGCACCCGGGCAAGGGGTTTGCGCCCCGAGCCGGATGTGCTGCTGGACGTTTGAGTAATACCCGAGCGATTGAAAGATAACGAGGGGCCGCCCAGGCCCCCATTCACAGGGGATTGAGAAACACCAGCCCCGGACGGAAATACCTACAACACGGATAGAGCATCTATGAATCTGCATGAATATCAGGCAAAACAGCTGTTTGCCGAGTATGGCCTGCCGGTCTCCGAAGGTTATGCCTGTGCTACCCCACAAGAAGCGGCCGAAGCGGCCGACAAGATTGGCGGCAATACCTGGGTCGTCAAATGCCAGGTACACGCCGGTGGCCGCGGTAAAGCGGGCGGCGTGAAAGTGGCCAAGAGCAAGGATGAGATCCGTGCTTTTGCCCAAAACTGGCTTGGCAAAAATCTGGTGACCTACCAGACTGACGCGAACGGCCAGCCGGTCACCAAGATCCTGGTGGAATCTTGCACCGACATCGCCAAAGAGCTCTACCTGGGCGCCGTAGTTGACCGTGGCTCTCGCCGCGTGGTCTTCATGGCCTCGACTGAAGGTGGCGTGGATATCGAGAAGATCGCCCACGAAACCCCCCATCTGATCCACAAGGCGGCTATCGATCCGCTGGTGGGTCCGCAGGCTTATCAGGCCCGCGAACTGGCCTTCAAACTGGGTCTGGTCGGCGATCAGATCAAACAGTTCACCAAGATCTTCATGGGTCTGGGCCAGATGTTCCTGGATTGCGATTTCGCGCTGCTGGAGATCAACCCGCTGGTGATCACCGCGCAGGGCAACCTGCACTGCCTGGATGGCAAGATCAATATCGACGCCAACGCACTGTATCGTCAGCCCAAGCTGCGCGAGATGCACGACCCGTCACAAGATGACCCCCGCGAAGCGCACGCCGCCCAGTGGGAGCTCAACTATGTGGCCCTCGATGGCAACATCGGCTGCATGGTCAACGGCGCGGGTCTGGCCATGGGCACCATGGACATCGTCAACCTGCACGGCGGCAAGCCGGCCAACTTCCTTGACGTCGGCGGCGGCGCCACCAAGGAGCGGGTGACCGAGGCGTTCAAGATCATCCTCTCCGACAGCAACGTCAAAGCGGTGTTGGTCAACATCTTTGGCGGCATCGTGCGCTGCGACATGATCGCGGAAGGCATCATAGGTGCGGTCAAGGAAGTGGGGGTCAAGGTGCCCGTCGTGGTCCGTCTGGAAGGCAACAACGCCGAGCTGGGTGGTATCAAGCTGGCCGAGAGCGGCCTCAACATCATTGCGGCCAAGAGTCTGACCGATGCCGCGCAGCAAGTCGTCAAAGCAGCGGAGGCCAACTGATGAGCGTACTGATCAACAAGGACACCCGAGTCATCTGCCAGGGCTTTACCGGCGGTCAGGGTACTTTCCACTCCGAGCAGGCGCTCTCTTACGGCACCCAGCTGGTGGGCGGCGTCTCCCCGGGCAAGGGGGGCACCACCCATCTGGGCCTGCCGGTGTTCAACACCGTCCGTGACGCGGTCGAAGCGACCGGCGCCACCGCCTCCGTCATCTATGTGCCGGCGCCGTTCTGCAAGGATGCCATCCTGGAAGCGATCGATGCTGGCATCAAGCTGATTGTCACCATCACCGAAGGCATCCCGACGCTGGATATGCTGGACGTCAAAGTGAAGCTGCAAGAGACCGGCGTGCGGATGATCGGCCCCAACTGCCCGGGTGTGATCACTCCGGGTGAGTGCAAGATCGGCATCATGCCGGGCCACATTCACAAGCCGGGCAAGGTAGGTATCGTCTCCCGCTCCGGCACCCTGACCTACGAAGCGGTCAAGCAGACCACTGATGAGGGCTTTGGCCAGTCCACCTGCGTCGGTATCGGTGGCGACCCCATCCCGGGTTCCAACTTTATCGACATTCTGGAGATGTTCCAGAACGACCCGCAGACCGAAGCGATCGTGATGATCGGCGAGATCGGCGGCAACGCCGAGGAAGACGCGGCCGCCTATATCAAGGCCCACGTCACCAAGCCGGTGGTCTCCTATATCGCCGGTGTTACTGCCCCTCCCGGCAAGCGGATGGGCCACGCTGGCGCCATCATCTCCGGTGGCAAGGGTACTGCCGCCGAGAAGTTTGCCGCGCTGGAAGATGCTGGCGTGAAAACCGTCCGCTCCCTGGCCGATATCGGCAAGGCCCTGCGCGAAGTGACCGGCTGGTAATTCCTGTTAGCCCGTTATCTCTAATAAAAGTGCCGCCCGATGGGCGGCTTTTTTATGGTAAAATAGTTTGGTTAGTTATATTTATGTGTGAAAAACTGAAATCAGTTTAACTATTAATACTTATGGGTCTGTTAAACCAACTTGAGATGAAAATATGATTCAAGGGACAGTAATATTAAATACGATGCCAAGTAAACATCGTAAAAATATTGAAGATATTTGTAATGGCTGGATTGAAGCTTTACAGAGATATGAGAATAGTTATCCTGGACGAGATTCAATACATTGGTATAACGAACGAGCCTGTATTGGTGCGCTCTCAGCAGGGATTTGGATTAAAGGTGGTATTACTCTGGAGGAATATCAGTCGACAAAGCTCATAGGCAGTAAAAAGGATAGCCTTCCAAAATATGGACGAGTAGATTTATATTTTCAAATTGATAGTAAGAGAAACAAATGTTCTTCAACACTAGTAGCTATATGTGAGGCTAAACTACGTTGGCTATGTACATCCCAAAGAGCGAAAAAGCAAGTTATTGTAGACCGGATTAAAAGCACTCTTAATAATGCAGCAAAAGATAGTGAAAACTCATTTAATGGTGGTAATGAACACATAACACTTGCTGTAAGTTTCTTTCCTACGTATAGGAAAGGTGATGCCGATGAGGATGTTTTGGTCTTTATTGAGGAAACCCTTGAAAGTCTGGAGTCAAAATGGAGTGAAGGTCGAGCTATCGCCAAGTTCACAACTAGTGTGGATCTAAAGTCTTCGAATGATAATATATGCAATGAAATATATATGGTCGTTGAATATAAAAATATGAAGAAGTAAAAATTATCTCCATACAGGCAGGAGTCATTTTTGTGAGCATTTCGTATGTTGGGCTAATAAGGTAGGTTGGTGCTAAACGAAGTGAAGCCCAACGTCTACCGTTAAATATGCTTGTTAATCTGTTTTACGGCTTAGTTAAATTCTTAGTCATTTTATTCATTATGGCTAGGAATGGTATTTATCATTGCAGTGATAAAGCATATTAAAAATAAAATGCCATTAAGCAATAGTGGAGTTAGCAAGTCGAATATATTTTTATTTGAAGTTAAATTCTTAAAATACCTAGACAGGATATGTACACGGAGGCTATTTCGTAGTTTTCGATCAGTAATAAATGAGCTTTCCATGCTTTCAGAACCATCGTCATCATCAATAAATGTAGTAAGCCCCCATTTTTCTTTCTGTAATTTATTACTTATCTTAAATGAATCGATATTATAATCTGGATGTTCAAAGTAAATGATCTTGTCTAAAGAGTAAGATGTTGTAAATTGGAATGAAAAATTCCCCATTAGTTCCCAATCATGGTCACCATGTTTATAGTTTTTTATAGTGATTTTTGGGGGTGAGTTTTCATCATGAATCAGCTCAACCTGATGACCAATCCCTTCGGAAAAAATATTTTCATTGATAGAAGTCTTGCCAGACTTATCTGTTCTCAAAAAATTGTATAAAGATAAAAAAATAATATTTCTTAATTTCTGTTGCGTTATGTAACGTATAGCGATACATGGTAAATCCAACAAGACTCCAGTAAATATATATTAGTCGATCAGTGTTTGTGAAACTAATCGATGGCAGCCACGGTATAGTTATTTCCTTTCCAATTAAGTTAATGCCGATAATGAAATGAAAAGCTCCTATGCAAAATAGGGTCAATAGACCTTTTGCTGAGTTTGTAAATGATGGGTCTGTGATTTTATCCAAAGGGTTCATATTTATTTCACTTTCATTAAAATTATTTTGCTTTCCCGGAGGTAGATGGAGGTGATTTATTAATTTAACATCAGCTCATACGTTCCAACCACGAAGAGTATTCGGATAAGCAGAGAGATTAGTATGCCACATCGATTACTTGCAGCGGTATCGAATTGGGCAAGATTGTTGCCCTACCACAACCGAGTTGACTGATGCTGTTTCGCAAGTGAATCAATCCTGCCACGGCTGGGGTCAATCAGCTGATCACGTTTGGCGATAATGCCCTTTCAGATTTCACCTGTAAAAATGCCGACCCTCGGGTCGGCATTTTCAAGAAATAGGGTGTGGGGCGAAACAGTATGAGAAATTGTTGCCCTCTATCGCCGGGCTATTTATCCGCCTTGCCCGCCGCATCGGCAAGTTTGGCCAGCTGTTTGTCATACCAGGCCACCGGCCGGTTCTCATCTTCCGCCCGCTCCTTGCGCCTGATGGCGTTGCGCACCGCCATGGCGCCCAGCCAGCGAAAAGGTTCGGGCGGGAAGTAGCCACGAGGGCCGCTGACCAGCGAGCAGTCGCGCCACGGCTTGTCCTCCTCCCGCACTTCATCGCGCACCAAAGCCGCCAGGATCTGGCCGCCGATCCAGCTCTGGGCCACTCCGTTGCCGGAGTAGCCGAGGCCATAGACGATATTGGGCTGCCCTCGCCAGTGGCCGAAGAAGGGGAGGCCATCTACCGAGCGGTCGGAGGCGCCGCACCAGCTGGCGGCGATGGGCACCTCTTTGAGCGCCGGAAAGAAGCGGCGCAGGGTGCGGGTGAGGGAGGCAAGATAACGGCTCGGCGCATCGAACTCGGCTAGATGGCGGTTGGCAAAGGCGAAGGTGTTGCCCCCCTTGCCTAGCATCAGCCGTCCTTGCGGGGTGGAGCGGTAGTAATGCACAAAGGTGCGGCCATCCACCACGCTGCGACCGTGCTCAAGCTGCTGGGCAGCCAGTGCATCCGGCGCGGGGTCGGTTATCACCATATCGGAGGAGACCAGCACGATACTGCGGCGAAACTCGCGAAAGTGCTGCACCATGGCACTGTTGAGGGCCAGTACCACCTTGCGGGCACACACCTCACCTTGCGGTGTTTGCACCCGCGCAGGCTGGCCCGCCTCAAGGCGCTGCATGGGGGTGTGTTCATAGACCTCGACTCCCAATTCCCGAGCCACCCGCAGCAGGCCGCGCACCAGCAGTGCCGGTTGCACCGAGCCCGCGTGGGGGCTGTAGAGCCCCTCCAGATGAACGTGGGAACCGCACTGGCTCGCCAGTTCACCCTCTTCAATAGCCTGCCACTGGTTAAGACCGGCTCGCTTGAGTTCCTGCAATACCGGCTCCATCAGGCCGCGCTGGGCCTCGCTGGTGGCGGTGTAGCAGGTGCCCTCGACCCTCAGCTGTGCCTCAATATTGTGCTGTTCGCAGAAACGGGCGATCTCGTGCACCGCCTGCTCGGATCTTTGCACCAGCCAGGCGGCCTGCTGCTCGCCAAAGAGGCGCCTTAACGTCAAATACTTCGCCGACCAGGTGAGCAGGCAGCCGCCGTTGCGCCCCGAGGCGCCACTGCCGCAGCGATCTTTCTCCAGCACCATGATGCGTAAGGCAGGCTCGGCCTGTTTAAGGGCGATGGCGCTCCACAGCCCGGTAAAGCCGCCGCCGACGATGCAGACATCGGCCTCGTGGTGGCCGACCAGGGGCGTGGGCGGCGCGGGCTGTTCGGCGGCGAGCGCTTCGGCCAGCCAGAAGGGGAGAGTGGACATGATGACTCCTCGATAAGGTTATTGGTGGCGCCAGCGCTGGGTGCGATCCAGCAGGGCGCGACTTAAAAAGAGCTGGAGCAGCTTGACGGTGGCGGCGGCCAGCAGGATCAGGGTGGCCATGGCGGCGGCCGCGGCGGTATCGCCGGAATCCTCCATGTTCAGCACGGCGATGGAGGCGAGCACGCTGTCGCTCGAGTAGAGGAAGATCACCGCCGAGGTGGTGGTCATGGCGTTGACGAACAGATAGATAAAGATCTCCAGCAGTGCGGGCAGGGAGGCGGGCAGGGTGACTCGCCAGAACGCCTTCCAGAGCGGAATGCGTAATGAGATGGCCACCAGCTCCAGCTCCTTGGGCAACTGCTTGAGGCTGGTCAGCGCCGTCATATGACCCACCGTGTAGTAGTGGATGACGCAGGAGAGCACCATCAGCGGCAGAGTGCCATAGAGGCTGCCAAAGAGCGGATTGCCGTTGAAAAAGAAGATATAGCCCAGTCCCAGCACCATGCCGGGCACCGCCAGCGACAGCATGGCGAGCAGATGCAGCAATTGGCGCAGCGGCGCGAAGTGGCGCCCCTTCTCCTGCGCCCAGGCCAGCACCATCACCAGCACTGTGCCGATAAGCGCGGTATAGAGGCCCAGCTGCAAGGTGTTGGTAAAGGGCTGCCAGCCATAGACGCTGTTGCTGTCAAAGGCGTAGTGATCCAGCGTCAGCTTGAGGTTGTAGGGCCAGAACTGCACCAGGGAGCCGTAAACGGCCATCCCCACCAGCGCCAGAAACAGCAGGGCCCAGAGCGTGCACCAGCCGAGCGCCAGCAGATCCCGCAGCCGATGTGGTTTGGGCTGATAGGGCACCGCCTTGGTGCTGCTCTGCTCCTGCATCTTGCTGCGCACTCTGTGCTCCAGCGCAAAGCTCAACAGTGCTGGCAGCAGCAGGGTGACGCTGGAAACGGCGCCCAGCGAGAAGTTCTGCATCCCGATCACCTGCCGGTAGATATCGGTAGCCAGCACGCTGTACTGGCCGCCAATCACCTTGGCAACCCCGAAGTCGCAGATGGTGAGGGTGAAGACCGCGATGGCGGCGCTGAGCAGGCCATAACGGGCGGTAGGCAGGGTGACGGTGACAAAGGTGCGCCAGCCGCTGCTGCCGAGCACCCCGGAGGCTTCATAGAGGCGGGCATCGCTCTGACCGAGCGCCGTGATAAGGATCATCAGGGCGTGGGGGAAGCACCAGAAGCCAAGGCCAATGACGATACCGATGGGGCCATAGATGCTCTCGCCGCCGAGCAGCCCCTTGGCGATCCCCTGATTGCCAAACCAGTAGACCAGACTGATGGCGGGCAGCAGGGAGGGCATCAACAGCGGAATAAGACCGATGAGGCGAAGCAGGGGCTTGCCCGGCATGCAGGTGCGGGTGAGGGCATAGGCGTAACCAAAGGCGATGGTCACCACCAGCGCGGTGATCAGCATCCCGAGCCAGAGGGTGTTGCCGATGGTGCGCCCCAGATGAGGGGAGTCGAAGTAGGCGCTGAAGTTGGCAAGGCCCACCCAAAGGCCGTTCTCATCCTGCAGGCTCTTTTGCAACATGGTGAGCAGCGGCAGCAAGAGGCCCCCCACCAGCAGGGCGATGCCGAGCACCAGCAGGATCAGTTGCAGCAGCTGATCCCGGCTCCAGCCGCGACAAATGCGCTGCCAGCGGGCGTCTTGGCGGGCTGTCGCTGGCGGCAACAGGGAGGAGGTCGCAAGGGGGGCTGTCATGGGCGCTCTCCTTCAAACAGCTGCATCGCCCCGGCGGGCCAGTGCAGCGAGCAGCGCATGCCGCTGCGCCAGCCACCCTGTTCGTGGCGGGGCAGCTCGTGGGTCGGGCGCTCCACCAGAATTTGCTGCGGGCCCAGATAGGTGTCGGCGGTACAGATAAGGCGCTGGGCGGCGCCGAGAAACTCCACCTGATCGATGGTTGCTTCAACGCCATGTTGGCCAAGATAGGGCTCGCTCGGCGCACTCAGGGTGATTGCCTCGGGGCGGATCGCCACCTGCAATTTGCTGCCGGCCGCGGCCTGATTGGCGAGTTGCAGCGGTTGTTCGTTGAGGCGCACCTGATTGGGGCTCAGCACCAGGGTCTCGAGGAAGTTCATGGTACCGACAAAGCTTGCCACGAAACTGCTGGCAGGCTGGTGGTAGATCTCCTGCGGAGTGCCCACCTGTACGATGCGGCCGCCCTCCATCACCACGATGCGATCGGCCATGGTTAGCGCCTCTTCCTGATCGTGGGTCACCATGATGGTGGTGATGCCAAGGCGCTGCTGCAGGGCGCGGATCTCGCTGCGAAGGTGGGTGCGTACCAGCGCATCCAGCGCGCTGAGAGGTTCGTCCAGCAGCAGCAGGCCGGGGGAGAGGGCGAGCGCCCGGGCCAGCGCCACCCGCTGCTGCTGGCCGCCAGAGATCTGGCTCGGGTATTTGTGGGACTGGGCCGTGAGATCCACCAGCCCCAGCCAGTGATCGACTCGCTCCTTGATGAGATCCCGCGCCAGCCCCTGATTCTCAAGGCCGAAGGCGATGTTCTGGGCCACCGTCAGGTTGGGGAAGAGAGCATAGGACTGAAACACGATGCCAAAATCGCGATCCTGGGGCGGCAGGCGGGAGATATTGCGCCCCCCTTGCCAGATCTCGCCGCTGTCCGGCAGATCCAGCCCGGCGATGGCTCTGAGCAGGGTAGTCTTGCCGCAGCCGGAGGGGCCGAGAAAGCAGATAAACTCCCCCGGCTCAATAGTCAGAGAGATCCCCTTGAGGGCCTGAAAAGCACCGAACTGCTTGTTGAGATGTTGAATGTCCAGATAGGGCTGGGTCATGGTTCGACTCGCTACTGATTTGGTATATACCAGTTTGCGGGTGAAGTGTGACGGTCAGGTGATCGGGGGATGACAGCTTGATGACAGTCAAATGAGATCGGGTCGCCAGCAAGTGGTTGGGCCCTGTGTGGATGGACTAAGCATCGCTAATTGAAGGCAATACAAACTCGGGAAGTTAAAACCAAAAAGCGAAGGCCAACAGCGGTTGGCCTTCGACTGGCAGTTTATTGGCAGCGGTGTGTCTGGCGTGAACAAATCGCCGCCCTTCACGCTTACTGTTTGGCTTCGGTCTTGCCGTCGAAGCTGGCGCTCCACTGGGCCAGGATGGCGTTACGCTCGCGGGCTGCCCAGCTAAAGTCGTTGTCGATCATCTGGCCTTTGATATCCGCCGGATAGCCCGCTCTCGGTTGTGCTACATCGGGGATGGCGACCACGGCGAACGACTTGTTGTAGAGGGCGTTGGCCTGTTCGGTGGCGGCAAAATCGAGCAGCTGTTTGGCGGCTTCCAGCTTGGGGGTGCCCTTGATGATGGCGGCGGCTTCCATATCCCAGCCCGACCCCTCTGTCGGGAACACCACCTCGATGGGGGCACCCTTGGCTTTGAGGCTGGTGGCCGGGAAGTCGAAGGAGATACCGATCACCGTTTCACCGCTGGCGGCCAGCTTGCAGGGGGCGGGGCCCGAGTGGGTGTAACGGTCGATATTCTGGTGCAGGCCGTTCATGAATTGCCAGCCCTGCTGCTCGCCCATGGTCTGCAGCCAGCCCGCAACGCTCAGGTAACCGGTGCCGGAGGAGCTGGGGTTGGGCATGATCACCTTGCCCTTGTAGATGGGCTTGGTGAGATCGGCCCAGCTGGTGGGGGCCGGGATCCCCTGTTTTTCCGCCTCTACCTTGTTGAAGCAGATGGCGCTGAAGAAGGCGTCCAGACCGATCCAGTGCGGCTCGGCCTTGCTGTCGCGAAAGCGGCTGTCGAGCTTCTCCAGCCCTTTCGGTGCATAGGCATTGAGCATCTGCTGCTGATCGAGCTGCATCAGGCTGGTGGCGGCCAGTCCCCACACCACATCCGCCTTGGGCTGCGCTTTTTCTGCCAGCAAGCGGGCGGTGACCACGCCAGTGGAGTCACGCACCCACTTGATGTTGATATCCGGATGCTGGCGTTCGAACGCGGTTTTCAGCTCGTTGAGCTGCTCCGGTTCGAAGGCGGTGTAGACGGTGAGATCGGTCGCGGCCAGTGCCGGGGCGGTCATGGCAGCCAGCACGGCGGCGGCCAGCAGATGGGTTCCCTGTTTCATCCTCTTCTCCAGTTAAATTGGTTTGGTATAAACCAGATTGGTCGAGAGAGAGGCTAGGGGATCTTTATGACGTGACCGTGACAGCCCCGTGACGTTTTGCCGTTCCTGATTTGTTCGTGACTAATCCTGGGTATCCACCTCGATCTCCAGACTGTCGTGGCGCCAGTACTCCAGATCGAAGTCGAGCACCCGGCCGTGCTGATCGAAGTTGAGCCGCTCGAGGCGCAGGGCGGGTAGGCCGGCGGTGGCCCCCAGCGCCTTGGCCACCTCGTCCGGCAGGGCGGTGGGGAAAAAGCGCACCTGCATGCGGGCATAATGAAGATCGTAATGGGCCTGGTAGATCTCGGTCAGACTGCCGTTGAGATCCAGTGCCAGCAGGCCGGGCACCCGTTCTGGCAGGCAGTGGTTCTCGCAGTAGCAGATGGCGCGCCCGTTGGCGTAGCGCAGTCGCTTGAGCAAAAAGAGGCTGTCAAACGGCTTGAGCTGCAGCTGCGCCATCAACGCGGGCGGCACCGCCTGGCGGCTTTTCTCCAGCAGCTCGGTACGCGGCTCACCCCCTTGCTCCCGCACTATCTGGTGAAAGTTGGAGGTGCGTCTGGGGTTCAAGCGAAAGCGTGGCGGGGTGACGAACCAGCCGCGGCGATCCTCCCGATAGATAAGGCCGTTCGCCTCCAGCTGCACCAGCGCCTCGCGGATGGTGACCCTTGTGGTGCCATAGAGTTCCCCCAGCAGCCGCTCGGAGGGGAGCTTGTCGTTGGGGGGCAGCCCCCCCGCCAGGATCTGGTTGGCGAGGGCATCCTTGATCTGCAGATATTGGGGTTTGCTCATGAAAATCCCTGGTTTTGCAATAAGTTGTGCAATGAGTTGGGCAATAGGCTGGGCACAGGGCAGGTCATCTGCCCGGTCGTTACACGGCAACATCAACATGCGTTGGTAGATACCAGAATTGCCCCTGCTGTTCAGGCTTCCTAGATTATCGCGATCCCGGCGCTGAAAATGAATTTTTTGTTGCACGTAGCCCCACCCCTTTGACCTTGGCGGGGCAGTTACCCACAATGCGCTCATTCTGGTATATACCAAAAGGAGCGAAGTCATGACCCATATTCCTGCGGCCCCTGTTGCCGTCGATTACCTGCTGCTGACCCCGGGCCCCCTCTCGACCACCGCCACGGTGCGCGCCGCCATGCTGCAAGACAGCTGTACCTGGGATGCGGACTACAACCAGGGGGTGGTGGAGCCCATCCGCCGCGAGCTGGTGCGCCTCGCCACTGGCCCGGAATATCAAAGTGACTACAGTGCCGTCTTGCTGCAAGGGAGTGGCAGCTATGTGGTGGAGAGTGTGCTGGGCTCGGCGATCGGCGTCGATGAGTGTCTGCTGATCATCAACAACGGCGCCTACGGTGCCCGCATGGGGGAGATGGCCCGCTGCCTTGGCCTGCGCCACCACGAGCTGGATTGCGGCGAGACGACCCGCCCGGAGCCCGCCGCCATCGAGGCGATGCTGGCGCGCCACCCCGAGATCACCCATCTGGCCATGGTGCACTGCGAGACCACCACTGGCATGCTCAACCCCCTTGAGGAGGTGGCTGAGCTCTGCCAGCGCCGCGGCATCCGCCTGATCGTCGATGCCATGAGCAGCTTTGGCGGTATCCCCATCGACATGGGGCGACTTGGCATCGAGTTTCTTATCAGCTCGGCCAACAAGTGCATTCAGGGGGTACCGGGCTTTGGCTTCGTCATCGCCCGCCGCGCTGCGCTGGCGGCCTGCGCCGGTCGCGCCCGCTCGGTCTCCCTCGACCTGCATGCCCAGTGGCAGACCATGGAGCAGCAAGGGGGCAAGTGGCGCTTTACCTCGCCCACCCATACCGTGCTTGCCTTTGCCCAGGCCCTGCGCGAGCTGGATGAAGAGGGGGGCATTGAAGCCCGCCATCAGCGCTACAGCGAGAATCAGCGCACCTTGGTGGATGGCATGGCTGCCCTCGGCTTTGCGCCACTGCTGCCAGAACAGTGGCAATCTCCCATCATCACCGCCTTCTACTCTCCGGCCCACCCTGACTACCGCTTCGCCGACTTCTACCAGCGGCTCAAGGCGCAGGGTTTTGTTATCTATCCAGGCAAGGTCTCCCAAGCCGACTGCTTCCGTATCGGCAATATCGGCGACGTGACCCCTGAGCGGGTGCGCGATCTGCTCGCCGCCATGGCCAGCGCCTGCTACTGGCAAGGGGACGCGCGATGACCAGCATGCTGGCTCAGGGTCGTGATCTGCGTGGCCGCGATTTGCATGACCATAAGCTACACGGCAGCGGCCGTGCCGACAGCGAAGGGGATATCAACCTCGGCGAGGGGCGGGCGCGCTGGTGGGCGGGCCAGAGCGAAGATGTACGGGCCGGATTGGCGGAGGATAGCCGCTACTTTCTCCATCAGGCGCTCTCCACCCCCTGTCTCGATCTGCTTGAGGGGGCGCAGGGGAGCAGGTTGACCAGCGTATCGGGCAAACGCTATCTCGATTTTCACGGCAACAGCGTCCATCAGCTGGGCCACGGTCACCCCAAGGTGGTGGCCGCGGTGCAGCAGCAACTCGCCGATCTGCCGTTCGCGCCCCGCCGCTACACCCATCAGGTTGCCATCGACTGCGCCCGCACCCTGGCCGAGCTGGCCCCCGGCGATCTCAACCGGGTGCTGTTCGCCCCCGGCGGCAGCGAGGTGGTGGGGATTGCCCTGAAGCTCGCCCGTTTCATCACCGGCAACAGCAAGGTGGTGTCCCTCTGGGATGCCTTTCACGGCGCCTCTCTCGATGCCATCTCGGTCGGTGGCGAGGCCTGTTTTCGCGCCGGTATGGGCCCATTGATGGCCGGAGTGGAGCGCATCCCCCCCCCCACCCGTTATCGCGGCGTCTGGTATCGCGGGGAGGGGGATGACCTGCACTACGCCGATTATCTGGAGTACGTCATCGAGAAGGAGGGAGGAATAGGCGCCTTTATCGCCGAGCCCATCCGCAACACCGATGTACAGGTGCCCTCGAAAGCCTACTGGCAGCGGGTGCGGGAGATCTGCGATCGCCACAAGGTGCTGCTGATCGTCGACGAGATCCCCAATGCCCTGGGGCGCACCGGCCACTGGTTCAGCTTTGAAGAGTTCGGCATCGAGCCCGACATCATCTGCTTGGGCAAGGGGTTGGGGGGCGGTGTGGTGCCGTTTGCCGCGCTCATCACCCGCGACCGTTTCAATCAGGCTGCGGCCATCTCGCTCGGTCACTACACCCACGAGAAGAGCCCTATCGGCTGCGCGGCGGCCCTCGCGACCATCGCGACCATCCGCGAAGCTGGGTTGCTGGCAAAAGCGCAGGAGGATGGCCGTTTTATGGCGGCCGAGCTCGGCAAGTTGGCCGAACGTCACCCGCTGATCGGGCAGGTGCGCGGTATCGGTATGCTTTGGGCGCTCGATCTGGTGGTCGATCACCAGAGTCGCACCCGCAATAGCCAGGCCGCCGAGCGGCTGCTCTATCGCTGTCTGGAGCTGGGGCTCAGCTTCAAGGTCTCCCAAGGCAACGTCATCCAGCTCTCGCCACCGCTCAATATCACCCGCGCCGATCTGGTGCGCGCCATCACCATTCTCGATCGCGCCCTCGGCGAGATCGCACTTTCACCGAAACAGGAACACCACCATGACTGACCTGCAGATTGCTGTAGACCCGATCACCGACGTAGAGGCGCTGATCCTCGACTGGGCTGGCACCGTCGTCGACTTCGGCTCCTTCGCCCCCACCTCCATCTTCGTCGAGGCCTTCGCCCGCGCCTATGACTTTCCCGTGACCCTGGACGAAGCACGCCAGCCCATGGGCCTTGGCAAGTGGGATCATATCGCCGCGCTGGGCCGTCTGCCCTCGGTGGATGCGCGTTGGCAGGCCCGCTTTGGCCACCCCATGAGCCACGCCGAGGTGGACCACATTTATCACACCTTTATGCCGCTGCAGATTGCCGCCGTGACCCGCTTTGCCGCCCCCATCCCCGGTGTGCTGCCTGTGTTGGACGCTCTGCGGGTGCAGGGGATGAAAATCGGCTCCTGCTCCGGTTATCCCCGTCCGGTGATGGAGGCGCTGGTGCCAGCGGCGGCCGATCACGGCTATCGCCCGGATCACTGGGTCGCCACCGACGATCTCAAGGCTGGCGGTCGCCCCGGCCCCTGGATGGCGCTGGCCAACGTGATTGAGCTGGGAATAAGCGCCGTGCATCGCTGCATCAAGGTGGATGACGCCGTGCCGGGTATCTGCGAAGGGCTTAACGCGGGCATGTGGACGGTGGGGCTGTCGGTTTCCGGCAACGAATTTGGTGCCACTTGGGAAGAGTTTGCCGCCATGAGTGAGGCGGAGATCGCCGCCCGGCGCGCACCGGCCGAGGCCAAACTGCGGGCGGCGGGGGCACACTATGTGATTGATACCCTGGCCGACATCGCCCCGGTTATCGCCGATATCAACCGCCGTCTGGCCGCTGGCGAGCGGCCGTAGGCCATCTGCTTGGTCTAACAAAAGCGCTTGGCTGGCTTTAGATACAACACGCCCCCATCCGGGGGCGTGTTGCATTTACAGGGGGAAGTTGTGCGCGGTCAGCGGATATCGACCCGCATCAGGGGAGAGGGGGCGTTGTCGACAAAGTGGTGCCAGATATGGTCGTAGAGTGCCTTCTGGCCGGGGAAACTCACCAGCGCCTTGGCCTCGGCCAGGGAACACCAGCGATAGTCTGTGTGCTCGTCGTTGAGGATCACCGCCTGATTAGCCGGGCAATAGACCACAAAGACCGGCACTACCTCTATCGTATTCAGGCTTGCCTCGTAAAACTGCTCCAGATACTGGCCGTTGTAGAGTTCGGTGACCCTGATCCCCGTCTCTTCGCCAAACTCCCGAATAATGGTCTGCCAGCCGGTTTCACCCGCCTCCACCGTGCCCGCCACATGGCACCAGAAGCCCCCCTTGACCCGTTTCATCACCAGCAATTTTGTTTCGCCATCGACAGTGGTGAGGGCAACGCCAGAGACGGCCTTGCAGCGAATGGGGATCATGATCTTCTCTCCGGATTTGGGCTCTGTGATAGCCACGAACAGTGTGAAGGCGTGTTAATTGAAATATGCCTCGGCGGGTAGGCCCATGACCTCTATTTCATTCAGGCCGCTTTTGGCCAGATAGTTGGCCACCAGATTGAACCCCACCCAGTAACCGGCATATTTGGGAAATGGCCGGTTATCACGGCAGTAGAAAAAGTCTAAAAAGTTGAACTGCTTGCTGGATAGATGGGGTGTCATCTCTGCCAGGAGCGATTGCCAGTCATGGTGATGAGACTCCTTGAACAGCGAGGGGAGAGTGCCACCATTGAACCTCTGCTCAAAGTAGCAGGCCAGCCCTTCAAAAATCAGGTTTTCGGCCAGTGTTTCTGCTTCCACCTTGTTCTTCTTTTGCACGATATGGTGGACTTCGTGGGCCAGCACGGCAGGCAATTCGGTGATGATCACCTCTTTGATATCAGGCCGTTCCAGATCAAGCTGGAGTTCTATTCGATACATGTTGATGGCCCAGCCACCGATACCCGAGTCGGGAGCATCCCCCTCGGCAAAAGGGCTGAAGGTGACATCCAGTTGGGAGAGATCGAACAAGGCATTCAATTTGTTGGCCGTCTTGGCAAAGACGTGCCTAATGGTGTCATCGAGCCCATTGAATTTACCCGAGTCGTTTAACAGGGTGAGTTGCATCCAGACATCCTTGTCTATTGAAAGAGAGTGCTGAGCCACTTGCGTGGTCGCGGCGCCATATCACCACGATTACCCTACTTCAATCAAGGGGTTACCCGCCCATTATGCTTGCCGTCTGGATCGCCTCGATCAGCGCGGCCCGATTGATGCGAGGGCGCTCGCCATCGAGCAGTTGCTGCCACAGCGCAATGGCCTGACTGTAGCGACCATGCAGGAAGTGATCGGAGGCGACCAGCATCAGGGCGCTCACTTCCCCCGCGTCCTGCTTGAGAGCGCTCTCCAGCAGGCGGGTTGCCTCGGGAGTCAGCTGCTGGCCCGCCTGATAGTAGAGCACAGTGGCTTGGGCGGCCTGGGTCGCTGCACTGGCGCCCCCCTCCAGCAGCGCGAGGCGCTGGTAGGCGAGCAGGGAGTTGTCATATTCGCCCCGATAGAGATAGAGCTGGCCGAGCGCCGCCCAGCTGTCGAGATCGGTAGGGTTGCGCTGAAGCTTCTGATGCAGACTCCCCAGCTCCTTGTCTTGCAGATCCCGCGGGCTCAACCCCGCCAGCGGATCGGGGCGCGACTGATAAGCCTGCCATGCCTGATAGCGGCCGGTGCTCAGATAGACAGCTGCAACGGCTACGCATGCCATGATGCCAAGCAGCAACAGGGCCCGCCCGTGCCGGTTATTGCGGCCGCGATTGTCATGCTGGTTGGCCAGTTGCGCGCGCAGGGCCAGCTCAGCCACCGGGATGGCGTTGGCCTGGCGGGCGGCGCTCAGCTCCCTGTAGAGTGGCTGGTCTGGGGAGAGGCCTGCCTGCTCCCCGTGCATGATCAGCAAATTCAATTCGCTGCGCGGATCGGCGGCGGGTTGAGGGGGGGCCTCAACGATGGCCTTAACGGCAGGGATGGGGTGCGCCTTTGTGCGTGTCAGGCGGCGAAACAGGATCAACAGCGCCAGCCCCAACAGCAGCAGGGGACCGCCCCACAGCAGCGCCGTGCTGGCCTTGAAGGGGGGATCGTAGCGGACGAAATCGCCGAAGCGCTCCGTCATGCGGGCGATCACCTGCTCATCAGACTGCCCCTCGTCCACCCAGCGGTAGACCTCGAGCCGCAGATCTCGGGCGATGGGGGAGTTGGACTCCACCAGATTCTGGTTCTGGCACTGAGGGCAGCGCAGGGCGCGGGCCAGCTCTTGCGCCCGATTTTGCAGCTCGGGGTGGCGAAATTGGTAGGTATCGACCCCGCTGGAATATGCAGTGGCACTCAGCAGTATGCCGAGGGCCAGCAGGGTGCAGGCAAGAGAACGGCACATCATGGCTGTGTCTCCCGAGCTGATATTGCAATAGCTGGTGCAGTAGTGGCGGCCTTTATCTGTGCGTCCGTTCGCGCCTGGTCGAGCAGGGGAGCAAACTGCCGTTGCCAGATCCCTTTGGTAAGCTCGCCGGTATAACGGGTCAGCAGGGTGCCGTCGCTGTCAAAGAGATAGGTCTCCGGCGTGCCGTAGACGCCGAGCTCCAGCGCCAGTCGGCCGTCGGGGTCGGCCAGCACGGCGCGATAGGGGTTGCCCGCCTGGATAAGCCAGGCGCGGGCCGCATCCCCCTTGTCCCGGTAGTTGAGACCGTAGAGGGGCACTGTGCCCGCGAGCTCGCTGAGCAACGGATGCTCGGCGCGGCAGTTGACGCACCAGCTGGCCCAGACGTTAAGCACAAAGGGCTCACCTTTGAGGCTGGCGGTCTGGATCGGACGTCCGTCCAGCAGATTGTCGCTCTGCCACGCAGGCAGGGTGCGCCCGAGCGTTGCCTCATCCTGGCTGTAGGGATTGTTGCCAAGGCCGAGCCAGAGCAGGGCGCCGAGGCCCAGGGTCAGCAGCAGGGGAACAAAGAGGCGCAGGCGGGATCTCATAACGCCTCCTGTTCGAGCCGGGGATGGGAGGTGCCAACCTCAACGGGACGGGAGGCAAGCAAGGGGCGACGGGCGAGCAGGCGCAGGGTGCCGCCCGCCATCATCAACAGGCCGCCGAGCCAGATCCAGCGCACCAGCGGCTTGTAGTGCAGCCGCATGGCATAGGCATCTGGTCCCATCTTCTCACCCAGCACCACGTAGAGATCGCCGAGCATTCCCCACGCGATGCCGGGTTCGTTCATGTTCATGGTGCGCACGCTGTAGTGGCGCCGCTCCGGCGTCAGCCGCGCCACCTCTTTACCATTCTTGCGCACGCTAAGCGTGATCCGCTCGGCGGTATAGTTGGGGCCGATCACCGGCTCGCGCCCCTCATAACGAAACTCGAACGCGCCGAGCTGGTAGGGCTGGTTGGCACTTAGCACTGTGCCTCCCTCCTGACTGTGGTGGCTCACTTGGGCAATGCCGAGGGCGCACACCGCCACCCCGAGGTGGGCCAGTAGGCTGCCGAACCGATTGAGGGTGAGCTCGCGCAGCGACGTCGGTTGCAAGAGCGGGAGCAGCAGGCTGGCTATCAGCCAGAGGCTCACCATATTGGCGAGGGTGCCAATCCAGCTACCGGAAAACGATCCCTGTTCCAGATAGGCAAGGCTAATGAGCCCGCCGCCAAGCAGGCCGAACAGGCATGGGAGCAGCACCTTGATGCGGCGCTGGGCTGCCAGATGCTGCCAGCGCAGGCGCGGCAGCTGGGTCATCAGCCCCATCAGGCAGAGGGCCAGCGGCACGAAGATGGTATTGAAATAGGGGGCCCCCACCGAGAGCGAGCCCAGATGGAGTGACTGGAACACCATGGGGTAGAAGGTGCCGAGCAACACGCTGGCGCAGGCCACGCAAAGCAGCAGGACGGCGGTGCCGAGCAGCCCCTCTTTCGACCAGAAACCGAAGCGGGCATAGGGGGCGCGAATGTCCGCCCGCAGGGCAAACAAGGTGAGGGCGCAGGTCAATAACAAGCCGAGCAGCAACAAGAGGGTGAGGCCACGGCTGGGGTCCACCGCAAAGGCGTGCACCGAAGTGAGCACCCCGGAGCGCACCACGAAGGTACCGAGCAGGCTCAGCGAAAAGGTAAAGATGGAGAGCAGCAGCACGGCGTGACCGTAAGCGCCGCGCTTCTCGCACACCACCAGGGCGTGTAGCAGGGCAGTGCCCAGCAACCAGGGCAAAAGGGAGGCGTTTTCTACCGGATCCCAGAACCACCAGCCGCCCCAGCCGAGCTCGTAATAGGCCCACCAGGAACCCAGCACGATGCCGGCGGTGAGAAACACCCAGGAGCCGAGCGCCCAGAGGCGGCTCCAGTGGGCCACAGCGCCATCGAGCCGACCCGAGTGCAGCGCCGCCATGGAGAAGGCGAAGTTGACGGCAAAGCCGACGTAACCGAGATAGAGCAGGGGCGGGTGGATGATAAGGCCGATATCCTGCAGCATGGGGTTGAGATCGCGCCCCTCCCGTGGCCCCGGGAATTGGCGGTCAAATGGGCTGGAGAAGATCAGGGTATAGAGGCCGAACAGCCCGACGATCAGCCCCATGATGGCCAATACTCGAGCTGTGATCAGCGGATCGACCCGCTTGGAGCAAAGGGCCACCAGGGCGCCCCACAGCCCCAACGCAAAGACGAAAAAGAGCATGGAGCCCTCGTGGCCGCCCCACACGGCCGCCAGCTTGAAGCCCAGCGGCAGGGCGCTGTTGGCGTGTTGGGCCACATAGCTGACGGTGAAATCATCTTGGCCAAAGCAGCTGGCGAGCAGCAGCAGGGAGGCCAACAGCAGGAGCGCGACCAGGAGGGCCAGCGGTGTTGCGCAGCCGAGCAGCGGGCGTGAGGCGAGCCGCAATCCCAGCCAGGGCAGTAGCCCTTGCAGCAGGGCGAGCCCGGTCGCCAGCAACAGTGAGAGATAGCCGAGCTCCGCCAGCACATAACCTCCGGTTCAATCTTTGATCTCATTCATGTCATGACACACACACCGCGTCGTCTCCCTTTGGCGGGGAACATTGCCAAGCAACGGGTGTGGCATCACCAGAAATTCATTGGGCCAGCAACAAACCAGCGCCAGTCACCCGAGGGCGGCTGGCGCTGGTGATCATATCTTTAAACTACTGTCATCTGGCCTGCGTACAGCACGAAGTAGCGCAGCAGCAGGATCCCCACCAGGGTCAGGCTGCAGACCAGCACCAGATGACCGTTTCGCTCCCGCAGGGGCGTGGGGGTCAGCAGAGCCAGTAACTGGGGCAGCAGCATGCCGATGCCCACCACCCCGACCCAGAACACCTGAGCCCAGAAGCCACTGCAGATGGCGGCCCACATCGCCACCTCTTTCTGGCCGCCACCGAAGTAGAGGCCGGTAAAGAAGCAGACCAGCAGCAGCACCTCCACCGCCAGTACGGGTCGCTCGAAGCGATGCACGAAGCTCACCCCCTGGCTGTGATGGTTCTCCTTGAAGAGCGTCACCGCCAGCAAGATGGTGGAGGCGATGCCGGAGCTGATACCGGATACCAGAAACAGCACCGGCAACACCGGGTTGTTCAAGAGCGGATAGGTCTTGAGCGCCGAGAGCAGAAAGCCGGTGTAGGCCCCCAGCAGCACGGCTAGTAGCAGCAACAGCGGTGCCAGCAGCCGCTCGATGCGGGCGAGCCAGCCAATCAGCCCATCCACAAAAGCGAACTTCTCTTTCAGCAACCGGCAGCGCATTGTCTCGATCTCGGTGCGAAACACCACCGCCAGCCAGGCGAACAGCACCGCCATATAGAGCTGGAACAGCATGACCCCCATCGACATCACGGAGTCGAACTGGTAGTGGAACATCAGCTTCCAGAAGGTCCAGGGGCGGGCCAGATGGAAGATAAGGATCAGCAGCCCCAATATCACGCTCGCTGGCGCCAGAATGGCGGTCGCTTTGATGATGCCGCTCTCGCTGCCTGCCCCCTTGCGGCGCAACAGCACCGAGAGGGTGGTGGCTCCGGCGGAGATGCCGAGCAGGAACAGGTAGATGGCGATCGGCCAGTCCCAGACAAGTGAAGGGAAGTGAAATGCGTCATGCAACATGATCCATTCCTCCTTCTGTTACTGCGGTAGATGGCGATCGGACAAATCCCCACACGAGGGAAGGGAAGTGAAATGCCGCTTGTATGGTCATGACGTTATCTCCCCTTTGGGCACGCGGTACATCTTGGGGGAGGTGCCGAGCGCCTGCTTGTAGCGATAGGTGGTCTCCTTCACCAGCCGTTGGGCGATGGGGCTGTCCGGATCATCCAGATTACCGAACATCAGCGCCTTGGTGGGGCAGGATTCCACGCAGGCTGGCTCCTTACCCGCCGCCAGGTTGGTCTTGCGGCAAAAGTCGCACTTGTCGGCAACCCGGGTCCCCGGGTTGATAAAGCGCACCTGATAGGGGCAGGCGGCGAGGCAATACATGCAACCGACGCAGAGATCCGCGTCGACATCGACGATGCCATCCTCCTTGCGGATATGGGAGGCGCCGGTGGGGCAGACATGCACGCAGGGGGCGTTGTCGCAGTGCTGGCAGGACTTGCGAAAGAAGCGGTACTCGGCGTCTGGAAATTCACCGACCGGGCCTGAGCGGATGATCTCGAGGCGCGAGACCCCTTTCGGCACTTTGTTGACCTCCCGGCAGGAGTCCATGCAGGCGGTGCAGCCGATGCAGGCCGTCTCATCGTGGATCATGCCATAGCGGATCCCGTCGATGGTCTGGCTGTGGGCAAGAGGGGTGGCAAGGGAGCGAGTCGGCCCCGTCATCATGATAAGGGCCCCTGCGCCCATGCCCGCCATAAAGTCACGGCGAGAGCAGCTCATGATGCCTCCTTGCCGGTAGCCGATTTGGACTGCTCCTGCCGGGCCTTGCTGGCCTCATGCTGCTTGCTGTGGCAGTCGACGCAGAGCTTGATGCGGGACTTCTCCGGTAGCCCCACCATGGGCTCCTTGACCGGATGCAGCTGGTGGCAGCCGGTGCAGGTGAGCTTGGTGGCGTGCACGTCGTGGGCCCAGAGCGCCTCGCGCAGTGGTTTGGGCTCGTGGCAGCTCATGCAGACCCCGTTCTGCTCGCTGATGGGATAAAGCTTGATGCTCTCTTTATCCTTCAGGCTGTGGCTGAAGCGCATCACATCCTTGACCCCTTCCCTGTGCTGGGGGGAGAGCTGGCCGTGGCAGTTGGTGCAGGTCACCGGTTTAAGGTTGTTGGGATTGGTCGCCTGACCATGCTTGCCGTGCATCCCTTCGCTCTGCGCCTTGTGACAGTCGGTGCAGGCCTTGTCGGGATTGCGTAAAAATTCCACCTCATGTGTAGCTGGAACAGGGGCAGCTGCCGGCTCGGCCGCCTGACCCTGCAGGCTGGTGAGCAGCATGGCTGCCATCAGCATCAGTCGTAAAAAATCCATCGTTAAATCACCCATAGGAAGCCTCCATCCGCTGCGGGCCTGGTCTGGCCGGGCCCGCAGGCGCCGTTACTGTGCCAGCCGTCCGGCCGCTTTGGCCTCGGCATCCCAGGCGGGGACCGTGGTCTTGAGGAACTGGGCCTTGTCGCTGTTGAACTGCTTCATGTCCATGCCAAGGGCCGCTTGTGCTTTCTCCTTGGTGGAGATGTCGGGGATGGCGATTTCGTGGCTGATCCCCTTGCTGGCCAACAGGCGCGCCAGCTTGGTGCGGGCGTCAGCGGCTTTATCCAGCGCGCTGCCAAGTACCTTGAGGGCCACTTCGGGGGAGTGCATCTGCACCCCGTGGGAGGCGATGGCGTAGTCCCAGCGCCACTGGGCGTGACGGATGTTCTGCAGAATATCCTTCATCTCTGCCTCGGTGGCGCCGGCATCCCAGGCCGCCTTGGCTTCAAAGTGGGCGTGTACCAGCTGCTTCTCGACCTTCAGCTTGGTCTCGATCACCGCCTCTTTGCGCTGTTTGACGATCCCTTGCAGCATCTCCTTGCTCTGGGTGTGGCAGTTGCGGCAGGTCTGCTCGAAACGATCGAAGGGGTTCCCCACTTTGTGATCGGTGTAGACCTTGCCCTGCTCGTTCTGCACCTTGGGCATGTGACAATCGACACAGGCGACGTTGTTCTGGCCGTGAATGCCGGCGCGCCAGGTTTCGTACTCGGGGTGCTGGGCTTTGAGCATGGGGGTTTTGGAGAGGGCATGAGTCCAGTCGGCAAAGCCGATTTCATCGTAATAGGCCTCCATCTGCTCCACTGTGGTGCCCTTGTCCCAGGGGAATTTGACCGCCTTGGTGGGGCCGCTGAAGTAGTACTCCACGTGGCACTGGCCGCACACCTGGGACTGCTGATCAAAGCGCCCCTGCTCCTTGAACGGCTTGCCGATGGCGGTCATGGCCCGATCGGCATAGGGACGGGAGAGGTGCAGGGCAGGTTTGCCCTCCTTGAACTCCTTCGAGGCGGTATCGTGGCAGTCGGCGCAGCCGATGGTGTTGACTACTTCCGGCCCACCTTTTGCCCACATCCCCTTGAAGTAGCCATCCTCACCCTTCTCGTCGATGACGCGGGCCACATCCGGGCCTTTGCAGCTCCAGCAGGCCATCGGCAGCGGGCCATCTTCGGCTGTCTTGGGGGCGCCGGTACGCAGGGTTTCGCGCACATCGGTCAGGGCATAGAAGTGACCGCGCGGCTTGTTGTAATCCTTGGCGAAGGGGTAACCGCCCCACAGCACCACCATATTGGGATCTTCCGCCAACGCATCGGTGCGCTCCTTGCTTTCGCTGGTGGCTTGCCAGCTGGTGAACTGATCAGCGTGATCCTTGGCGAACAGCTTGCTGCGCGCTTCTATCTTGCCCTTGGTGGTTGCGTCATCAGCCAGTGCCCAGCCGCTGGTGCCAAGCCAGCTGGTCAGCAGCAGGGCGGCGAGGCCCAGTTTGATATGCCTGTGTTGTGAACCCACGTTTATCACTCCCAGATAAATGTTTTGGTCTCGTCTGACCCGTTCCATCTTGGTGTGGATCTTCCCCCCGTCGGGCGGGGTGGGCAGACATTCGCTTGCGGGTGAATAAAACCGCGCAATATATGATTGCTCGAGGGTTACCCTAACAAATAGGTAAATTTAATGATGATTTATCGGAGGGAGAGTTGTGCCAGATCAATTGGTGAACAGGATTGATCGCTGAAATGAGATCTGGATTAAATTTTATGGAAACTCAACTTGTTGTTAACTGCAGAGCATTCGATGGCAGGCGTTTGATCGATACAGTTACGTACTGGCAATTTTTGCTGCTGACCTGGATTGCTGCCGTATTGTTCATACATTCTGGCAATGTATTATGCCAATAATTGACTAAATATGCAAATTTGCGGTGTTGTGGTGTGATCTTTTGACCTTCGGATTATGATCCATTTATTGAGGCTGCAGTGGATTTATCGTCAAACGACAGAAATGGTCACATGGAGTCTGATAGACCTGTTAATAAAGGTGATGGAATTGGTTTCATCCAAATCTCATTTCATTTAAAAAGGCCTGTTAGATGCTCAATCTTGTAAGTTATGGCCATTTTATGGCAATCATTGTCGAAAATAGCGAAAAGACCCACTTAGTCTGGTGCGGTATGATTATTGAACAGACAAGTACCCTGTAGGTACTGATGTTGGTGGTTAAGGTTTTGCTGGAGGTTGTATGGCAGAGTTGCAAATTGAAAAGTCCACGGTGATCACCCAACTCGAGGGCTCCGTGTTTGTCATCAGTGCAGATGGATCTGTCATACGAGCAAAGGTGGGGATGGCATTGCAGCCGGGGGATCGCCTGCAAGCTGCCCAAGATGGCCACTTTCAACTAGCCGAACCGGGCAGTGATCCTGCTGGTGAGCAAGATATGGCCGCCAAACCTGAGCCCGCGACGCCTGCTGCTGATGGACAACCGACCGATCCGGAACTGGCCTCATTGCAAGAGGCGATCCGTCAGGGTATTGACCCGACCGAATTGTTCCAGGAGACCGCCGCCGGCAATGCAGCCGCTGCCGGTAATATCGGTGGTGTAGCCGGTTCCAGCTCGGGTGGATTCGTTGTGGTCGATCGTACCAATGACGCCACCCTGGCCGAGGCCGGTTTTGATACCGACCATGCGGTGCAACCTGTTGGCGATGAGCTGCTGTTTTCCGAAGAGCGCGATTTCTTTGCCGCCATCACCATCACCGAACCCCAAACCAGCGACAACATTATCAACGCCGATGAAGCGGCTGGCGTCATCATTCGTGGTGTGGTGGATGATGTGGAGGTAGGCCAGCCAGTCACCGTCACCCTTATCGATCAGGCGGGCAATTCACTGACGGTGACGACTGTAGTACTGCCCGGCTTGGTGTGGGAAGCCAATTTTGGCGATGTGACCGACAAGCTGGTGGATGGCCCGTTGCAGATTGTGGCCAATACCCATGATCAGGCGGGCAACAACGCCAGCGATACCGGACAGACTCTGCTCGATACCATCACCACCATTACCCTCGATCTCGCCGATGAGAGCGACACCGGTGCCAGCCAGACCGATGATCTGACCCGCGACAATACCCCGCTGCTGCAAGGGAAGGGGGAGCCCGGTGCCACCGTGACCCTGAGCCTTGGCGGTAGCGTGCTCACCGTCCTGACGGTGGATGCCGCCGGTAACTGGCAATATCAGCTGCCGCAGACCCTGGCCGATGGCCAGTACCAGTTTCAGGTCAATTCCGTGGATATTGCCGGCAACCGCGCCAGCGATACCCTCGTTATCAATGTCGATACCCAGGCCTTTATCGATATCGATGATCTCGATTCCGCAGCCCTGTTTGGCAACAGCAGCGCCACCCTGAGCGGTTCCACCAGCAATGTGGAGGCGGGTCAGAGTGTCATCATCACTCTGGTCGACAGCAATGGCCAACTGCTGTTGACCACCTCGGCACAGGTCGGGGCCGATGGCCGCTGGCAGGTATCAGGTCTTGATCTCTCCGGTATCAATCAATCCTTTGAAGTGCGTGCCAGTGTCACCGATCTGGCGGGCAACAGCGCCAGCGATGGGGCGCCGCTGATCGGTCAGAGCGAAACCCTGACGCTCTCCGAAGCCGGATTGGCCGGTGGCCCGATCACCGCGACCGGTAGCCTCAATACCGGTGCCGGCCAAGATGGCAATCTGCAAGTCCAGTTTGCCGCTGATCAGAGTGCCTTGGAAGGGCTGGGGCTCGTCAGCCATGGTGCGCCTCTTGGCTACACCATCAACGGTCAGACCCTGACCGCCAGTGCTGGTGGGGCGACTGTCTTCACCCTGACCCTCAACAATGACGGCAGTTACCGCATCGTCTGGAGTCAAAGCCTGGATCACGGTCAGGACGCGTTGCGCCTGCCATTCAACCTCGAATATCGAGACAGCGACGGCGATCTGGTGAAGGCGCCGCTGGTGATCAATCTGGTGGACAGCAATCCGCCCAGTTTCGAGATCCCGGCCATTCCCCTGACCGAAGATGCCTTTACCAACGGCGCCGCCGTGGTGGGCGAGAGCAGCTTTGTGGTCAAACACACCGCCGATCCTCTGCTGGTGGATTCGTTGGTGTTCAGCAATCAGAGCAACACCCTGATTACCCTCAACGGATCGGGTCTTGCCAGCGATGGTCATCCGCTGACCTTTGAATTTGCCGATGATCGCACCTTGGTGGGTTACTACCTGGATGGCAGTGACCAACGGGTGGAGGTGCTGCGTGCCGAATTGAATGCGCAGCAGCAGGGCAGCGATCTGGTTGGTCGGGTGGAGGTCACCCTCACCGGCCCGCTGGATCACAAGGGCAGTGACAGCCTCTCCCTCGGCTTGCTGGTGAGCGCCAACGAGATCGATGGCGACAGCACCAGCGCCAACCTGACCCTGACCGTCAATGATGGCAGTGATCCCGTATTGGGCGTCGACAAGGGGGTCGCCCTGCAAGAGGGGGGCAACCAGAGCATCGATGGTCAGCTGCCGGTGACGGTGGGGAGCGATCGTCTGGTCTCCCTCAACTTTGAGGCGAGCCAACCGGCGCTGGCGGGGCTCACCAGCCAGGGCAAGGCGACGACTTACGAGGTTCAGGAGAACCAGCTGATCGTCAAGGATTGGCAGGGCAAGACGATCCTCACCGTTACCATCGGACTGGATGGCAAATACAGTGTCTCTCTGACCGGCGTGTTTGACGAGCCGGAAGCGACCAACAGCCTCAACCTTGGCCTGAAGGTACAGGGCTCAGATTTTGACGGCGACAAGAGCAATCTCGGCACCCTCAATATCACCATTACCGATGGTGCCTTGCCGCAGGTTAATCCTGTCTCCCTCACGCTCACCGAAGATAGCAACTGGCAGCAGGGCCAGACCCTTGACGGCGATCTGACTATCACGGCGGGCAGCGATCCGCTGGCCAGCATCACTTTCGATGCCAATCAGCCGGGGCTGCAAGGGTTCACCTCGGGCAAGCAGGCCGTGACCATCGCGGTGGCCGATCATCGTATCGAGGGACGTACCCCAGATGGCAAGCTGGTGTTTGAGCTGACCCTCGGTAACGATGGCAAATACAGCTTTACCCTCCATCAACCGCTGGATCAGGGCAGTGCCGACAGCCTGCTCAAGGCAGGCTTTACCCTGCTCGACAGCGATGGTGACAGGGTCTCCTCCACCATTACGGTTGCGGTGGGGGATGGTGCCAATCCGACCATCTCCGCCGTGACCGGCACCACCATCACCGAGATGGCGCAAGGTGAGGCAGCCGCGGTCAGCACCATGAGTTTCTCGGTCGCGCACGGCAGCGATGCCCTTGACCCCAACTCTCTTGGTTTTGATATCGCCGCTATCCAGAGCACCCTGACCGGACTCACCAGCCACGGCAACCCGGTCACTTTCACCGTCGATCCCGCAACCGGCCAGCTGGTCGGGACCGCCGGTGGGCAGGTGGTGCTGCGCGCCGAGCTGAGCCTGGTCGATAACAACGGTAACTGGAGCGTCACCGCCAAGGTCACCCTGAGCGGCGAGCTGGATCACAAGGGGAGTGAATCCCTCAACCTGCCGCTGGCCGTCACCCTGGCCGACAAGGATGGCGATCGCATCGGTACCACGCTGCCGCTCACCATTGCGGACGGCAAGGCGCCGAGCTTTATCCCGGGCAAAGGCGTGTCTCTGGATGAGGGGGACCTCACCGGCAGCAACACTCTGAGTCAAACCGGTCACTTCGATGTGCAAGCCGGGTCGGATCGGGTGGTCGAGGTGGCCTTTGCCGATGGCAGCGAACAGCCTGCGCTGACCGCATTGGGTAAACCGGTGCAGTACGAGCTGGTGGATGGTGACCCGCTGATCCCGGGCAGCCAGCAGCTCAAGGGCTATGTGATGGTGGATGGCCAGCGGGTCGAGGTGTTCGAGGTCAAGCTGATTGGCAGCCTCGATCAGGCGGGCAAGAACGGGTTTGACTATCAGGTCACCCTCTATCAGGGGCTTCATCAGGGCGGCGACGCCGTGACCGAGCTGCCCATCAAGGTGATCGTCAACGACTACGACAAGGCGGGCGGTAACAACGACAGCACCAGCGGCACCCTCAATATCCAGATTGGGGAAGGGGAGAAACCAACCCTGACCCTGACCGATGTAACCCTCAATGAAGGGCGCTTCGATGGCGCCAATTCTGCCACTGATGACCAGCAGACGAGCGGCAAGATCACCATCAAGGCTGACTCGGATCCGGTGACTGATGTGCGACTGACCCTCTCCGGTCAGGTCATGGATGCCAGCGGCAAGCCCATCACCCATAACGGCGAACCCCTGACCTGGAAAGCGGTTGGCACCGATGGTCACACCTTCCAGGCGGTGACCAGTGGTGGTCTGGTAGTGATGACGGTCTCCATCCCCACCGTTCCTGCCACCATCGCCGCTCACACCAGCGCAGAGATCGGTTATCAGGTAACGGTGCATACCAACCTGGATCACGGGGTAGACAACAAGCTGGAACTGAATCTGCCGGTCGAAGTCACCGACAGCGACGGCAGCAAAAATCAGGGCACCGCCACTGTCACGGTGACTGATGGCATCAACCCGATCATATCCGCCATTGAACCGGTTCGGGTCGAGGAGTCGGATCTCGATGCAGTGAACGGTCAGCATCCGGGGACCACACCTGCAGAGAATGGAGAAACCGATAGTGGCAAGGTGACCATCACAGCCGGTTCGGATCGGGTTGCCTCCCTTGAGCTGGATGTGGCTGCATTCAATCAGGCCAATCACCTCACGTCGGGTGGCAAAGCGGTTACGCTGGCTGCACACAGCACCGGCTGGTATCTGGCTACGGCCGAGGGGGGCAAGCCCATTTTCTGGGTCCACCTCGATGTTAACGGCAGTTACAGCATCCATCTGGTAGGCCAGCTTGATCACGGTGCACAGGGCAAGGATGAGTTGACCATCGAAGTGCCGCTGTTTGTCACCGATCACGATGGCGACCGCAGCCCGAACGTCAGTGTGACCGTGACGGTACAAGATGACATGCCTATCGGCACTGTGCTGGCACATACCCTGAGTGAGGGGAGCAGTACCGTGACCGGCGATCTGCTGCCTACCGCCAATGAAGGTGCAGATGGTGCCCGTGTCGAGTCGATTACCATCAATGGCCAGACGTACGCCATCAATGGTTCTTTGATACAAGATGTGATGAGCCCCGATGGCAAGCTGGTGATGGGAACCCTGACCATCTCTGCCGATGGCTCCTACTCCTTCAAGCCTGCGGCCGGTTTCAATCACGATGCAAGTCAGCTCAGTCAGGTGGTGACAGCCCATCTGGTCGATGGCGATGGCGATCGTGCAGACAGCACACTGACCCTCAATCTGCAGGATGAAGCGGTGCGCTTTACCGTTAGCGCAGCCATTGGTAACGAAGATCAGGGGGCGCAAGACCCGAGGCTGGGTATCCCTATCAACATGCAGCTCGATATTGGCGATTTCGATCGCGGTGAGCATGTGGACCAGCTCCTGATTCAGGCGCCCACCAATGCCCATGGCACCTTCTATTACAACGGGGTTGCCCTCACCACCACGGCTGATGGCAAGTGGTTTATCGTGCCGCCAGCGGCCATGGTGACCAGTGATAATGTTCACTACACCACTCAGGGGGTGACCTTTGTGCCTTCAAGCAACTGGTCGAGCTGGAACAATGGCGGTCAACCGCTGCACTTCCAGGTGCAACTGCAGGTCGGTGTCACCGAAGGGGCGGCACCTGCGGCTGTAACGGGGGATCTGGCTGTGACGGTGCGCGGCGTGGCCGACAAGCCGATGTGGGACACAGCCAACACCACTCGCCACTATGACACCGATGAAGACAGCACAGGTATCAAGCTGGACGTCAAGGCGAGCCTGACTGATACCGACAGATCCGAGACGTTGACCTATCAGATCAAGCTGGAAGCGGGCAAGGGAACCTTGATGCTCAACGGTGTCGAGCTCAAGCCAAATAGCAATGGCATCTACACCGTTTTGGCCGGCGACATCAACAAGGTGACTGTGGTTCCGGGCAAGGATTTCAGTGGTGACATCAAGCTGTCGGTGACGCCGATCAGCACCGAGAAGAACCCGATCGCTCAGGGTCAGGGTACGGCGCAGGGAGACAAGATTGATCTGGTGATCAACGTCAATCCGGTGGCCGATGACGCCAAGCTCACCGTGCGTGACATTCAGGGCAAGGAAGACACCCTGCTCGATCTGGGCAGCAAGATTGCCCTTGCTCATCTGGGTGACAAACTCGATGGCTCCGAACAGATGTTTGTCCGCATCAGTGGCCTGCCTGACGGTGCAACCTTGTTGCTGGGTGGTTCCGCCGTTGCACAGAACATAGCCGGTTACTATGAGGTTCCTTTTGATCGGATTGGCGAACTCAAGCTGCAACCGCCGAAAAACAGCAACGTCGATTTCGACCTGACCATCAAGGGGGTGGTGAAAGACACGGCGACCTTGACCGATGCCAACGGCCAGACCCATACCGTGGTGAACGAGAAGGAGACCGGCTCCCAGACCCTTCATGTGGATTTGGTGGGGGTGGTGGATCAGCCTCACTTCGAGCTTGGCAATACCGGCTGGGAGGCCGAAGGGACAGGCTATGCCATCACAGTGGGCGAGGATGGACGGGCACCGCTCAACTTTACCCTCACCTCGGGCGAGTTGGTCGATACCCCGCACGACACTTCCGAGAGCCTCAACGTGGTGCTGCAAGGGTTGCCGGAAGGTGCTCGGGTCTTTGATGCCAATGGCAAGGAGCTGACCCTCACCTTTGCCGGACTCGACGCCCATGGCAAGCCGACCTATCAGGTCGATGTCTCCGATTTTGGCAACCTGCTTATTCAGCCGCCCCATAACAGCACGGCGGATTTGAACCTGATCGCCAAGGTGGTGGTGACCGAGAACGATGGTGATCACAAGAGCTTCGATGTGCCGCTGCATATCAAGGTGGAACCGGAGATTGACGCCACCGACTACAGCAAGACCAGTCATGGCCTGGAAGATCAGTTCACCGTGCTGGACTGGCATCCGACCCTTACTGACGGCGCCGAGAAAGTCACGGCGCTGAGTCTCTCCGGGGTGGAGGATGGCTACCAGATCTGGCTGCGAGTCGGCAGTGTCGAGAGCCAGCTGACCGTGGTCAGTGGCCAGGTCACCCTGACCGCCGCCCAGCTCGACAGCCTGCTCAACGGGGGGCAACTGCTGGTGAAGGCGCCGGAGGATAGCGATCGGGATACCACTATCCAGAGCCATGTTACCGTGACCCAGCATGATGTGGATTCGGGCGCGGTGGCCGAGAAGGTGATCGATGGCAATCTGCATGTCGATATCCAGGCCGTGGTGGAGCCCGATGGCGTGCTGACCCAGAGCGGTGGAGCTCTCGTGGGGCAGAGTGGGGCTGATATAGACCTGACTGGACGCTTCGTCTTTACCGACCTCGATCCCTCGAGCGTGGAGGAGATCGACTATCTGGTGATCAACCTGCCGGTGTTGAACGGTGGTGCAGGCGATCAGTTCGTGGTGGTTGGCGGTATCAACAACGGTAACGGCAGCTGGATCGTGCCGGCGGGCAACCTCGGCAGCTTCAAGCTGCATGCGCCGGACGGGTTTGTCGGCAAGGTCGAACCGATCCGCATCGATGCCATGGTGATCGACCGGGGCGATGATGGCGATGCCAGTGCCCATGTCAAAGTGAGCCTGCAAACCAGTGCCGAATTTGAAAACAAGCCAGTGACGCCCAAGACGCCGGCGGCGACTGTCGATATCGACGACAACGCCGTGCTGGTGGGCAAGGAGGATATCCGGGTTGATTTTGGTCAGCAGCTCAAAGGCGTGATCCATATCGGCGCCGCCGATCAGGCCAGCGACGAGGTGACCATTGTCCTCAAGGGGTTGCCAGCAGGCGTCACCATCAGCGGCGCCGAGTACAACATCTCGACCGGTGAGTACGTCATCAAGGTGCCGCCGTCACTGGCGGGCCTGGAAGGGTTGACCCTCGGCTTGCCACAGGACTTTGCCGGTTCGCTCAATATCGAGGTGAAGGTGGTGAATACCGATACCGCCAGTGGTGACATCAAGGTTGACAGCAGCACGGTTAGGGTCGATGTGGCCCCCGTAGTCGATGTGAATGGTGGTCGTGGCGAGCATCCGGAACTGACACTGACCGTGCAGGACACCAACCAGGATGGACAGCCGGACAATCTGGAAGATAGCAAGATCCACCTCGATCTCTCGGTGAAACTGGCCGATATTAGCCCCTCCATCGCGGGTGGCGGCCTCGAAACCGTGGAGCGGGTTACCATCACGGTGGATGCCAAATATGGTTACTTCCTCGATGGCAGCGGCCAGCCGGTTAACACTCTGGTGGTCAACGACGTGGCGGCGCTCAAGGATTTGGTGTTTGTGCCCAAAGAGCATTTCAGCGGTCAGGTACCGCTCGACATCAAGGTCGATATCGTCGATACCGCGCTGGTCGGCGGCCAACAGGTGACTGACAGCGGCAGCTGGAGCGGGCAGGTCGGCTTTGAGGTGAGACCGGTTAACGATCCGGCCCAGCTCTCGGTGCACAGCGTCACGGGGAGCGAAGATGGCACGGTCAACCCTGCCGGATTTGGCGCAACCCTTATCGATAACGATGGCTCGGAGCAGATCGTCGCGTTGCAGATCAAGGGGGTACCGGATGGCTTCACCCTGTCGGCCCCGGCGGTCAACAATGGCGGCGGCGTCTGGCAGGTACCCGTGGGGACCGATTTCTCCAAGCTGACCCTGATCCCGCCAGCTGATTTCAGTGGCACCGTGGAGCTGTCGCTGAGCGCCTTTACCCTCGACAAGGGGCTCACCATTCCGCTCGAAACCAGTGGCAGCTTTACCGTCACCGTCAATCCGGTGGGGGATGCCCTTATCGCCGACATTCAGGGTCAGGTGAGCGGTACCGAAGGGGATGTGATTACTCTGGATCTGGGGCTGGAGACCCGGGATACCCAGCCAACCGGCGGCAGTGCGGGTAATGTGCATGAGAACAAGCCCGAGCAGGTACGGGTCACCATCGAAGGGGTGCCTGATGGCGCCGAGATCCGCTTGCCAAATGGCGTGGCGGGGACGGTTGTTGATCTGGGTGGCGGTCGCTGGCAGGTCACTACTGAGGGCGGCAAGCTGAGTACGGTCGAGCTGGTGACCAATGATGCCAACGGTGCACTGGATCTCAAGATCACCGCCCAGAGCCTCGACAACGGCGCCCTTGGCCCCGAGGTCAATGGCACCATCCATGTGGATGTAAGCCCGGTCAACGATGCGCCAATCAACGTATTGCCAACGACCCCTCAGGTCGCGCAGGAAGATCAGCCTTTTGTCATCCATGGTTTGCAGGTGAAAGATGTGGATGCGGGCAACAGCCCCATCAAGATCACCCTGTCGGTGGAGCATGGCACCCTGACGCTGCCTGCTGGCAGCGGCGTGACGGTAGTCGGCAACGGCACCGGTTCGCTGGTGCTGACCGGCACGCTGGCTGATCTCAATGCCTTGCTCTCTGGTGGGGTCACCTATCAGGGCAACAGTGATTTCTACGGCAATGACGCCCTGACCATGGTCACCAACGATCAGGGGAACACGGGTAGTGGCGGGGCACTCAGCGATACCGATGTGCTGCCCATCGAGGTGCAGCCGGTCAACGATGCGCCGGTCAATCAGCTGCCTGGCAGCATGACGGTGAAAGAGGATGGTTCTCTGTCGCTATCCGGTGTCAGCGTGAAGGATGTGGATGCAGGCAGTGCGCCTGTCTCCATGGTGCTGCGGGTCGAACATGGTGTACTGACCTTGCTGGGTGCAACCGGTGCAGTGATGGTGCAGGGGGCGGGTACCAGCGAGATCACCCTGGTGGGGTCGCTGGCCGATCTCAACCAGTTGCTGGCAAGCAACCTGCACTATGAACCGGCCAAAGATTTCTGGGGAGAGGATACCCTTACCGTCACTACCTCCGATCAGGGCAACACTGGTGCGGGTGGCCCGCTGAGCGACACCGATCAGGTGACAATCACTGTCACTCCCGAGCCGGATATGCCGGGTCTGACGGTGGATCAGCATGCGTTCCATGCCTTGCAGGGGGCCGTTATCCCCCTTGGCATCAACGCCAGCGTGGTCAATCCGGCCACCGGCGAGCTATCCATCCGCATCAGCGGCCTGAATGGGGCGCAGGTGCAGGACGAGCATGGTCAGAGCGTCGGTCATGCCGATGGCAATGGCGACTGGCTGATCCCGGCCGAACACTCGGTTCCGCTCTACTTCAGCGGTTTTGGCGACGGTGACCATGTGCTGGGGATCAGTGCCGAGTCGAGTGTCGGCGGCTCAACCGTCAGCACGCCCCTTGAGACCATTACGGTGCACGGCCAGAGTGGTCATGAGCTGGTCGGTTCCGATCAGGGGGATTGGCTGTTTGGCTCCTCTGGCGATGACCGTCTATTGGGGGGCCATGGCAACGACATTCTCACCGGCGGGGCTGGCAGCGATCTCTTCGTTTGGCAACACGGGGATGAGGGGAGTCTGGGGCAGCCCGCCATCGATACCATCACCGACTTCCATCCGGAGCAAGGGGACAAAATCGATCTGGCCGACATGCTGCAAGGGGTCACTGGCAATGGTGTCGATGATCTGCTCAAGCATCTCTCAGCCTCGGTGACCACGGGGAGCAATGGCCTGAGCGATGTGAACCTCTCGGTGGCGCCAGCCGGGGATGGTCATGTGACCCAGCAGATCACCCTGAAGGATGTGGACCTGACCAGCTGGAATCTCACCAGCACCTCGTCCCACGATATCCTGCAGAGCATGCTGGAAGATCAACATAGCCTGATCATCCAGCACCCCTGATAGCGTGCGTGAAGCGTAAAAAAGAAGAGCCGGCAATTGCCGGCTCTTTGTTTATCTCTGCGTGGATTGTTTTTATGCGGCCGCAGGGGCCGGGGGGATTCAGGCCAGCGCCTGGGCCAGCAGGTGGATCGGATGTTCACAGCGGAAGCTGGTGCTCATCTCAATCTGCCATTTGCAGGTCTCGCAATCGGTGATCACCAGATCGGGGGAGAGGCGATTGATTTGATCAAACAGCCCCTCACCGATGGTCTGGCTGGTCTGGTAGTTCTCCGACTTGAAGCCGTAGGTGCCGGCGATGCCGCAGCACTGGGACTCCAGCACCGTCACCTTGACTCCGGGAATGGCGCGCAGCAGTTCGAGGGTGTAGATGACGCCCCCCATCTTCTCCATGTGGCAGGGGGTGTGGTAGGCGATGTGCAGATTGAGCGGCTTCATCGCCGGTTTGTTGCCCTTGTAGAACTCGTTCCACAGGAAGCGGGTCACCAGCGAGATGCGATCCCGCACCTTGTGGTTGTCCTGCTCCAGCAGGTGGGGATATTCATCGCGCAGGGTAAAGCCGCAGGTGGAGGAGGTGGCCAGCAGCGGCATCTCGTTACCCAACAGGGAGTTCTCCATCTGCTTGATGTTGAAGGCCGCCTGCTGCTTGGCCTTGTCCATGAAGCCGTTGGCAATCAGTGGTACGCCGCAGCACTTCTCCCGCTCCAGCAACTGCACACCTATGTTCATGGCGTTAAGCACCTGCACCAGCTCCTTGCCAAGCTGCGGGTGGTTGTAGTTGACATAGCAGCCGTGGAAGTAGGCTATCTGGCGCGCAAAGCGGGCCTGAGATTCTTTTTGCTTCTTGTACCAGCCGCGGAAGGTGCCCTGGGAGTATTTGGGCAGATCGCGGTGAGATGAGACCCCCAGCGCCTTGTCCAGCACCAGCTTCATCGGCTTGAGGCCGGTGGTGAAGTTGACTACCGGGGCCATCAGGGTAGACATGCTGCCCATCAGATCTGTGTGGGAGAGCACGAACTCGCGGATCCCCGGTTTGAAGCCGCTGTATTGGTGCTTGGCCTTGGCGATGATGTCGCCGATGCGCACCCCGCTCGGGCAGGCCACTTCACAGCGCTTGCAGTTGGTGCAGTGCTTGAGGGCGCTGTCAAAGAGCTCCGGGCTCTTGATCCGCAGCCGCTCCCCATCCGGGCCCGCCTGTTTCGGGCCGGGGTAGGCGGGGTTGGCCTTGGCCACCGGGCAGTAGGCGGTACAGACGGTGCATTTGATGCACTGATCGAAAGTTTGGTTGGCGTGATCCAGTAGCATGATTTACTCCTCCCGGGCCGGATTGAAAGCAACAGGGATGCGGCAATGGGATTGTCGAGCGGGCAGCGCTCTGCCCGTAGTCAGAAAACAGAGGGTTGGCATCTCAGACGCCAGCCAGAATATGGCCAGCGGCCTGCCAGCCAGTGGCAACCGCAACACCGGAGCCGGAGCCCTCTTTGATGGGGTCGTAATGGGCCAATACACTGCCCGCACCATAGAGGTTGGTCAGCGGCTTGCCACCGCGCAGTACCCGCAGTTTGTCGTCAGTTTTGACCCCAAAACCCATGAAAGGGTGGTGGTCGAACAGGCGGCGACCGGCCCAGGCGTCACGCTCCTCCAGACTCAGAACATCGGCATCGAAGATGGGCTCGCGAATGCCACGCAGACGGGATTCCAGCCCGCGGCTGAAGAAGCTGCCGGAGGCAAGCACGAAGTTGTCCGCCTCGAACAGCTGATCATCGCCATTCTGGGTATGTACGCCGACCACCCGGTCACCTTCGTAACGGGCGCCCAGCACCCGCTCGCTGGTGAGGAAGGTGCCACCAAGGGCCATAAAGCGGCGCTTGAGCGCCTCCTGCATCCGCATCCCGATCAGTGATGGCGGCATGGTGGCCACCTCCTTGATGGTGCAGCCGGTACGCTGCTCCAGCTCCGCCAGACGCGGGCCTACCAGCCCCAGCGACAGGCAGGCGGGCAGCACGATATGGCGGCAGCCGGGTACACCGCTCTCCTGCACCATGCGGCTGATCTCGCGGGCCAGATCGGCCACCAGATGATGCTTGTCACACAGGCGCGCGATGTCGGCTGAGCGAAACTCGTGGGGATTGCGGCTGAATTCCGCCAGCTGGGGCAGGCGGATTTCGCCAGTCAGAATGCGGCAGTGGGCAAAACGCGGATGGGTCGCCAGATTGGCGGCCGCCAGTGCCGGATGAAAGTCGCGAAAGCCCTCGAGGGTGGCCAGCAGCAGTACATCCGGGATCGGCGCATCGGTCACGCAGGCACAGGTATCGGGGGAGAGCCAGGTACGCTTGAGGGTGCCGATGGGAGTCAGGCGCTGGTGATTGGTGTCTTGGCGAACCAGCGGCAATCCCTGCTCGGCGCAGTGGCGCTGCAGATCGGCCAGACTCGCTTCGATATTTTGCATTCCTACTTTGCTGTAGGGGTGATCCGGATGGGCAGCCATAAAGGCGGGCAGGGCGGCGCGGGGATCTCCCTCGCTTTCGAGCAGATCGACCGAGCCGGAGGAGAAGTGCAGGGCACTCTGGCCGGAGGCCATCAGCAGGGTCTTCTGGCCTGCCTCCACCAGCCGCAGGGCAGCCGAGAGTCCCGCCATGCCACCGCCGATAACGATATTGTCAAACTTCATGACGGCTCTCCTTGTGAGTGGTCTCGCTGGTTGGGCCGCGTGGGGTATCGGCAACCAGCTGCGGCGCCGTCCATTCTCCCAGGCCAAACAGCCCTTCGTAAATCCAGTAGGTGAACTCGGCCTCGCGCAGGGCATCGCCCCACAGGACGGGGCGGGTGCCCTTGTAACGTTCCTCCAGGAACTGGCGCAGCATGACGCAGGCCTGACGACCGTCAGCCTTGCCATACTCCTGCATCAGACCTGCGGCGCGGTAGGCGCAGAGCTCGCCTTGGCAGGGGCCCATGCCGAGGCGGGTGCGGCGGCGCAGGTCGATGAGGTTGTCCACATCCAGTTCGCGCAGGGCGTATTCGATTTCGCCCGCGGTGACCATTTCGCACTCGCAGATAAGGGCGTTGGCCTTGGGATTGTCACGGAAGAAGGCGATGACCCGCTCGCCGTGGCGGTATTGGGCGGAGCCTTCGGCAGGCACCGAGAGACCGGGGGCGGAGACCTTTTCCGGATCCCGCGAGCCGGGCAGGCTCAGTTCGGCGGTCTGGCAGGGTGTGCTGTTGCCGAGTTTCTTGGCCAGCAGATCGGTGGCCCACTCCGCCATCAGACGGTAGGTCATCAGCTTGCCGCCGGTAATGGTGTTGAAGCCCTTGAGACCGTCGCGCTCGGCGTGATCCAGCAGCACGATACCGCGGCTGATGTTGCGGCCGGTGTCATCACCGTCCACCGCCACCAGCGGGCGTACCCCGGCGTAGGCGCGCAGCAGGCGGGTGCGCGCCATGATGGGAGCGAGCTTGATCCCCTCGCGTAGCAACACTTCGACCTCTTCGGGTTCGACGGTGAGCTGGTCAATCTTGTTGTAATCGATACGGCTGGAGGTGGTGCCGATGAGGGAGATGGTATCGCCCGGCACCAGAATGTCCGCATCCGCCGGTTTGCGGGCGCGGTTGAGCACCAGCTGGTTGATACGGTAATCCATGATGAGCAGGGAGCCCTTGGCCGGGAACATGCGGATGCCGAGATCGGCGTATTCGCAAATTTGCTGGCCCCAGATGCCGGCGGCGTTGATCACCTCCTGACACTCCACCTCGAACGCTTCGCCGGTGCGGGTATTGATCGCCTTGACCCCGTGCACCCGATCCTGCGTGCGGAGCAGCCCCAGCACCTTGCAGTGGGTAAAGATGCGCGCGCCGTGCTCTTTGGCGTCCAGCACGTTGGCGGCGGCGAGGCGGAACGGGTCGACCGTACCGTCCGGTACATGGATGGCGCCGATCATCGCCGGGTTGGCGTTGGGCTCCATGCGCAGGGCTTCACCGGGATCGAGCTGGCGGGTTTCGATACCGGCCAGGGCGCAGGCATCCATAAAGGTGGTTTGGAAATTGATGTCATCTTCCGGCAGGGTGAGGAAGAGGCCGCCCGTGTCTTCGACACAGTGGCTGGCGATCCGCTTGAGGATGCGGTTTTCCTGGATGCATTCGCGGGCGGACTCCTGATCCGTCACCGCGTAGCGGGCACCGGAGTGGAGCAGGCCGTGGTTGCGGCCGGTGGTGCCGGCGGCGATATCATCGCGCTCGAGCAGGATGCAGTCGATGCCGCGCAGTGCGCAATCGCGCATGATGCCGGCCCCTGTGGCACCGCCGCCTATGATGACGACTTGTGTAGTTATTCTTTTCATTGTTGCCTGTCTCATCTCTTCCAGATGAGGCCAGTGTGGCCTACTTCTGAGTGGAAATGTTTGATATGGGCCAAATTTGCGCTCGCAAACGCTCATTTTCTCGCGCGTTAATGAGCATTATGTGACATTTGTCACGCTTGTTATCACATCGGTCTGTGGGCTGGTGGCGAATAACAGGCACAAAAAAGGGCATCGGATGCCCCTTGTCACTGTTTGACGAGTCTGGTGGGTGTGTGATGGGTCAGCCGCAGCACTTCTTGTGCTTTTTGCCGCTGCCACAGGGGCAGGGATCGTTGCGCCCCGCCTTGAGGGGCGCCGGATCCTGCTCTCCCTCGGTGTAGACCCAGCGGCCCTGATAACGCACGAAGCGGGAGCGCTCATGGAGGCAGTGGCGCTCATCTCCTTCCAGAAACCAGGCTTTGAACTCCACCATCCCGGTTTCATCCTTCGGGCCGCCCTGGCTGGCGATGATCTCGAGACCATCCCAGCGGGTGTCGATGCGTGAAAGCTCTTCGGCGGTGAGACCGCCAAGGTGGGCCGGGTGCCAGCTATGGACCAGATACTTCCCCAGACCGAGCACAAAAGCGCTGTAGCGCGAGCGCATCAGCTGCTCCGGGGTGTCAGCTACAGCACCACTGTGACGTGAGCCACAGCACAATTCGAGAGAAAGGGTTGAGCCGCAAGGACAAAGATTCATGATTTTCACGTTCAGGCCGATTTGTTTATTTAAGGGAATTGTAACGAAAGCTGGGCTCGCCCTGCCAGCACCTATACTGACGAGTAAGCAAGGAATTCCAATAAAAACAGCTGCAAGGATGTGAAAGATGACGCTAAAGCAGAAAATCCTGTTACTGGGTGCAGTCCCCGTACTGTTGATGGCCCTGGTGGTCAATCTCAGTAACTACATGGTCTCCAAGAGCGATCTGGAGTCTGATCTGGTGGTGGCGAGGGAAAATGCCATCAAGGAGCGTAAAGCGCTGCTCAGCAGTTACATCATGATGGCCAAAACCGCTGTCGATGCCGTGTATTCTCTGCCGGATTCTCCGGAAAATCGTCAAAAGGTCAAAGAGTTGCTCAGGCCGCTGCGTTACAGCAGTGATGGCTACTTCTTTGTCTATGACTTCGAGGGCAACACCATACTGCTGCCGGTGCGTACCGAGCTGGAGGGGAAAAACCGCTGGAACGACAAGGATGCCAAGGGCAAGTTGCTGATCCAGGAGATCCTCAAGTCGGCCCGTCAGGGGGATGGTTTTACCGAATACTGGACGGCCAAGCCCTCCATCGGGCGCGATGCTCCCAAGCTGGCCTTTACTCTGGTGCTGGACAAATACCAGTGGGCCATTGGCACCGGTTTTTATATCGATGATATCGATAACGAGCTGGCAGCCCTTCGGGCAGAGCGCGAGAGCAATATGCATGCCTCGTTGCAGAGCAGTGTGCTGGTGATCCTGTTGATCCTCGGTATCACTCTGGCGGCGACCGTCATTGTGGGCAACCGGGTTACCAAGCCGCTGGCGGATGCGGTGCTGGCATTGAACGATATCGCCAACGGTGACGGGGATCTGACCCAGCGCCTCAAGGTGCAAAGCCAGGACGAGATTGGCCAACTGGCCAGCGCTTTCAACCGCTTTGTCGAGCGGATCCAGTCGGTGGTAAGTCAGGTGGGCGAGACCAGCAACCACCTCTTTAGCGCGGTCGACAAGTTGCACCATTTGAGCGAGCACTATGACCATCAGATGCAGGGTCACAGTCGCGAGACCGATCAGGTGGTCACAGCGGTGACCGAAATGAGCTCCACAGCGCAGGAGGTGGCGGCCAGTGCCTCCAATGCCGCGACAGCAACCAGCGATGCGGCCCGTGAATCGGACGCCGCCCGCGGGGTGGTGAGCGGGGCTATCAACAGTATCAACCGGCTAGTGGGGGAGGTGCATACCGCCTCCGGCGTTATCGAGCAATTGGCGCAAGAGACTGCCAAGATTGGCTCCGTGGTGGAGGTCATTCGCGGCATTGCCGAGCAGACCAACCTGCTGGCGCTGAACGCCGCCATTGAGGCGGCCCGCGCCGGTGAGCAGGGGCGGGGCTTTGCGGTGGTAGCGGACGAAGTGCGTTCGCTGGCCGGCCGTACCCAACAGAGCACCAAGGAGATCAACGAGATGCTGCAACGTCTGCAGGGCGGGGTGAAGCAGGCGGTGGAGGTGATGCAGGCGAGCGAGGATCGCAGCCATGAGACGGTGCAGGAGGCGAGCCATATCGCCAGCTCCCTCGACAGCATGGTGATGGCGGTCAGTACCATCAACGACATGAACATCCAGATCGCCACCGCCGCCGAGGAGCAGCACGCGGTCTCCGAGGAGATCAACAAGAACCTGGTGGCCATTCAGCAGATTGTCAGCGAGCTGACCAGCGCGGCGGTGGAATCCAACAGCACCACCCGCGATCTGGCCAGTACCGGCGACAAATTGCGCAGACTGGTATCGCAATTCCGTTATTGATCTTGTAATTGTCCGTGACGGCAACCACAAGATGCGGCCTGACCCCCGGTTCAGGCCGCACTTTATTTGGGGATTGACCAATAATGTGTGAAAATTGCCAGCCTCTTTTTTTCAGCCTTTGCCCCATACCCTATGAATGAGATCGTGAAAGGTAGTATCGATTTGATCCGGCAGCTCAACTACGGCCTGGTCTATGCCAGCCTGGAAGAGCACAAGGAGCTGTCGCGCACCGATCTCTCCCGCCTGACCGGCCTCTCGCCAGCCAGTATCACCAAGATCACCAGGGAACTGCTCGATGGGGGGCTGGTGGTCACCTGTGGTGAAAGTTCGGTGGGGCGCGGCCGTCGTCAGACCTTGCTGCGTATTAACGAACGCCGCTTCCAGTTTCTCTCCATGCGCCTTGGCCGTGGCTACGTGGATATGGCGCTGTTTGACTTCTCCGGCCGTTCGTTGGCCCGCCAGCGCCACCTCTTTACCGAGGAGGAGCGCGCCGATCTGCTGGGCAGTCTGGTGCACGCCATCAAGGTGTTTTTGCCGAGAAAGTCCCTCAGTCTGGCCTGCATCGCCCTCTGTCTGCCGGGTCAGGTAGAGCGCCACTCCGGCATGGTCAAGCACTTCCCCTTCTACGATCTGCGCAACTGGCCCCTTGGCCCGACTCTGCAACAGGCGTTCTCGGTACCTGTGCTGGTAAGCGGTGACGTGCGCACCTGGATCCAGGCCGAGCGGGAGTGGGGGGCTGCCAAGAATTGCGCCGATGCGGTGCTGGTGTTTGTCCACAACGACATCGGGGTCGGCATGGTGGTCAATGGTCAGCTCATCGAGAGCGAGAATGCGCTGCTCGGGGATCTCAGCCACCTGCAGCTCGAACCCTATGGCCAGCGCTGCTACTGCGGCGGTTTTGGCTGTGCCTGCACCCTGGTGACCAATCAGGCGCTGGAGGCGCAATACCGGGATCTGCGCGAGCGGATGCAGGAGCACGACTTGCCCGAGAGCGTCACCATCCGCGAGCTGTGCGAGCTGGCGCTGGCAGGCAACGGCCTCTGTCAGGATATTCTCCATCAAGCGGCGGGTCGTCTCTCCAAGGTACTCTCCAATCTCATCTGCCTGCTCAATCCGGGCAAGCTGCTGCTGGGGGGGGAAATCACCCGTGCCGATCGGTTGCTGTTCCCCATGCTGCACCAGTCGCTGGCCAGCCAGTTGCCCGCCGAATATCTGGTGCGGCTGCAGATTGAATCCACCCACTTCTACGAAGATCCCACCAAGCCCACTTCGGTGCAGGTGCACAAGGCACTGCGCGATGGCAGCCTGTTGCTGGAGCTGCTGCGCAGCTGTCAGGAGTCGTAAGGCAAGAGGAGTGGGCACTGCGTCTGGCGAAAGGGGCGGGGATTGCTGTTCCGCCAGCGCGTAACTCGGTACAATCTTGCGCTTTTCCGGCAGCCCCCTGTTATCGCGCCCTGTGGCGCCATGACATGTTGGCACCGCTGCCGTTCCTGTTTTGACTCCAGTTGTGAACCTAGATGAAGCCTGTTCCTGATCACGCCGTCAACCGCCTGCGGGCCTGGCGCAAGAGTATCTCTACCCGACCGTTTCTTGCCCGTGGCGGCACCCTGGCCCGCTGTCCGGCCTGTCAGCTGCGCGAGGATTGGTGTGCCTGCGAGTGGCGCCCCGAGCTCAAAGCGGAGGCGGGCTTTTGCCTGCTGATGTATGACAGCGAGCCGATGAAGCCCTCCAACACCGGTCGCCTGATCGCCGATGTGTTACCGGATACCACCTGGGCGTTTCTCTGGTCACGTACCCAGCCCCATCCAGAGTTGCTGGCCCTGCTGGCCGATCCCGCCTGGCAGCCCTATGTAGTCTTTCCCGCTTGCGAGAAGGAGCCTGCCCGCCTGACCGGCGAGGTGACGCTGGCACCGGGTAAAAAACCGCTCTTTATCCTGCTCGACGGTACCTGGCCGGAGGCGCGCAAGATGTTCAACAAGAGCCCCTATCTGGACGGTTTTCCGGTGCTCGCCATCAAACCCGATGCACTCTCCACTTACGGTATGCGGGTGGCCAACTGCGATGAGCACCTCTGCACCGCCGAAGTGGCGGCCTGCGTGCTGGAAGTGGCTGGGGAGCTCCAGGCGGGGCAGGCACTGCAGCACTGGTTCAATCTGTTCAGCAGCCGCTACATGGCCGGTCGGGTCAGCCGTTTCCCCGGTGCCGATGAGGAGCATCTCTGTGAGGCACTGGCGGCCATCAAGGAAGCGAACGTCGCTTCACCGGCTTGCTAACTGGCCCTCTGAGGGGGCAGGGGCCTGACAGCTCAAATCAATGAAAATCAGGAATCAATTGGCTGCCACTGTTTCGTTAGATTCATGGTCTGTGGCCCGTTAGGATAGCGGACAGCCTGTGCCCACCGCACAACGTCGTTTTGGTTATCTCCTGTTGCTCCTTCGGGCAACCCACTCTCGTGAGGTCTATGGATGGAATTGGAACTGGTTACCCTGTTTGCCCTGTTTGGTGTGGCGCTTGTCGCCGGCTTTATCGATGCCATCGCCGGTGGCGGCGGCCTGTTGACGGTGCCGGCTCTGCTGGCGACCGGCATGCCGCCGGCGCTGGTGCTCGGCACCAACAAGCTGCAGAGCAGTTTTGGCTCCTTCTCCGCCACCTGGTTCTATGCCCGCAAGGGGCTGCTGGAGTGGGCCATGATTTGGCCTGCGGTGATCTGCACCTTTATCGGTGCGGCTATCGGCACGCTGGCGGTGCAGACCATAGACGCCGCCATTCTCGAGCGCCTGCTTCCTTTCCTGCTGATGGCCTTTGCCTCCTACTTCTACTTCTCGCCGCGGGTAAGCGATGCCGAGAGCTCTCGCCGTCTGACTCCCATGCTGTTTGCGCTGCTGGTGGGGGGCGGTGTCGGCTTTTATGACGGGTTTTTCGGGCCGGGCACAGGTTCGTTTTTTGCCATCGGTTTCGTGGCGCTGGCGGGCTTTGGCATGGCGCGCGCCACCGCCCATACCAAGCTGCTCAACTTCACCTCCAACATCGCCTCCCTGCTGTTCTTTGCGCTCGGTGGCAAGGTGGTGTGGAGTGTCGGTTTTTGCATGGCGCTGGGGCAGTTTATCGGCGCTCGCTTCGGCTCCAAGATGGTGCTGAAAAAAGGGGTGAAGCTGATCAAGCCGCTGCTGGTGACCGTCTCCCTGCTGATGTCCGCCAAGCTGGTCTGGAGCCAGTATCCCGAGCTGTTTGCCTGGATCTGAGCCGCGGCGAGTGTGTGACAATTTGATGTTTACGGGGCCCTTGGGCCCCGTTGTCACATCTGGCGGGTTTACACGGCTAGCGCGGCGTGTCGCTGCAGTGGCGAAAGTGTTGGTGCAGGGCGCTCACCAGCCGGGCGATCCGCTCTCGCTTTAGGCTGTTTGGTCGGTAGACCAGATGCAGGGGACGGCCTAGCCCTGGCAGTGGGCGCGCCATCTCCCCCTGTTCTCTCACCAGCCCCAGCAGGCCAGCGGGGAGCAGCACAGGGCCAATGCCCGCCTTGGCGAGTTCGATGAGCGCCAGATAGGAGTCGAGCTCCATGGCGGGCTCCAATCCCATATCTGCCAGCGGTTCGCGCAGGTAGCGGTTGGAGGGGTTCTCCAGATCCATGGTGAGGATCTTGCGCCTACTTTGTGTGTTGGCTGGTGGCAGGCTCGGCTGCGCCTCGCCCACCAGATAGAAGGGCTCCTCAAGCAGCAGATTGGTGCCGAGGCCATGGCCGGGTGGGAGCCGACCGGCGCAGATGCCGAGCAGGGCATCACCGCTGCGCACCCGCGCCAGAATGACCGGAGTGTGGTGGGTAGAGAGGGCAAGGTGGGGATCGCGCTCCATATAGTCGCGCATGAAGTGGGAGAGATAACCGGCCAGCAGGGTTTCGGAGCAGGCGATGGGGAGGGGGCTCTGATCCGCCAGATCCTGACTATCGGCCAGCACCCCTTTCATTTCGGCCAAGCTCGGGGCCACTCGTTCCAGCAGCTCCTTGGCCTGCGGGGTGAGGCGGATCTGGCGCCCCTCCGGCTCGATCAGCTTCTTGCCAAGGCGCTGCTCCAGCTGGGCAATCCGCTTGCTCACCGCCGACTGGCTGATATAGAGGCGACTGGCCACCTTGGCCATGGTTCCTTCACTTGCCAGCAGGCTCAGCGTCTCCAGCCCTTCCAGTAACATCTCGCCCCCTTGTTTATCGCCATCAGGATCGTCACAGATTGAGCGCTACCTTAGGGGCTGACTGGTTCAGGAGCAAGGGGCGTTTGCTGCCTTGGCCGGTCGAATGCGCCACTCGCTCAAGGGCGGTGCGAAGATCACCAGATTGCCGATGAGGCTGATCACCACTCCGGCCACCGAGACAGGCTGCCAGACAAAACCTTCGTAGAAGGTGGAGAGGGTAAGCGCCACCAGCGGAAAGAGCACGGTGGCGTAGGAGGCCTTGCTGGCACCGATGCGCCCAACCAGGGTCAGGTAGGCGGTAAAAGCGATTACCGAGCCAAACAGGGCGAGATAGACCATGGCCGCCAGATAGTGGCCATCGGTCGGCACCACCAGTTGCTGCCCGAGCAATGTGACCCAGCCCAGCAACAGCACCACGCCGTAAACCATGCCCCAGGGCACCAGTTGCAGTACGTGGTAGCCGTGGCGTTGGCCCCGGGCCGAGACCAGATTGCCCAGCGAAAAGCAGAGGGTGCCGCAACAGGCGAGCAGCAGCCCCTTCCAGCCGTTTGCACCCAATTGCGCATCTGCCAGCACCGGCCAGAACAGTAACAGGGTGCCAAAGAGGCCCAGCAAGGAGCCTTGCAACCAGCGCAGGGTGGGGCGCTTGTTCTCGAACAGCCAGAGGTTGAGGCCGTTGAAGATGCTGGCACTGGCAAAGATCACCGCCGACATGCCGCTCGGGATATAGCGTGTGGCGTGGTAAAAGCAGAGAAAGTTGGTGGAAAAGAGCAGGGCACCGAGCAGCGCCGCATAGCGCTGGCCATGCCACGGCAGGCGCGGAAAGCGGCCGCTGGCGGTGAGCAGTGCAAACAGCGCAACCGCTGCCAGCAGGAAGCGATAGAGCACCGACACCTCGATGGGGATGGGGCCAAGTTGCCAGGCGATGGCAATCCAGGTGCTGCCCCAGATAAGCACGGTGGCAAGATAGAGCATCAGATTCATCACAGTTCCGGTGAGTCAGGGAGAGATGACCCACTATGGGGCTAGCCCTGATGGCTGGATTGCACCATCTTGCGGTTTTTCATCTCCCTGCGCTGTCATCTGCGGGCGCGGTCGGTAAGATGGATGGCAGCGGGATAACCCGTACACATAACCGGAACAGGCGGCAGGGGCGAATGAAAACAGCAGGGGTATTTGATGCACTGGTCAGCACCGGCGCCCGGCTGGAGGACGCCTGCTGGCTTGAACCCGGGCTTGGCGTCGCCAGTTGGCGCAACTGCTATGACCAGACCCGCTATCACATGCCGGGCCACCACACCCTGAGCGTCTATCTGCAAGGAGGCGAGCAGACCGAGCGACTCGATGGGCCGGGTGGCCACGGCGGCACCGGCAAGGTGTGCATCATGCCGGATCACCACAGATCCGAGTGGCTGGTGCGCGAAGAGTTTCGCTTCTTTCATCTCTACTTCACCCCGGCTCACCTCACCCGTATCGCCGAGGAGGCGTGTGACAAGGAGGGGCGCCACCTGCAACTGGTGGACAAGACCTTTATCGACGATCCGCAGGCGGCCGGGCTTGTGCAGCGCCAGTTGATGCAGCTTCAGTGGCAGCACGGGGTCGATCGGTTGGCACTCTCCCACGGCGCCTGGATGTTGATCCTCCACGCCTATCGCCACCACACCGAGGAGGCTCCCGGCCTGCCGCCTCTGCGCGGCGGGCTGGCGCCCGTGGTGATCAAGCGGGTGCAGGAGTATCTACAGGCCCATCTGGCCGATTCGGTCACGCTGGCAGAGCTGGCCCAGCAGGCGGGGCTGAGCGAGTATCACTTTGCCCGCATGTTCGGCCAGAGTCTCGGCTGCCCGCCCCATCGTTATCTGCTTGGGCTGCGGCTCAAACGGGCCAAGCAGCTGTTGGCTGGCCCCGAGCCGCTGGCCAGCATCGCCAGTCAGTGTGGCTTCTCTTCCCAGGCCCATTTCGGCAATCGTTTTCGCGAGGCGTTTGGTTTGACGCCGGGGCAGTGGCGGGCGCAATTGTCATCTTCCCGTCACAGATAACCCTGAGACTTTGGGCAAAAGAGGTGTACTCTCTACCACTTATCCATTGAAAGGAATGCCCATTGAATTATCGCAAACGTCAAATCCGTACCCGTCATCTCTGGTTCAGCCACTGGAATGCCCCGCAAGATCGCACCGCTGTTGTGACCCCTCCCGAACCTGCAGTGCCTCACAGTTCACGTTGAAAAAGCCCCGCCTGCGATAGGATTTTTCCGGTAACTTTGCCACTATTGCCCCATCACAATGATGTGGACATGGCTGGATGTTTCTGGAACGTATTGAAGTCAAAGGTTTTCGCGGTATAAATCGCCTGTCGCTCGGGCTCGATCAGACAACGGTGCTGATTGGTGAAAATACCTGGGGCAAATCAAGCCTGCTGCGCGCCCTCTGGTGTCTGCTGGGGCAGGATGCCGAGCCCTATCAGTTCACCGCCGAGGATTTTCACCAACCGGAAGATCCCGAATTGGCCCCAGTGCGCCACCTGCAACTGGTGCTCACCTTCAGTGAGCACAGACCCCAGATGTGTCAGCACTCCCGTCGGCTGGCCCGTCTTTGCCCCTCCTGGGTGCTGCACAAGGACAAATTCCACCGCATTCACTATCGCGCCAGCGCCGAGCTGCAGGCGGATGGCTCTGTGCTCACCATTCACGACTTTCTCGACGGGGTAGGCAAGAGCTTGCCCATCGCCAATACCCACGAGCTGGTCTGCCTGCTCATCACCATGAACCCTGTGTTCCGGCTGCGGGACGCCCGTACCGCTCGCAACGGGGTGGAGACATTGCAGTGGGGAGATCTCTCCGAACATCGCTTGAGCGAGCTGGCGGACAAGCTCATCGACGAACCCCAGCGGATCGGCGAGCCGGAGCTCAAAGAGGCGTTGCAGGCGGTGCGCCAGCTGATGGATCACTACTTCAACGCCCTGGCCCCCATCAAGAACAAGCCGCGCAGTCAGCGTGACATCATCAATCGCCCCATGACATTGCGCAATCCGGGCAACCTGCATACCCTGCTGCGCCGCGCCGATAACCGCGCGCTGCAGCTGGCGATGGCGGGGATGGCGGCTACCCTGCTGCAAGCGCGGGGCAACCGGGAGCTGGAGGAGGGGGCCCGTCCCATCATGATCCTGGAGGATCCTGAGAGCCGGCTGCACCCGACCATGCTGGCGCTGGCGTGGGGGCTGCTGGAACAACTGCCGGGTCAGAAGCTGCTCACCACCAACTCGGGGGACTTGCTCTCTTCCCTGCCGCTCAATCAGGTGCGGCGGCTGGTGCGCCGTCAGCAGGATATCCTCTGTCACCAGCTGGGGGGCGAGCGTTACAGCAGCGACGATCTGCGCAAGATCGCCTTCCACGTGCGGATCAACCGCCCCATGTCGCTGTTTGCCCGTTGCTGGCTGCTGGTGGAGGGGGAGACCGAGATCTGGCTGCTCTCCGAGTTGGCGCAGATCTGCGGTTACAGTCTGCGGGCCGAAGGGGTGCGGATCATCGAGTTTGCCCAGTGCGGCCAGTCGCCGCTCATCAAGGTGGCGCGGGATTTTGGCATCGAGTGGCACCTGCTGACCGATGGCGACGAGGCGGGGCTCAAGTATGCCACCTCGGCCCGGGGCCAGCTCAAGGGCGAGCGGGAGCGGGACCGACTGACCCAGCTCCCTGCCGCCGACATCGAGCACTACCTCTATCACAACGGTTTTGAAGCTGTGTTTCGTCGCGAGGCCGGGGTGGGCGGGCGCGCCATGTGGAGCGCCAGTCACATCATCAACAAGGCGATCCATCACCGCAGCAAGCCGGGAATGGCGCTGGCGGTGGTGGAAGAGGCGGAGCGGCTCGGCGCCGAGCATATTCCGCCGGTGATCCGCCAGATGTTTGCTCGGGTGGTGGCGCTGGCCCGCGGTCAGGGCTAAAGCCAGCGCTGCATCCCGTCCCTATGGACATGGCTGCCAGCAGGGCGCCCTTCAAGGTGGGCCATGCTGGCGGCAAATTGCCCCGGATTGTTTGCCCACGATTGTTTGTCGCGATTGGGGATATCCGCCGGTTTGGGTATACTCGCCCCTCTCTGGCGCCCCGGTGGCGCACCTCGAATCTTTACTGCTGGAGGCGTCGTGTTCGTCCAACTCCCTTTTTGGCTCTTTCCCCTCACCGGATTGATGGCGCTTGGCGCCCTGATCGCCCTCGGTATCGTGCTGTGGCGCGGTGATATCTGCCCTGGCCAGCGCTCGCGCATCACTCAGCAGCTCTTCTCCATCTGGGTCATTACCGCGCTCTCTCTGATGCTGGCGGTGGAAGCCAAGGCGGCCAGCTGGCTCATCTGGAGTGGTGGGGCCGCGCTGGTGCTCGGGGTTGGCTTGTCACTGGCCCAGTCACGGCTGGAGGGCAAGCGTTCAGTCCCCTCGACACTGCTCTGGCTACCGGCGTTGCCGCTCGCTCTCTATGGCATCGGGCTGCTGCAACTGCAGGGCTGGGTGAGCGGTCTGCTGCAGATGGCGATGCTGGGGGCGGCCTTTGCCCACCTGATGCTGCTGCGGGCTCGTCACCGCCTCAAGGCATTCAACACCCTGTTGCCGCTGGCCGGTCTGGTGGGGGCGATGGCCAGCCTTGTCTGGCTGGCAGTGCTGGTGGGCTGGCAAGGGGGTGAGGCCAATCTCGATGCCCTGATCCCGGCGGTGGTGACCCAAGCAGCGCTGCTGGTGGCCTCCCTGCTGCTCTGGTTCAGCCCGCTCTACTTGCAGCGTGATACCGCGCCAGTGGTGGTCTCCACCTCCCTGTGTGGCCTGCTGATCGCCCAGATCGCCGCTACCAGTGTGTTGCACCAGCTGATCTGACACTGGCGCTGAAAGGAGCAAGCCCCGAGCCAACACTCGGGGCTTTTGCATATCTGGCTTGCAGGTATCGCTACTATCAATTAACAGCAATCAATTAGCAGCTATCGATCAATAGAAATCGTCGGCCCCGCAGATAAAGAGGCAGCTGCTGCGCGGTTGGGCGAGATACTCCCGGGTCAATCCCTCCAGCGGCATGCCGAAGGTGCAGATATCTTGCGGCGAGGGGAGGGCGGTATCGAGGATCCGCCGCCAGTAGCCGCCGACCCCCTTTGGCGGGCTCGGCAGGTTGAAGGTGAGGGGCTCCCAGTAGGCGTTGAACAGCACATAGAGCGCCAGCTTGGTTTCGCTCGACAGCGCCGACATGGCGATGGCGTGGGAGTGGGGGCTGAAATCCGGTTGTCCGGCGTTGACCCCGTGCCAGCAGATCTCGCTGTGGCGCAGGATCTCGGTGAGCGATAGCGGCATGCTCTCCTGCTCCGGGCGCTGGAACAGGTGTTTGCGGTATTGGATCAGCTCCTTCATAAAGCGGAACATCTCCTGACTGCGGGCATTGGGCAGCCAGTTCATCCAGCAGGTGACATTGTCTTGACAGTAGCCGTTGTTGTTACCCCGCTGGGTGCGCAGTAGCTCGTCTCCCATCAGCAGCATGGGGGAGCCCACCGAGAGCAGGGTCGCCACCATCATGTTTTTGGCCTGGCGCATCCGCAGGGCGTTGATCTGGGGATCTTCCGTTACCCCTTCATGGCCGTGGTTCCAGCTGAAGTTATGATCGCAGCCGTCACGGTTCTCCTCCCCGTTGGCCTCGTTGTGCTTGCTGTTGTAACTGGCCCAGTCCCACAGGGTAAAACCGTCGTGGCAGGTAACGAAGTTGATGCTCTTCTCGGGATCGGCGTGGTGATAGTGGTAGATGTCGGGACTGCCGCAGAGCCGCTCGACAAAGGCGGTGACGCTGTTGTCATCCCCGCGCAGGAAGCGGCGCACATCATCCCGGAACTGGCCGTTCCACTCACGCCAGCGGGCGCCGGCCAGTGACCCCACCTGATAGAGTCCCCCCGCGTCCCAAGCTTCGGCAATCAGCTTGATGTCGGCGATGTTGGGGTCGGTATCTATGGTGCGCAGAGTGGGGGCATTGGCCTGCGGCTGACCCGATTCATCCCGCGACAGAATGGCGGCCAAATCGAAGCGGAAGCCATCGACGTGCATCTCCTGACGCCAGAAGTGGAGGCTGTCCATGATCATCCGCAACACCACCGGATGAGCGCCGTTGAAGGTGTTGCCGCAGCCCGAATAGTTGGTGTCCTTCTGGTTGTTGTCGAGGATGTAGTAGGCCTCGTTGTCGATGCCGCGAAACGAGAAGGTGGGGCCATCATCACCCCCTTCGGCGGTGTGGTTGTAAACCACGTCCAGGATCACCTCGATATTGGCCTTGTGCAGCGCCTTGACCATGTCGCGAAATTCGGTCAGCGGATCATCGCCGCAGGCGTATTGGGCGTGGGGGGCGAAAAAGGACATGGGGCTGTAACCCCAGTAGTTGGAGAGTCCTTTGGGCGCATCCTGAGGATCGAACTGGAATACCGGCAGCAGCTCGACGGCGGTGACACCGAGAGATTGCAGGTAGGGGATCTTCTCAATCAATCCGAGATAGGTGCCACGCAGCGCCGGATCGACCCCGGAGCTCGGGGACTTGGTAAAGCCCCCCAGATGCAGCTCGTAGATCACCGAGCGGGAGAGGGAGTGAGCGGGCAGTTTGTCTCCTTCCCAGTCGTAGTGGCGAGTATCGACCACCTTGTTCTTGGCGCAACAAGCCAGATTGCTGCCTGGACGGGCCGCCGCCCATCGATCGTAATTGGCGCCAAGCTCGATGCTGCGGCCGTAAGGGTCGAGCAACACCTTCTCGGCATCGAAGCGGGTGCCGCCATATGGGCGCCACGGGCCCTGAATGCGATAGGCGTAACGCTGCCCGACCGAGATCCCCTCCACATGGATATGCCAGTAGTAGGCGGTGCGGTTGAGGCGCGGGGAGAGGGGGATCACCTCGGGGGTCGCATCGTCTGCGCTTGCGAAGAGCAGCAGTTCGACCCGGCTGGCGAGGCGTGCCCAGATCGCAAAGTTGACGCCGTGACTGTCGGGTGTGGCCCCCAACTGACGGCAGTGACCGGCGGAGATGCGCATATTCTACCTACCCAAAATGAGGAGTGTTCACCTTATTGAGTGTAGTGCCGGATGCCTGGCAAGGACTCGATTGCCTGAAAAAACAGCATGATGCTGCTAATGACCGCACTATTTGTCCGATTAATCTACGAATAAACTTTTTTTGAGATATTTACTTGCAATCTGTGCGCTGGCGCCTATTATTGGCGACCTCAGACGCGGGGTGGAGCAGCCCGGTAGCTCGTCGGGCTCATAACCCGAAGGTCGTCAGTTCAAATCTGGCCCCCGCAACCATCTGAGATCCTGACCAGTCAAGCCGGTGTAACCGGTTGGTGGAAAAGGAGAAATCGAACTGGCTACTGCTCGGCCACTTCGAGAAAAATTCGGACGCGGGGTGGAGCAGCTCGGTAGCTCGTCGGGCTCATAACCCGAAGGTCGTCGGTTCAAATCCGGCCCCCGCAACCAACTCTTTCGTCAGCTTGCGATTGTGTAAACAGTCGAAAGCAGGCAAACGCCACCAAGCCACTGCTCGGCTTGAGAGTGACAATTCGGACGCGGGGTGGAGCAGCTCGGTAGCTCGTCGGGCTCATAACCCGAAGGTCGTCGGTTCAAATCCGGCCCCCGCAACCAACTTT